>JAOPZM010000076.1 GCA_025964115.1 Solirubrobacterales bacterium
CGGCGAGCGCCCGAGGGCCAGCGCGCCGCCCGCGCGCGCATGGGCGACCGCGCGGGCCCGCCGGAAGGCCACCTCGTCGCGTTCTCCCTCGAAGCCCATGATCGCTAGGCAGCCGTCGCCGTAGCCACGCAGCCCCATGTAGGCACGCCCGAAGCGGCCCTTCGCGCCGCCCACGCCCGCCAGCGCGAGCGACATGCGCGTCTCGGGCCGGTCGGAGAGCCTTGCCACGTCTGGCGCCGCGTGCTGCTGCGCCAGCGTGCGCATCACTTCAACGCCCGAGGAGAAGTCCTCGAACATGAACCCCTCGTAGACGCGCTCGCCAGGGGCGCTTCGGACACGGAGCGAGAGCTCGCTGATGACCCCGAGCGTGCCCTCGGAGCCGACGAGCAGCTGGCGGAGCCCTGGCCCGGCCGCGCTGGCGGGCTGAGCCTGCAGCTCGATGTCTCCCGAGGGGGCCGCGAAGCGCATGCCCAGAACCATCTTGTCGATCGACCCATAGCCGGTCGAGGATTGACCGGCCGACCTGGTGGCGGCGCACCCGCCGAGGGAGACGTACTCGAAGGACTGCGGGAAGTGGCCGAGCGTCAGGCCTCCCGCACCCAGGCGCCGCTCCAGCTCGGCCGCCCGCATCCCGGCTCCCACGTGCACGGTCATCGACGCGCGATCGAGCGACAGCATGGCGCCCATGCGACCGAGGTCGAAGGCGATCACCGCCTGCTGCTCGCCGCGCAGCGGCGAGACGCCTCCGACGACGCTCGTGCCCCCGCCGAACGGCACCACGGCGATGCGCGACTCTGCGCAGAGGTCGAGCAGCGCGCGCACCTGCTCGTGCCCGGCGGGATACACGACCGCGTCGGGCGCGCCCTCCGGCGCGCCCGCGCGCACACGCACGAGATCCGGGTAGCCCCTGCCCACGGCATGCTCGACCCGGGTGGCGTGGTCATCGCGCACGCCGTCGGGGCCTGTGACGTCGCGGATCGACGCGAGCGCCGCCGCGCTCAGGCCGGGAGCGTCCAGGCGCACCCGTTCGAGTGCGACGGGCGGGCGCGGGTGCTCCGCCACGCCGACGGTGTCTGCGAGGAAGCGCAGCGCATGGGCGGGCAGGCCGGACGGTCGCGCCGGGTCCCCCCATCCCCACCAGCGCATCCTCGCGGGAGGCGTCGCCTCAGCCACTGATGCGCTCCAGCCCGTCGAGCGCCTGCTCGATCGTGGCGGCGGCCGCGCGGCGCACCATGAAGCCCCCGAAGCGCGGAAAGAACCCGGTCAGCGACTGGCGCAGCTCGATCGTCACCTCGGTCGCCGCGCCGCCCCCGTCCGGCGCACCATCGGCCGCGGGAGTGAGACGCACCTCCGTCTCGGCAGAGCTCAACAGGCGCCCGAAGGGCGTGCCCTCGAGTCGCTGGGCCCACCGCAGCGCCCGCTCGCGCTCGTCGGCCCGGACGACGTTGAAGTCTGCGCGCACGAGCCTTCCCTTCGCGGTCCTCATGACCTCCGTGAAGGCATCCCCCTCGACATCCTCAACGCGGGTCACTCGCGGCCACCAGCGGGGCAGGTGATGCGGGTCGCGGATCAGGAGCCACAGCTCGTCGGCCGGTGCGGCGATCGTGCGGGTACAGCGCGCTGTGGGCACGACGAGAGAGCTTATGACTCGTAGCTGAGCAGCGCGTGCGCGGGATAGGGAGCCAGGCGTTCGCGGCCGCCGAGGAAGGCCAGCTCGACCAGGAAGCCGCAGCCTGCGACCTCACCGCCGAGCTGCTCCACCAGCTCGCAGAGCGCCCGGGCCGTACCGCCCGTCGCGAGCAGATCGTCGTGCACGAGCACCCGCCTGCCGTGCTGGGTCGGGTCGCTGTGCATCTCGAGCCTCGCCTCGCCGTACTCGAGCGTGTACTCGGCGCTGACGGTCTCGTGTGGCAGCTTGCCGGGCTTGCGCGCCAGCACGAAGCCGGCACCCAGCTCGATGGCGAGTGCCGGCCCCAGCAGGAAGCCGCGCGCCTCGGCCGCAACGACGCAGTCCACCCGCAGCGGCCGCGCGTAGTCGGCGAGCTGGCGCACCGCCTCCCTCAGCGCAGCCGGGTCGGCCATCAACGGCGTGATGTCCTTGAAGCCGATCCCCGGCCGCGGGAAGTCCGGGATCTCGCGAATCAGCCGCCGCAGCTGTCCCGCATCCCCTGCCGGGGAGGACATCAGCGGACGATCTTGCGCAGATCGCGAATCAGCAGCAGGTGCTTGAGGTGGGTCGCGACGGCCGCGAGGTTCTCGAGCGCGTCGACCGCCTCCTTGCGCCGCTCCGGGTTGCGCGAGCGCAGCGCGGGCGCGAGGATCTGCTGCAGCAGGTTGGCCTCGCGGTCGGCCGAGGAGCGGAAGACGCGCAGGTTGCGCCCGCCTACGCCGTAGCGGGCCAGCTCGGCCACCGCGGCGATGATCTCCCGCTCGGTCTCGTCGAAGTACCGCACGCCGCCGCGCATCTCGCCCTTGACGACGCCGTACTCTTCGAGCTCGCGCACGAGCTTGCCCTCGGCCTTGGTCTCCTCCAGAACGTCATCCATCGAATACAGCGCACCGGTGGACTCGCGCACGCTTACGCTCGGACGCCACGCGCGCATGCCGTCGCGTCCCACGCGACCGGGAATCGGCGCCGAGTCACCGGAGCGCCCCGCCGCGAGCTCCTGGCGGATGACCCGCAGCGGCAGGAACTCGTCGCGCTGCATGCGCAGGATCGTGCGCAGGCGCGCCACGTCGCCCTGCGTGTACAGGCGGTAGCCGCCGGGCGTCCTTCGAGGGGTGAGCAGCTTCTGGTCCTCGAGGTAGCGGATCTTCGAGATCGATATGTCCGGGAACTCCTGCGCGAGCGCCTTGCAGACCGCGCCGATCGTCAGCGACTTCTGGCGTTTGCCCGCGTCGGGAGGCTCACCGGCGATCTCGAGGTCGAGATCATCCACGCCCGCCTGTGGTGCCTGGGCAGCCATCAGCGCGCGTGGAACGTCAGCTTGTACTTGCCGATCTGCACCTCGTCGCCCTCCTCCAGGCGCTGGGACTCGATCCGCGAGCGGTTCACGTAGGTGCCGTTCAGGGAGCCGCAATCATCCAGGTACCACTGGTCTGCGCGCGCGATCAGCACCGCATGGTCGCGCGAGACCGTCACGTCGTCCAGGAACACGTCGCTGTCGGGCCGGCGGCCGATGCTCATGCGCTCGCCGTCGACTCCGAAGCTCTCACCGACACGCCCGCCTCCGGCGCGGATCACCAGCGCCGGGCCGCGCTCGGTTACCTCCTCGAGCTCGACCGGTTCGAACTCGCCGGTCTCGCCGATGCGGT
>JAOPZM010000096.1 GCA_025964115.1 Solirubrobacterales bacterium
CGCGCTGCTGCTCACCGCCGGACAGCGCCGCCGCCCGGTGGGCCCGGCGCTCGGCGAGGCCGAAGGCCGCGAGGCTCTGTGCGGCCGCGGCCTCGGCGTCGTCGCGACCGGAGAGCCGCAGCGAGATCGCCACGTTCTCTTGCGCTGAGAGCGCGGGCCACAGGTTGTCGCTCTGAAAGACGATCGCCAGGTCTCGTGCGCGATAGGCGGCGAGCTCGGCCTCATCCAGACGCCCGAGCGAACGGCCCCACACGCGCAGCTCGCCGGCAGACGGCTCGTCCAGGCCCGCGGCCAGGGCGAGCAGCGTGCTCTTGCCGCAGCCGGAGGGCCCGAGGACCGCGACGAGCTCCCCTGGCTCGACCTTCAGGTCAAGACCGCGCAGGGCGACCGTCTCGACGGGCCCGGCACGGTAGATCTTGAAGACGTCATGGCACTCCAGGGCACCCCAGCGAACCTCCTGCGCATCCTCGGCGGGCTCTACGTAGAGGCTCTTCACTGCCATTTGAAGCTTTCGATCATGCGCTTGTACGCGTCGACGTTGTCAACCCCGACCGGCGTCCCCAGATCGACGATCGCCACTCGTCCCGCGTGCGCGAGCGCGTAGCGATCGACCATAAGCGTCACCTGCTTGCCCGTGACGGGGTTCGGAGCGCTCTGGGTCGTGTACGTCGCCCTCACGGCTGGGCCGCTCTTCAGCGAGACGGCACGGACCGCTCCGGCCGTGAGACCCGGCGTGGAGCTCTTGAGTGTGGCCAGCTGGCCCCGCACGCTGGCCGTCGTCGGAGCCGACCCGTTTGAGAGCGCGACCCGAACGAGATTGTTCTTGTCCCGGATCGAGACGCCGGTCGCGCCTTCCTGGACGGTCCATCCCTCGGGGTAGATCATTGAGATGCGCAGGCGCGGCGCGCTCAGCGTCAGGAAGTTCTGGCTGTCGGGGATGTCGCCCGTCGCAGCCGATTTGGCGTCGGCCGCCAGTGCCGCGCCCGATTCCGGCGCGGTCGTTGCGCCGGCCGAGGCGCGGGTGCTGGAAGCGGTGGTGCTGCTCGAGCTGCTGCCGCAGCCGCTGGCCACGAGCAGCGCGGCGAGCACGACGAATGATGGCGTTCTCTTGAGCATGCGCCGCAGACTGGCACAGGCGACCTGAACGCCTCCTGAACGGTCTTCGCAAATCTCAACCTGTCCCTGCGAAGCGGCTCGCGCGCTACGGCAGGGACAGGTTGGCGGGACGCGAGCGGGCATCCGGGCGAGGATCGCGATGGGCGGAGGCGTGCGCGTCCGTCGGCTGCTCAGGTATCGACAGCCACACGTGGGCCCCTCCAGCCGCGCCGTTTGAGATATAGGCCTCGCCGCCGTGCGCGCGGGCGATGCTTCGCACGATCGAGAGACCGAGCCCCGCGCCGGGAATGGTCCGTGGCCGGTCAGCCCTGGTGAAGCGCTCGAACGCTACCTCCAGGAACGGCGGCGGGAATCCCGGGCCGTCGTCGCTCACACGCAGCTCAAGCTGCCTGCCGTGACGCTCGGCCTGCAGCACGACCGTGTGAGCGCCGTGGCGCAGCGCGTTCTCCAGCAGGTTCCCGAGGGCCTGCTCGAGGCGGCGCGGGTCAGCGCTGACTCGCGTGGCCGGCGAGGCCCTCGTCTCGATCACGGCACCCGCTTCGCGGGCGGGCTGGACGAAGCGGCGGCCCACGCGCTCGAGGGTCTCATGCAGGTCCACGAGCTCGCGCTGAATTGGCAGGTTCCCCTGGTCAGCCTGGGCGAGCGTCAGAAGATCCTCGGCCAGCGCGGACAGCCGATCGGTCTCCTCGGCCGCCGACGTAACAGCGGCTCGCAGCTCCTCCGGCGAGCTCTCGCCCATCAAGGCGACGTCGAGCTCGGCCCGAAGGATCGCCAATGGCGAGCGAAGCTCGTGGCTTGCGTCTGCGACGAAGGCCCGCTCGCGGGCGAAGGCGACCTCGTTGCGCGCGAGCATCTCGTTCAACGTGCGCGCCAGGCGCGCCAGCTCGTCGTTGCCGGGCGGGACGGGGAGCTGCTGTCCGCGATCGACGAGAGAGACGTGCAGCGCGCGTCGGCGCATGGACTCGACGCTGCGCAAGGCAAGCGCCGCGACCGCATAGCCGAGCAGGCAGGCGAACGCGAGCGCGACCGGACCGCCCAGCAGCAATACCGTCCGCAGTTCGGCGAGAGCGTCCTCGCGCTGACGCAGCGAGGCCCCGACGACGACGACCATTCGCTGGTCCTGAGCACGGACTGGGATCGCGAGCAGGCGCGAGCTGCCGGCCGGATCGGGGATTCGCTTGCTTGCAACGAGGGTCGGCCGGGTGCCGCTGCGCGACAGCTCCGCGGGACTGAGGATCGAGCGGGCGGGCAGCGAGGGCGTCGAGTCGAGGACCCTGCCGTCGGCGGAGAGGATCTGCGCGAAGCGTTCGCCCGGCGCGGCGAGCGAGCTCCGACCCGCCTGCCGTAGCCCGGAGTCCGCCTGCATGACGAGTGCTCGCACGTCATCGGCGCGCGAGCGCAGCCCCTGGTTGAGCGAGCGGTCGAGGCCGTCCTGATAGCGAAGGTAGACGAACATTCCGAGCGCTCCCAGCAGGAGCGTCATGGCGAGCGCGAAGGCGAGCGTCACCTTCACGCGCAGTCCGAGCCGGGCGAGCGGCCGGAGGCTCATGGCGAGTCCTCGCGGAGTCGGTAGCCCGCGCCTCGCACCGTCTCGAGCGTCTGCGCGCGAAACGGGCGGTCGATCTTCTCGCGCAGCCGGCGGACGTAGGCGTCGACGATGTTCGAGCGGTTCTCGTACGACTGGTCCCACGCGGCCTCGAGCAGATCCAGCCGCGAGAGCACCTGGCCGGCGCGCCGCATGAGGGCCTCAAGGAGCGCGAACTCTTTCTGGGAGAGTGAGATCTCCGCCTCGCCGCGCCACACCCGGCGGGACGCCGGGTCGAGTTGCAGATCGCCGACCCCCAGGACGGTGGGACGCTCGGCCGCGCCGCGTCGCGTCAGCGCGCGCAGGCGTGCCAGGAGCTCGCGCAGCGAGAAGGGCTTGGTCAGGTAGTCATCGGCGCCGCTGTCGAGACCCGCGACGCGGTCATCGATGCTCTCCCGCGCGGTCAGCATCAGGATCGGAGCCCAGACATCCTCGGAGCGAAGACGCCTGCAGGTCTCGAAGCCGTCGATGCCGGGCAGCATCACGTCGAGGATCACGGCGTCGTAGGGAGTCGCTGCCGCCATCCAGATCGCGTCCTCGCCCGTCCCGCAGGTGTCCGCGGAGAGCCCTTCCTTGCGCAGGCCCCTGCCAAGGATGGCGGCGAGCTTGACCTTGTCCTCGACTACCAGAACGCGCACGGCAGCAGCCACCGTGTCATGTGGAGATGAAGGTGACATCAACGGTAGGCGGGGCCACCTGGCCCCGCCTACCACGGACGCTCGGCCTGCGCGGGCGACGGATCATGCCCGCGGCGCCCGGTTACTCTTCGCCTTCGAACTGGTGATCGGCTTCCGAGCCCGGCGCGTCTTCGTGGCCGCCGGGACCGTCGCCTGCGGTCTCGCTGCTCGTCTCACCGGAGGATGTCTCCGAGGCGGATACCGAGGCGCTGTCAGGTGTGGTCTGGTCACCCGACTGCACGCTGTCGGTGTCCGGTCCAGTCGTCTCGGTGGCCTGCGCGCTCCTCGCGTGCTTGGCCGCGTGATAGGTGGCCTTCTTGTGGGCCGCTGCGGTGCCGCTCTGGGCTGCCGCGACGCCACTGGCTGCCATCACCGCTGCCATCGCGAGGATCGCCGTTCCGGTCGTCAAACGCTTGATCATGGTGCTTCCTTTCGTCGGTTACGGGTCAAGCACCGCCAAGCTAGGTGGGCCCGGATGAAGCGACGATGAAAGCGTCTAGATGATGTCCACCGGCGTGCCGAGGCTCACGCGAGTCGCGAGCCAGGCTATGTCCGCCGCGTGCATCCGCACGCAGCCATGGGAGGGATCGCCCGGGATCAGCCGCGGTTCACCGAAGTCGCCGTGGATGCCGACGACGCCGCCCCCCGGCCAGTCGGTCAGCGTCGAGTAGTCGGACGTGCCGAGCGCATAGGGCCAGTAGGGGTTGCTGGGGTCGGTGATACGAAAGCGCTCGCGGATCCAGAAGCGCCCCCTCGGCGTCGGCGAGCTCGGCTTGCCAACACCGACCGGGGCGCTGAGGCGCCTGCGACCCTTGAAGTAGGCCGTGAGCCTACGCTCGGCCAGGTTGATCACGACCAGCCAGCGCGTCTGCTGGAAGGACCCGAGCGAGTCGCGCAGGACCCAGCCGGTGCGCCCGTTGGGCCGTCCCGGGATCCGCAGCTTGACCCACACGCGACCCTGCGGGTCGATGTGTCGGACGAGCAGCAGGTAGATCTCTTCGAAGCCGTCCTCGGTTTCCAGGTGCAGGTGCGTCAACCGTCGCGCATGGGTGTCCGGAAGGGAATAGATCGGTACGGCTTCGAGGGGGTGCGCCCATGTCGTCAGCGTGCGCTCGTCCGAGAGCACGACGTCCACGGGCGGCGCGGGCGTCGGCGCCGCCATCTGCGGCGAGCTGCCCGGCTGCGGGTTCGGCGACGCTGCTTCCTGCTGGGGGCTCTGCGCGTCGGCGCTCGCGGTCGCGAGCAACGGCGCGGCGCTCAGCAGCGCGAGCACGCACCCGGCGAGCCCGAGCGACAGTCGCTTACACATCACCGGTCGATCCCGCCGGCTCGCCTCGCCTGGCGCTGAGCGCGAGCGGCGGCCAGGTTGGCCAGCCGCCGCTCGTGCAACATCGCGCGAATCTCAGCCCGTGAACCTCGGCAGAGAGACGTGGTGCACGGCCGCGCACCGTGCGAGGGTTCTGCGGAACGTCGTGGTCGGCGTTTTGCTCGTGGACGTGAAGACCACACGCATCGCGAGATGATGCGCCGAACCGGAGCGCACGTTGAGGCGAACCGTGAACGTGGCACCCGAGGTCGGCTTGTGGAGCGTCTTGATCGTGTGCCCATCGAGCGTGAACGTTACGGCAGCGATCGACGTACCCGAGACCGAGGCCACATATCCCGTCTGGGCGATGCAACCGTGGATGCTCGACGCGTGCGCCGTGCCTTTCGGGGCCGCGCTTTCTTTGGCCGGAAGCACGGCCGATATGGGCGCGGGCGTCAGCACGGGCGCTGGGGCCGTCGCTTTGGTCCAGACCGTAGTGGCTTCGTTTGATGTCACGGTCTGCTTCGCGACGGTTTCATAGGACGCCAAGGTGTGATCCGTGCCTGCGTTGTTGCCCGTGTAGGTGAAGGTCGCCTGACCTTCGGTGTTGGTGGTCGCGCTACCAGTCTGCGGGTTCACTCCGCCCACGTTGAACGTGACCGGCACGCCTGCCTTGTGCGCGCCGCACTGGATCACCGTGGCCGTGAGCGTCTCGGTGCCGCCGACCGGTTTTTCCGCAGTCGTGGGAGCGAGGCTGATCTGCTGCGTCCCGCATGTGAGTTCACCGACGATCGTCAACCCGGCAACGTCGACGGATGCTTCAGCGTTGAAGTGGGTGAGCACTTCCCCGGACGCGATATCGATCCTCCAGATGTCTCCCGTGCCGAGGTCCGCGGTCCAGAAGGATGTCCCGTCGGGATCGAGGTTGAGCGCGAAGAGGATCGAGCCTCCGGGTTCATATGTGTGGAGGATTTCGCCCGTGGCGCTCACGTGCTCGACCACTCTGGAGCAGGCGACGAGCTCGCTGCCGTCTGAGAGGATGCGGTGTCCGTAGCACGGGCCCGGCAGACCGGTGGCAATGTCTGGGAGCTGGGTGTTCGTGCACACGTTGAAGGCCTTGATAGCGGTGCCCTCACTCGTGTAGTGGATCGTGCATTGATCGGCGGCCAGGTCGATCCAGTCGGTGCCCCGAGGTCCCGATGGTGGCGCAAAGCTCGCCAGGAGTTCACCACTCGCGGTGAACTTGAGCACCTTCGCTTCACCGTCGGCCTGTCCGACGTAAACGTTGTTCGCTGCATCGAAGACGCAGCTCTCGGGGTTCGTTTCGAAGCCCGAGCCGAACGAGGCCGCAACCAGATTGCCGCTGCCGTCGAACTTGCTCATCGTGTTGGCCTCGAAGTTCGTCGCGTAGAGATTCCCGCTGGCGTCGAAGCACATGCCCGTGTCCTCAGCGGAACCCGATGTCGTGTCAAGCGTGTCCAGCAGAGCGCCTTTCGGATCAAAATGCTTGATCGTGCCCCTGCCGGCGCCTGCGAGCACCTCGCCGGTCTTGAACGCCACGCCATCGGCGTAGACGGTTGAGGCCCCGAACAGGGCCATGAGCGAGGCGAGCGCGGCGCCCAAAATGGCAGCACGCCGTAGAAGTTTGAACCTTGATGGCATGTCATTCCCCCAGGAATATGTCGCCGCCTATCCGTGGCGGCGTTTTATTGATCAGCCCCGTCGTGCTTTCGTGCCGACGCCTGTGAGAAAGCTATCCCCCCACTGACTTCGCTATTCAGCTACATCAGGACCCCGTCTTGAGCAAAAGCTAGCGCACAAGTCCTGTTTTTGATAGGCCGGGCTGATATTTGCAAACATCGAGCGTCCACAGGCGGTTGGATCGTCGTGACCAAACGTGACTCGGCATACGAGCGTCGGGCTGCCACGGTGCCCCTACCCTTACTTCGATGAGCCGCAGGAACACAGCGCGGGTGGCCGACATCCTCAGCAGCCGCTCCGGGGAGGAGATGTCGCTGAACGAACGCTTCCTGAACCCGCAGATGGGGCGGATCCTGCGGACCCTCGGCTTCGACAAGGTGTGGAAGGGCGGGGAAGGGGCGCACCTGATCGACTCGGACGGCGAGCGCTACCTCGATCTCTTCGGCGGCTACGGGGTGTTCGCGATCGGGCGCAACCATCCGGAGGCGATCGCCGCGATCGAGGAGGTGATGCAGGCGCGCACGGGGAACCTGCCGCAGCTCGGCGTGACGCTGCTCAGCGGGGTGCTGGCCGAGCAGCTGCTCGAGCGCAGCCCGGCGAGCGTGGGGGCGATGGTGCCGGCGAACACGGGCACCGAGGCGGTCGAGGCCGCGATCAAGATCGCGCGTGCGGCAACCGGCCGTCCGCGGGTGCTGTATGCCGAGCACGCATTCCACGGGCTCACGTTGGGCTCGCTCTCGATCAACGGCAACGACGAGTTCCGGGCGGGCTTCGGCCCGTTCCTGCCCGGATGCGACCCGGTCGCGTTCGGGGACCTGGGGGGATTGGAGCGGCAGCTCGCGGCAGGCGATGTCGCCGCCCTGGTGCTCGAGCCGATCCAGGGCAAGGGAGTGAACCTGCCGCCCGACGGCTACCTGCAGTGCGCTCAGAAGCTGTGCCGGGACGCCGGGACGCTGTTCGTGTGCGACGAGGTGCAGACCGGGATCGGTCGGACCGGACGTTTTCTCGCCCTCGAGCACTGGAGCCTCGAGCCGGACATGATCTGCCTCTCGAAGGCTCTCTCGGGCGGCCTCGTGCCGATCGGCGCGGTCCTGGTCTCGCGGGCGGCCTTCGACGGCGTGTTCGACGGCATGGAGCGCGCGGTCCGCCACGGCTCGACCTTCGGCGGCAACGATCTCGCAGCGGCGGCCGCGCTGGCGACGCTGAGGGTGCTCGACGGCGAGCAGCTGGTGGCCCGAGCCAAGAGCTCCGGAGAGCTTCTGCTCGAGCTGACGGCTCCGCTGACCGAGCGCTTCGAGATCGTGCGGGAGGTCCGGGGGCTGGGGCTGATGTGGGCGATCGAATTCGGGCCGCCGGCCGGTGGCGCCGGACGGAGGCTCTGGGAGACGGTCGAGCGACGTCAGCCGGGTCTCTTCTCGCAGCTGATCACCGTTCCGCTCTTTCACGACCACCGGATCTTCTGTCAGGTCGCCGGGCATCACATGAACGTGATCAAGGCGCTGCCGGCGCTGACGATCGAGGAGGATGAGATCAGGCGTTTCGCGGCCGCGCTGGAGGAGACGATCGCCGCTGCCGAGCGCTATCCGGCGGCGCTCGCGCGCTTCGGGTTTCGAACAGGCCTCAGGATGGCGGGCCTGCGACGCTAGCCTGTCGGGCCGTGCTCACACCAAGAGATGACATACGCAACGTGGCGATCGTCGCGCACGTCGACCATGGCAAGACGACGCTGGTCGATGCCATGCTCTGGCAGTCCGGCGCGTTCCGGGCGGGCCAGGACGTCGCCACGCGGGTGCTCGACTCGATGGATCTCGAGCGCGAGAAGGGCATAACGATCCTCGCCAAGAACACGTCGCTGCGCTACAGGGACGTCAAGCTCAACATCATCGACACCCCGGGCCATGCCGACTTCGGCGGCGAGGTCGAGCGCGGCCTGACGATGGTCGACGGGGTGCTGCTGCTCGTGGACGCCTCCGAGGGCCCGCTCCCGCAGACGCGGTTCGTGCTGCGCAAGGCCCTGGAGGCGAAACTGCCCGTGATCCTCGTCGTGAACAAGGTCGACAGGCCCGACGCGCGCGTCGCCGAGGTCGTCGATGAGGTCTACGAGCTGTTCCTCGATCTCGACGCCGACGAGCAGCAGATCGAGTTTCCGATCGTCTACTGCAACGCGAAGGCGGGCGTCGCCTCGCTGAGCTACGACCCTGCGCAGCCGATCTCCGAGCGCGACCTCGCACCGCTGATGGACCTGCTGCTCGAACGGATCCCGGCGCCGGTGTACGACCCCGAGCATCCGCTGCAGGCGTATGTCACGAATCTAGACGCCTCGCCGTACGTGGGGCGCCTGGCGATCTGCAGGGTCCGTGAGGGGACGATTCGCAAGGGACAGCAGATCGCCTGGTGCCGCGCCGACGGGTCGATACGTCGCGCACAGGTGGCCGAGCTCTACGTCACCGACGCGCTGGACCGCGTCGAGGCTCTCGATGCCGGCCCGGGCGAAATCATCGCTGTCGCCGGTATCGCCGAGGTGACGATCGGCGAGACGCTCGCCGATCCCGAGGATCCGCGGCCGCTGCCGGTGATCACCGTCGATGAGCCGGCGATGTCGATCACCATCGGCGTCAACACCTCGCCGCTGGCCAGTAAAGACGGCGACAAGCTCACGGCACGCCAGATCAAGGCGCGCCTGGATCAGGAGCTCGTCGGCAACGTCTCGCTGCGGATACAGGACACCGACCGGCCAGACACCTACGAGGTGCAGGGTCGCGGAGAGCTGCAGCTCGCGATCCTCGTCGAGATGATGCGCCGCGAGGGCTTCGAGCTGACGGTCGGGCAGCCGCACGTGGTCGAGCGTGAGATCGACGGCAAACGGCATGAGCCCGTGGAGCGCCTGTCGGTCGACGTGCCGGAGGAGCATGTCGGGACAGTGACCCAGCTGCTAGCGGCGCGCAAAGGGCGGATGGAGCACATGACCAACCACGGCACCGGCTGGGTCCGCATGGAGTACCTCGTCCCGGCGCGCGGGCTGATCGGCTTCCGCACCGAGTTCATAACCGAGACGCGGGGGACGGGGATCATGCACCACGTCTTCGACCGCTGGGAGCCGTGGGCAGGCGAGCTCCTCACCCGTCAGACGGGGGCGCTCGTTTCCGACCGCCGGGGCGAGACGGTCAGCTACTCGCTGATGACGCTGCAGGAGCGCGGCATCCTGTTCGTCGGGCCCGGCGAGGAGGTGTATGAGGGCATGATCATCGGCGAGAACGCCCGCTCGGAGGACCTCGACGTGAATCCGACGAAGGAGAAGCACCTCACCAACATGCGCTCCTCGACAGCCGATGTGCTAGTGCGCCTGGACGCCCACAGCAAACTGACGCTCGACGAGGCGCTCGAGTTCGTGCGCGAGGACGAGTGCGTCGAGGTGACGCCGGCCTCGGTGCGCATGCGCAAGGTCGTCGCGTCCAAGGTCGACCGCCTGAAGGCCGTGAGGATGGCGCGCAAGTGATGCTCGTCGGCGGGGTCGTTACGGCCTCGTTACCGGAGCGTAGGGGCGGCGCAAGGGCCGCCTTGCGACTGTAGGGTTCCGCGGATGATCCGATCGACTAGACCGTCTCCCGCCCTCAAGATTGCCCTTTCGCTGGCATGTCTGGCCCTCGCCTGGCTGCTCCAGGCGGCCCCTTCGCTCGGAGCCGAAAGCGCTGTGCACTTCCAGAAGGAGAGCATCCAGGAATACGAAAAACAGCTCGCCGGCGCGCAGATCGCGGAAGCCACGTTCAACAAGAAGGTGCGCTCTCTGCACCTGACCCTGAAGGACGGGCGCCACGTGCTCGTGAAATACGGCAAAGGCGAAGAGCCGAAACTCGCCGCCACGCTTCGGGCCAAGGGCGTGCCCGTGACGATCCTGGCACCCGCTGCGGCCGCCAAGGAAGCGAAGAAACCCGTCAAACACAAACTGCGCTACATCGCGGGCGGGATCCTCGTCGTCGTCGTGGTAGTCGTCGGCGCCGTGCTGCTCATCGATCGCCGGCGCAAACGCGCCGCCGAATAGCTCGGCTTCGCGGGGCGCCGGCCGATCAGCAGTGGGGCCGGCGCCGCGTGCGAGGCGGCTGGACGCCCTCCGTCTTCTCACGGGAAAGCGCCTGAAAGGCCGAGTGCACGTCGGCGGAGAGCAACTCGACCATGTCTCGTGAGAAGTTCTCCTTGATGACCATCCGCATCACCGTGATGTGCTCCGCGTTCGGCGGGAGCGTGTAGGCCGGGACGATCCACCCCCGCTCGCGCAGGCGGCGCGAGAGGACGCGCAGATCGACGTCCGGGCCGCCCGAGTCGGGTGCCGTCCTGGCGACGACGATCGGGAAGTTCGAGCCGTCTTCGATCAGCTCCAGCCCCTCGATCTTGGCGAGCCTCGCCGCCAGCGCGCGAGCGTTCTCGAGCGCGGTGTTGATCACGCGCCGGTAGCCCGTGTGGCCGAGCCGCAGGAAGGAGAAGTACTGGAGGATCACGCCGTATGCGGGCCGGGAGAAGTTGAGCGTGTAGTTGGGCATGTCCCCGCCCAGGTAGTTGATGTGGAAGATCAGCTCCTCCGGCAGGTCGGCGGCCTCCCGGAACACGACGGTCCCCATCCCTGGATATACGAGGCCGAACTTGTGGTTTGAGACGTTGATGGAGTGCACCGATGGCAGGCGGAAGTCCCATTCCTCCTGGGGCTTCGAGAAGGGGAGGATGAAGCCGCCCGATGCCGCGTCGATGTGCATCGGGATACGCCACCCACGCTCGTCGTGCACCTTCGTGAGCAGCGCGTCGATCGAGCGGAGGTCGTCCATCTGCCCGGTGAAGGTCGTGCCGAGCAGTCCTGCGACGCCGATCGTGTTCTCATCGAGCAGAGGCGACACGTCCGCTCCGCCGATCGTGTAGCGGCCCTCCTCGAGCGGGACGATCCTCGCCTCGACCTCGAAGTAGCGCGCGAACTTCTCCCAGCAGGTGTGCGCATCGGCGCCCACGACCATGTTCGGCCGGTCGACCGGCTTACCCTCGGCCCTGCGTCGCAGCTGCCACGTGCGCTTGTGGGCGAGCATCGCCAGCATGATCGCCTCAGAGGAGCCGATCGTGGCGGTGCCGGTCGGCTGCGAGGCGGCCGGCGCATGGAGCAGGCGGCCGATCATCGAGACCACCCGCCGGTGGATCACCTCCATCATCGGGTACTCGTCCTGGTCGATCAGGTTCTTGGGCAGGGTCTCCTCCGCGAGCCGGTTGGCCTGCGGCTCCATCCAGCTCGTCACGAAGGAGGCGAGGTTGAGCGTCGGGTTGCCGTCGAGGTTCAGCTCGTCATGGACCAGCTGGTAGGCGGCCTCGGCAGCCATGCCCTCCGCCGGCAGCCTGTACTTGGGAACGTCATGCGCGAACCACCTGCCCGCGTAGGTGGGCGCGAGTACGTCGTCGGAGTCGACATTGAGCTTGTGCACGGGGCCCTCCTGGGGTCGGTTTTCGGGCGGTGGATGCTGCCGTCGCGAATCTTTACCGAGTGACTGCCCTGGAGCGAGCGCCTTCGAACACGCATAAGAACGAGACTTAGTCTTATCATGGCTGGCATGAGAGCGCCAGGCAACGCAGCAGTCGCGCAGTCGATCGAGCTCGAGCGGGCCAGCGTTCGGCTCGGAGCGCGCGAGATCTGGGGTGACGTGTCGATGAGGATGGACCGCGGCGAGTTCGTTGCGCTTCTGGGTGGGAACGGGTCGGGCAAGTCGACGCTTCTGAAGGTCGTGCTCGGCGCGATCCCGCTCGCCTCCGGGAGGGTGTCGGTTCTGGGCAACCCGGCCGGCGCGGCGAACAGGGCGATCGGATACCTGCCGCAGCGGCGCTCGTTCGACGAGAGCACACGGCTGCGTGGCAGCGACATTGTCCGCCTGGGCCTCGATGGTGACCGCTGGGGCTTTCCGCCGCCGGTGGCCTGGGGGCGGTCCGCGGCTCGGCAACAGGCCGCGCGGGCGCGGGTGGCCGAGGTGATCGAGATGGTGGGGGCCGGCGCCTACGCTGGGCGACCGATCGGCCAGCTGTCGGGCGGCGAGCAGCAGCGGCTGCTGATCGCCCAGGCGCTCGTCAGGCGTCCCGAGCTGCTGTTGCTCGACGAGCCGCTCGACAGCCTCGACCTGCCGACGCAGGCCTCGGTTGCGGCCCTCGTCCAGGACGTCTGCCGCGACGCCGGGGTGGGCGTGCTGCTGGTCGCCCATGACGTCAACCCGTTGCTGCCCTACATCGATCGTGTCGTCTACCTTGCCGGCGGTCATGCGGTCGAGGGGACGGTCGAGCAGGTGATCACCAGCGAGACGCTGACCGATCTGCACGGCGTGCCGGTCGAGGTGCTGAAGGCCTCCGACGGCCGACTCGTGGTGGTCGGCCAGCCCGAGGCCCCGGCACACCATCACGACCGCCACGCTCACGCGGCTGGAGACCACACCCACGCCCATGCCATCTGAGAGCGCGAGCCCGACGCTCAGCTGGAACCTTGCGCGCGACCTGGGTGAAGTCCTCGAATACCACTTCATGGTCAATGCGTTGCTCGCCGGCAGCGTCGTCGCCGTGATGGCTGGCCTGGTCGGCTGGCTGATGGTGCTGCGACGGCAGGCGTTCGCCGGTCACACGCTTTCGATGATGGCCTTTCCCGGCGCGAGCGGAGCGTCGCTGGTCGGGATACCGGCGGCGTGGGGCTACTTCGCGTTCTGCGGGGCCGGCGCGCTCGCGATCGGCCGCCTCTCGGGCCGCGGGCGGGGTACCTCGCCCGAACAGGGAGCCCGGATCGGTGCGGTACAGGCGACGGCACTCGCGCTCGGGTTCCTGTTCGTGAGCCTCTACGGAGGTGTCCTGGGGGACCTCGAGAGCCTGTTGTTCGGAAACATCCTCGCGATCTCCGACGGTCAGCTGTTGCTGCTCGCCGCTGTTGCGTTCGCGGTGCTGGCGACCCTCGGCGCGTTGGCCCGCCCGCTGCTGTTCGCCTCCGTGGATCCGGACGTCGCCGGCGCCCGGGGCGTGCCCGTGAGGCTGCTGTCGGGCGGCTTCCTGCTGCTGCTCGCGGTCGCGGTCGCGGCCACGAGCCAGATCACCGGCCCGCTGCTCGTGTTCGCGCTGCTCGTCGCGCCCCCCGCGACCGCTCAGCTGATCACCGTGCGCCCAGCCGTGAGCCTCCTGCTGAGCGTTCTGCTCGGCCTGATGATCGTGTGGCTGGGGATGGGGATCGCGTACTTCTCGGTCTACCCCGCAGGCTTCTTCATCTCGGCGATCGCCTTCGCCGTGTACCTGCTCGTGCGAATCGCCGTCGGCCTGCGCGGTCGAAGCGCGAGCGCTCGCGGGGCAGCCGACGCGCGCCCCGCCGAGGCCCGAGCCTGATGCTGTCTCACGAATTCATGCGCAACGCGCTGCTCGCCGGCAGCTTCGTAGCGCTGGCGTGCGGGATGTGTGGCTGGTTCGTGGTGCTTCGCGGGCAGGTCTTCGCGGGGGACGCCCTCAGCCACGTGGCGTTCCCGGGAGCTCTGGCCGCCGCCGCGGCCGGCGTCGACCAGCGTGTCGGCCTGTTCGCCGCCACGGTGGCGGTCGGTGGGGGGATCGGGCTGCTCGGGCGCGGCGTGCTGGTCGCTCGCGGCGGCGGCGGCGGGGGCAGCACGCCGGCCGACGATACGGCGATCGGCATCGTCTTCACCTTCATCCTCGGTCTCGGGCTGTTCTTCCTGACGCTGTTCAGCATCGGCTCTGCCGGCGGCGCGGGCATCCAGGCCGCTCACACGCTGTTCGGCTCGATCTTCGGGCTCGGGGCCGGCGAAGCCCGTCTGGCCGCCATGATCGGATTGGCGATCGTCCTGCTCGTCCTGCTGATCGGACGTCCGCTGCTCTTCGCCACGCTCGCGCCGGAGGTTGCGGCAGCCCGCGGGGTGCCCACGCGCATGCTCGGTGTCGGCTTCCTGGCGCTCGTGGGCATGGTCGCCGCCGAGGCGACCCAGGCGGTCGGGGCGCTGTTGCTGCTCGGGCTGCTGGCCGCCCCGGCGGCGGCCGCCCACCGGGTGACGGGTAGGCCCTTCGCCGGGGTGCTCCTGGCGGGCGCCTTCGCCGTAGGCGCGATGGTCGCCGGGCTGATGCTCGCCTACGCCGTTCCGTGGCTGCCGCCGAGCACCGCGGTGATAGCGGTCGCCATGGCCATCTACGGCGTGTCCGCCATCCGCTCATGAGCAGCTCGAGCTGGATCGATCGTGCGCACGCGCTCCTGGCGGCCGACGGTCGCAAGCGCGGCGGTGCGCGCACGGCGGTGCTCGAGCTGCTCGGCGGCGAGAGCTGCGCGCTGACCGCTGTGGAGATCGAGGACGCGCTGCGTGCCCAGAGCTCGAGGGCGGTCAGCCGGGCGAGCGTCTACCGGATCCTCGACCAGCTCGAGTGCCTCGGGCTCGTCCAGCGAGTGGAGACCGGGCAGGCGATGGTGCGATACGAGCGCGTTCACGAGCACGACGAGCATCACCACCACCTCGTGTGCGACGGCTGTGGCCTGGTGATGCCCTTCTCCGATGCCGGCCTGGAGAGGGCCATTCGCAGCATCAGCGAGCGCGTTCCCCTGTCCGTGTCAGAGCATGAGATAGTGCTGCACGGCGCGTGCCCTGATTGCCGCGACGTCGAAGGCGAGCACCACACATGAGCGAAGGCCAGCAGATCGAGCGGGAGACCGCTCAGCAGGCGCCGCGTGGCAGCGTCCTCGACTCGCTGCCGGCGCAATGGACGGGAGCCCGGGCCCAGTGGGAGGCGCGCTTCGACGATCCCGCCCGCGAATGGCGGCGCCTCTTCGCCGAGCTGCTGGGCACCTTCCTGCTCGTCGAGGCCGGCGCCGGCGCTGTGGTCGTCAACGCCGTCAGCCACGGGTCGGTCGGGCGCGGAGCCGCGCTGACCGTGCCGGGACTCGCCGTGATGACGGTCATCCTCTTCATGGGGGCGGTCTCGGGGGCCCACCTGAACCCCGTGGTGAGCATCGGCTTTGCGGCGCGGGGAGATTTCCCCTGGCGACGCGTGCCGGGCTACATACTCGTCCAGCTGCTTGGAGCGACGCTCGCGGTGCTGTTGCTCGACGCCCTGTTCGGCAGAGTGGGCATGCTCGGCGCCACCACGCCCGGAGCGGGCATCGATGATGGCCAGGCCGTTGTGATGGAGATGGTCCTCACGGTCGGCCTCGTGAGCACGATCCTCGGTACGGCTTCGCGCTCACAGAACGTCGGGCCGCTCTCGGCGGTCGCCGTCGGCGGCTACATCGTCCTCGCTGGCCTGTGGTCGGGTCCGATCACCGGCGCTTCGATGAACCCGGCCCGCTCGTTCGGGCCCGCACTCGTGCTCGGCGATTTCAAGCATTTCTGGGTTTACGCGATCGGTCCCCTCGCAGGTGCCCTGCTCGCCGTTGGAATCGCCTTCATCCTGCGCGGTCGGGGCGGCGACTATCACTCGATCGCGGCGGCCCAGGGAACCGCCGGTCAGGAACCGCCGTCTGCGGCCACGTAGCGCTCGGCGCGCACGACGTCGCGTGCCGTAGGTGGGGCCAGCGCACGTGGGCGCCCCCAGAGGTAGGTCGCGACGCAGCCGAGGGCGAAGACCGCGACGACGAGCAGCACCGGACCCGAGTCCTCGACGAGGGCGCCCACGACGCCCGCGGTGAGGCCGCCGGCCAGTGCCGCCAGCCATGCCGGATCCGATGCGACAGGGGCCAGCAGCCGCTCGCGCCGACGCACGCCGAACGCCGCGTAGATCAGGGCGACGGCCGTGGCGGCAGGCATCGCGTGGTTCTTCAGCTCGTCCCACGCCGCGCTATAGCGGCGGACGATCACGTCGCGCACGTCGCCGGCGGAGCGGGCGTGCAGGACGCTGCCCGTGAAGTGCCCGGTGCCGTGTGCGGTCACCAGGTCCAGCACGGCGAGCGCCACCAGCCCCACGAGCGGGCTGATCAGCACGATCAGTGCCCGCCGGCGGGTGAGCCCGCGACCGTCCGCGGGCAGGCGCGCGACGATTACGCTCGCGACCGCAAATGCCGCGACGACGAGGACCACGCCGCCGACACCCGCACCGATGCGCGCCGAACCCTCGACGACCGCGAGCAGCAGACCGGCGAGGGCCATCGCGCCAGCCGCCAGCCGGCCGCGCGCGGCCGGATACAGCGCCGCGGCGACGGCCGCGAGCACGAGCACCGCGAGGCCGGACTTCAGCTCGTTGCCGATGCCGTAGAAGCGCGCCCCGAGCGCCGGGTTCGGCCCGAGCAGCGCACGCATCAGAAGCTGCGTCCCGGCGAGCGCATCGACGACCAGCGCGATGACCGTGACGAGCGCGGGAGCGATCAGCGCGCGCGGCCACGGCAGCAGACGGTCCGTGAGCGCTCCGAGCAGCACGCACCCGGCGGCGATCATCGCGTACTCGCTCGCGGCGCCCGGCTCGATGGCGGCGGGCAGCAGCACGACCAGCGGCGCCCACAGCACGCCGAGCGCGCCCGAGCGCATCGCGACCGCACGGGCGCGGGGCCACGGAGCGGAGAGTCCCAGTAGCAGCACCCACGCGGCCAGCAGCAGGCCCAACGCCTTCAGGCGACGTCCGCCGATCACGCGCAGGCGGCTCATCAGCCCCCGCAGGCTGGCCGAATGGAGCGTCCCGTCCGTTTCGATCGCGGCACCCCGCACGCCCGCCGGCATCGGCCGCACGCGCAACCGCTCCAGGATCGTCGGCGCGATGTCGATCGACGCGATCAGCCCGTGCTCTCGGGTCGTCCGCGAGGTCAGCTCGTGATCGCCTCCACCCGGGAGCCCGGCGACGGCCGTCCAGAGCAGCTCGCCGGCCCGGCCCTCGGGGGCGCGCTGCACAACGATCAGCAGCTCTTCGGGCGGCCGTATTTCGGCGAGCTCGCGCAGATCGGCTCTGCCTTCGGCGCCGCCCGGGAGATCTGCCACGACGAACGGCACCGTTCGGCGCAGCGCCGCGATGCGCGCGAGCAGCGATGCAGACGGGCCGAGTGTCAGCGAGGCGATGTGACCTTCGCGGTCGGCAGCGACGGCTCCGTCCGTGCCGTCGCCGCCGGGGATCCCCGCGTAGCCGGCTGATCCGCCAGCGATCCAGGTCGCCAGCAGCCCAGGGCGCAGCAGCTGGGGGGCGTCTTCCGCGCGCCTGCGCGCCGCGGGCCAGCCCTCGACGACGGCTCCCGCGCCCGCGGGCTTCAGCGAAAGTGCAGGTGGACGCGAGCTCGAGTAGGCCGAGGACGCGATCCGGGCTCCTTGCGTGATGTCGAGCACGAGCTGGGCCGTCGTGTAGCGCCCCTGGGAGGCCGACATGATCCCCACCGAGAACCCCTTGACGTCCGCCAGCTGCGCCTCGAAGCTCGCCTGTGCCGAGCCGCGGCGTCCGCTTCCGCTCGCCGGCGCGGCCGAGCTGGACGGCAGGAAGACGAGCAATGCGCTGGCGCCCCGGACTTCGCCGGCGGCGGCCGAGGCCTTCGCGGGCGAAGCGGCCGCCACGAGGGCGCAGAGCAGGAGTGCGAGGATTGCCCCCGAACGGACTGGGCTCAGCCCTCCGCTCCCTCGGTCTTGCGATCGGTCCTCGAGCTCCAAGCTGGCGCGGGCATGGCGCGATTGTGTCAGTTGACGCTCGGGTCGGGCGGCATCCGCGCGATCAGCGCGTAGCTTCCGCCCTTGCGGGTCAGGACCGCGCTCCAGAGCTCCTCCGGAACGTCGGTGAAGACGTCCTCGGGCAGCGCGGCGTGCGCGATCCAGTCTCCCTGATCGATCTCGGCATCGAGCTGGCCCTCGCCCCACCCGGTGTAGCCTGCGAACACGCGCCCGCGACCCGTAGCCTCCATCAGCTCCTCGATGCCGGCGTCGGGCGCGGGGAAGCCGATGCGTCCGAGCACGAGCAGCCCGGCCGGCGAGGGATCCAGGAACTCCGCGAGGAACACGACCGACGTCGGCTGGACGGGGCCACCGACATAGACCCGCTCGGCATCGCTGACCGCCTGCTCGAGCTGGGGGACGGCCTCGCTCACCGTCACCGAGGAGGGGCGGTTGAGGACGAGCCCCATGGCACCCTCGTCGCTGTGCAGGCTGACCAGCACCACCGTGCGTGCGAAGTTGGGATCCTGCAGCGCCGGGGATGCGAGCAGGAGCTGGCCGGCGAGGGATTCCCCCATGGAGCCCAGGCTACCGTTCAGCGACCGACGAGGATCAGCACGATCAGCAGCAGGCCGCCGATCGCTGCGAGCCCCGTGATCACGGCCAGCATCCGCTCGTCGGCCCTCTGGTAGCCGCCTTCGGAGATCGCGGCGTCGACCTCGCGGCCGCGCCTGCGCCCGTAGACGATCACGAGGATGCCGATCAGGGCGAAGAGCACGCCGACGACGCTGTAGAGATCCTGCGGACCGCCGGCCACCGCCGGCACCAGCCGGCCCGCGCCGATGCTCACGGCGAAGGCGGTCAGCCCGGTGCGCCACCACGCCAGATACGTGCGCTCGTTGGCGAGCCTCGTGCGCCGGGTCGCGTCGCCATGCTCGTCGAAGCGACCGCCGCCCGCCGGGTCCTGGTCACGGCCGCGCTCGGTCATCGCCTGAACAGCTCGAGCGTCCCGGCGAGCTGATGGTCGTTAGCGTTGCCCTCGGGCTCCACGACATGCCCGTCGACGACGATCGGGCTGTTCCAGTGCCCGGAGGAGCCCGCAAGCTTCGCGATCGGTTGCGGGGAGCCGGGTCGGTAGACGTAGATCCCGCCGCCGGCGGGGTCGTAGACGTAGAGCAGACCGCCTGCCATCACCGGGCTGGTCCCGGACCTCGAGTTCTGCCACGCCCTCAGCAGGCGCCCGCCACGCAGCACGTACGCGGCGGTCCCGTTTTCGTCGGCCACGAACACGGTGGTGGATGCGCCCCGTCGCCAGACCGCCGGTGCGGTGAAGAGCTCTCCGCCTCCGGGGATCCCGAGCCGCTGGACTTCTCCGCCGAGGCGGTGATGCGCGCCGACGCCTCCTGCCGGCGGGTGGCCGTCGAGCCGCGAGAGCGCGAGCACCCGCATGACGCCGTCCTTTCCGGCGATCACGACGCGGTCGCTCCCGAGCACCGCCGGCGCGCTCGAACCCAGGTCGGTGTCGGTGTTGCTCAGGTGTTCCTGGTTGACCGGCGTGAAGGACTGGCGCAGGCTGAGCGAGGGGAAGCTGAGCTCGAGCACACTGTCGCCGAAGTTCGTGGTGCCGTTCCAGGGACCGTTGCCGGTGGAGAGAAGGATCCGCCCGCCGCCAGGCTCGATCACCGGTCCGGCACGCGAGAGGATCGCCGAGTCGCTGGCGCCGCAGCTGCTCGGGGCGATGATCTGATGGCGGTTCGCGCACAGCGTGTTGAACACGCCCCGGACCGCGCCGCTTGAGCGGTCGATCAGGACCACGTGTCCCTGGTAGGGCGGGGCGTCTCCGAAGTAGCCGCCCGTGGCCACGAGCACGTCCGGACCGTCGATGTTCAGGGCCGCCGCGAGCTTCTCGTGGCTGGCGTCCCGCGTCACGCTCACGGGCCACGATCCCGAGCGATCCTCGCTGCCATCCTCGAGCGAGAGCTTGTGGATCAGTCCGTTCGGCGAAGCGGCATAGACGAAGCGCCGGCCGGGGTCGGCCAGCGGGCCGGTCGTCGTGATCTGCGAGCTTCCCGCCCAGCCGCGATAGCCGAGGGGGGTGAACGTCCACAGCAGCCGCCCGCTGTCCGCGTCGATGGCCACGGTCTTGCCATAGGTCGTCGTCACGACGGTCACGTTGTGGGGCGCTCCGCCGGCGAGCGCCGCGTGAAGGTAGATGGGGGAGGAGTCGACCGTTCCGCCCACCGCGACCGTGATGCGGTGCAGGCGAGCCGCGTTCGCGGCGGTGATGCCCGTCGAGCGTTCGCTTGAGTCGCTGCGCTGCGGGTCCAGTCCGAACTCGGGCCAGTCGAGCAGCTGCGCTCCTCCAACCGCCGGGACCGGGATCGCCGATTCGCGGGCGATCGGCGTCGAAACCTGCGCGGGAGCGTTGCTCCCACAGGCGCCGACGAGCACACACGCGGCGCAGCAGAGCGCCAAACGCGTGTGATGGCGGGCGCCCATGCCCGATTTCTACCACGCGACCACGGCGCCTCGGCGCAGCTGGACGACGTTATGCTGCAGCGCAGCCGCACGCCGCGGCGTCCACGTTCGACAGGAGAGTGAGAGAGCATGGCCAAGACCCCGCAGGTCGGCGAACAGGCGCCCGACTTCACGCTCCCAGGCACCGACGGCGACTTCCGGCTGTTCGACCACCGGGGCGAGCGGGTCGTGCTGCTGTTCTATCCCGGCGACAACACGATGGTCTGCACGAAACAGTTCTGCTCCTACCGGGACCGGGCCGAGGACTTCGCGTCGCTCAACGCGACCGTCGTCGGCATCTCCTCGCAGGATCTCGCCTCTCACGAGAGCTTCGCCGCGAAGCACTCGCTCAACGTGCCCCTTCTGGCGGACGTCGACAAGACGGTCGCAAAGGCCTACGACGCGTTCTCCCCGCGCCTGGGCACCAAGCGTGCGGTCATCGTGATCGACGAGCAGGGGATCGTCCGCCACCGCCACGATCACCTGCTCGGGCTCGACTACCAGTCGGTTGACGACCTGAGGGGAGCGCTCGAGGCACTGCCCAGCCCTGCTGCGAGCTAGCCTAAGCGTCCCGCTTCTCGGCGCGGATAGTTGTCGAGATCGCTTTGTCGCATCCGCAACCCTCCTCGTGGCCGCACCAGTCGGCCTTTGCGCCCGGCTCGCAGCAGGTGGCCTGATGCTCGGGCGCGCAGCAGGCCTCGTCGTTCCTGTCCGTCACGTTCAGCTCAGCCATGCGGATAGCTCCCTCAGCGCGTCGGGGATGACGTAGTAGTAAGCCCATAGCCCGACTCGCTCGGAGTCGACGATCCCGGCGTCGCGGAGCTTCTTCAGATGGTGCGAGAGCGTGGGCTGGGACACATCGAACAGGGGCACGAGCTCGCACACGCAGACCTTGCCGGCATGTTTGTGCAGGACGTCCACGAGCTGCAACCGGATCGGGTCGCCGAGGGCCTTCGCCACCTCGGCCATCCGCAGCGCGTGGTCGCGGGCGACGTCGGGGT
>JAOPZM010000104.1 GCA_025964115.1 Solirubrobacterales bacterium
CTCGATCACCTGGGCGACGGGTCCTGCGAGCAGCGGCTCGATGTAGGTGGCGGTGGCGAACTCGGGGTCGGTCATGATCGTGGCCGGGTTCGAGTTCACCAGCACGACCTCATAGCCCTCCTCGCGCAGCACCTTGCAGGCCTGAACGCCGGAGTAGTCGAACTCGGCCGCCTGCCCGATGACGATCGGGCCGGAGCCGAGGATGAGGATCTTGTGGATGTCGCTACGCCGCGGCAATACGGTCCAGGAAGCGGTCGAACAGGTAGAGGCTGTCGTGCGGACCGGGCCCGGCCTCGGGGTGGTACTGGACGGTCCCTCCGGGCACCTCCAGCAGCTCCAGCCCCTCCACGGTGCGGTCGTAGAGGTTGACGTGCTAGAGCGCCGCCTCCCCGAAGTCGGTCTGCCAGCGCACGGGCTCGTCGGTGTCGATCGTGCGCGCGCCGCCGGGCGCGAGTGCCGCGAAGCCGTGGTTCTGGGAGGTGATCTCGACGCGGCCCGTCTGCAGGTCCCGGACGGGATGGTTGGCACCACGGTGCCCGAACGGCAGCTTGTACGTCTCCAGGCCCACCGCTCGGCAGAGCAGCTGATGTCCGAGGCATATGCCCCACACCGGCTTCTTGCCGACGAGCTCGCGCACCGTCTCGACGATGTAGGAGAGGGCGGCCGGGTCGCCGGGGCCGTTGGCGAGGAAGATCGCGTCGGGGTTCTCTCCCAGCAGCTCCTCGGCGCTGCTGCGGCACGGGTGCAGGGAGACGCGCGCGCCGCGGGCGACGAGCTCGCGGACCATCGAGGCCTTGATGCCGGTGTCGATGACGGCGATCCTCGGACCGTCGCCGGCGCCGTGGCGGCTTATCTCGGCCGGCGTGACGAGGCCGGCGAGGTCCTGGCCGGCCATCGGTGGCTCCGCGTCGATCAGCTCGCGCGCCTGGCTCTCGGGCATCGCACCGGGGAAGACCCCGCCGCGCATCGCCCCGGCGTTGCGGATGTGCATGACGAGCGCGCGCGTGTCCACGCCGGTGATCCCGACCACGCCGCAGTCGGCTAGCCAGTCCAGCCAGCCGCGCTCGGCGCTCGGCGCGTCCTCGCCGTTGCGGGCATCGCGCATGATGGCGGCGCGTGCCCACGCCCGCCCGGACTCCATTGCTTCGGTGCTCGCGCCGTAGTTGCCGATGTGCGGGTAGGTGAAGGTGATCAGCTGGCCGGCGAAGGACGGGTCGGTCATCGACTCCTGGTAGCCGGACATCCCGGTGGTGAAGACGACCTCGCCGACCGCGTGGCCCGGCGCGGCGCAGGCGTCTCCGTCAAAGCGCGTGCCGTCCTCGAGCAGCACGTAGCCGGTCGCGTCGGCCATCTCAGAGGATCAACTTCTGAACGGCCTTGAACTCGGGCGTCCCGGCACGCTCGAGCAGCTCGAACAGCGCCGCCTCGACCGTGCTGACGACCGCTCCCGCGCGCTCCATCCGCGCGAGGCCGCGCTCGTAGTCGATCGAGTGGCGCGACCCGACGGCGTCGGCAGGGACGTGAACTTCGATGCCCCTGGCGAGCAGGTCGTGGACGGTCTGGCTGACGCAGACGTGGGTCTCGATCCCGCAGACGATCGCCTGCTCGCGACCGTCGAGGTCGAAGCCGTCCGCGCGCACGGCCGAGAACACGCTCTTCTCAATGCGAGGCTCGTCGGTGATCCCGACCTCGGGCGCGGTGTGACCGAGGCCTTTCGGATACTGCTCGCTGACGAGCGCCGGCATCTCGAGTATCCGGGCCGCCTGGACCAGCTTCGCGCAGGCGCCGGCCACGCCCTCGAACGAGGCGTAGGGCCGGAAGCTCTCCTGAACGTCGACGACCACCAGCGCCGCACGGTTCCGGTCAAGGAGGCCCATCAGGCCGCCACCACCGAGAAGGCGCGCTCGCGGTAGACGATGGAGCCGGCTGCGAGCGTGAGCAGAACCCGTCCGCGCATCGGCCGCCCGGCGAAGCAGCAGTTCTCCGAGCGGCTCTCCCAGCCGTGCTCGCCGGCAACCCACTCGGCGTCGAGGTCCACGAGCGTGAGGTTCGCCGGCTCGCCTCTTTCGATCAGCGGGAGGGGAAGGCCGAACAGGCCGGCTCCTGCGGTCATCCGCTCGACCAGCAGCCCGAGGTCGAGAGTGCCAGTCAGGACCAGGCCGGTGTGCAGCGCCGCGAAAGCGGTCTCAAGGCCGGTGGTTCCCATCGGGGCCTGCTCGAAGGGCACTTCCTTCTCATCGCGCGCGTGTGGCGCGTGGTCGGTCGCCACGCAGTCGATCGTGCCGGAGCGCAGCGCCTCGACGAGCGCCTGGCGGTCATCCTCGCCGGCGAGCGGCGGGTGCATCTTCATGCGCGTGTCGAGCTGGCGGACGTCCTCCTCGGTGAGCAGCAGGTGATGCGGCGTGACCTCCGCGCTGACCATCCACCCGCGCTGCTTGGCGGCGGCGACGGTTTCGGCCGAGGCGCGGCAGCTGAGGTGCTGGAAGTGGACGCGCGCGCCCTCGTAGCCCGCGACCTCGGCGTCGCGGGCGACCATCGTCGACTCGGCGATGGTCGGTATCCCCCTGATCCCGAGCGCCGCGCTGAGCGCACCCTCGTGCATGCTCCCGCCGCGCGAGAGCGTTCGGTCCTCCTCGTGCAGCGCGATCACACCGCCGCACAGGCGCTGGTACTGCAGCGCCTTGCGCAGCATCCCGGCGCTCTGCACGGGCTGCCCGTCGTCGGTGAAGCCGAGCGCCCCCGCCTCCATGAGCTCCGCCATCTCGGTCAGCTGCTCGCCGGCCAGGCCGCGGGTGATCGCCGGCAGGAAGCCGACCGCGACCCGAGCTTCACGCGCGGCGGCGTCGCGGACGGAGCGCAGCAGCGGCGCCGAGTCGAGCACCGGATCGGTGTTGGGCATGGCGATCACGCCCCCATAGCCACCGGCGGCGGCCGCGCGCGTACCGGTCTCGAGGTCCTCCTTATGCTCCTGGCCGGGCGTGCGCAGGTGGACATGAGGGTCGAAGAAGGCCGGCAGCAGCCTGAGCCGCCCCTGCCCCTCGACGATCTCCTCCGCCTCCAGCGGCTCGAGGCCCTCGGGTGTTCCCAGCTCGGCGATCACGCCCCCACGCACGCGTACGTCGTGGCGGCCGTCGATGCGGGCTCGCGGGTCGAGCACGCGAACGTCGCGCAGGAGAAGGTCCGCGGCGGCCTGCGGACAGCGCACTAGCGGGTGCGCAGCGCTCATGCCGGCTGCGGAGCGGTCTGTCGGCGTGCCACCGGGTCCGGCTCCTTCGCCCCGGCCAGCAGCTCGTAGAGAACGGCCATGCGCACGACCACGCCGGCCTCGACCTGGGCGGTGATCACCGCCTGCGGCGAGTCGACGACGTCGCCGGAGAGCTCGACGCCGCGGTTCACGGGCCCGGGGTGCATCAGGACCTGCCGGGGACCGAGGCGGCGCCCGTTGATCTGGTACCAGCTGGCGTACTCCCGCAGCGACGGCACCCACGTCTCGGTCATCCGCTCGCGCTGCATGCGCAGGGCATATACGACATCGGCCCCGTCGAGCTCATCGAGCGTGAAGCGAACCTCGCAGCCGAGCTCCTCGATCCGGCGCGGTATCAGCGTCGGCGGGCCGGCGACCGTCACCTTTGCGCCCATCTCCTGGAAGGCGATGATGTTGGAGCGGGCCACCCGCGAATGGGTCACATCGCCGACGATCCAGATCGAGGCGCCGTCGAGGCCGCCGAGGCGCTGCTGCAGCGTGTAGACGTCGAGCAGCGCCTGTGTCGGATGCTCATGCTGCCCGTCGCCGGCGTTGACGATCGCGGCGCTGCACCACCGCGAGACGAGCTCCGCGGCGCCGGCCCAGGGGGTGCGCAGGACGATCGCGTCGGGCTTGTGCGCGCTCAGCGTCAGGACTGTGTCCTTGAGCGACTCGCCCTTCTCGACGCTCGATCCGCTGGCGGCGAAGTTGACCACGTCGGCCGACAGCCGCTTTGCGGCGAGCTCGAAGGAGCTGCGCGTGCGTGTCGAGGCCTCGTAGAAGAGGTTGAGGACCATCCGTCCCCTCAGCGCCGGCACCTTCTTGATCTCGCGGTCGGAGACCTCGGCGAAGCGAGCAGCCTGCGTGATGATCCGTTCGATGCCCGCCCGGTCGAGATCCCCTATCGAGAGCAGGTGGTTCATGCGGAGGCCTCCACCGGCGCCGATACGACCGGGCCGGCGCCGCCCGCGATGGCCACCTCATCGACGCCGTCGAGCTCGAGCACCCGCACGTGCACATGCTCGGCTCTTGATGTCGGCAGGTTCTTGCCGACGTAGTCGGGGCGGATCGGTAGCTCGCGGTGGCCGCGGTCGGCGAGCACCGCCAGCTGCACGCGCTCGGGCCGGCCGTAGTCGAAGAGCGCCTCGATCGCGGCCCTCACCGTGCGGCCCGTGTAGAGCACGTCGTCGACGACCACGACCGTGCGCCCGGTGACGTCGAAGTCGACGTGCGATGCGTGCACGACGGGCGCCTCGGGCCGGCTCGACACGTCGTCGCGGTAGAAGCCGATGTCGAGATCCCCGAGCGGAACCTCAGCGTCGAGCAGCTGCTCGAGCATGGCGTGCAGGCGTCGCGCGAGGAAGGCGCCCCTACGGTGGATCCCGACGAGCGCCGGGACCGGCGCCTGAGGATTGCGCTCGACAATCTCGTGAGCGATGCGCGTGAGCGCCCGCTTGACTTCGTCCTCTTGGAGGACGACCTTCTCGTCGCTGTCCATCTTTTCCTTCCTGGCCTCGCTGGACCGGGTTAAAGGATCTGAAGGGAAATCTATCAGGGGGAAGCGACGGTCTCGGCGGGCGAGGACGGCCCGTTCTGGGCGCGCTCGCGGGCCTGACGCTCGGACCAGCGCTCCAGCTTGGCGCGGCCCCGCTCGGGGAAGGGCACCTCGATGGTGTCGAAGTCGCGCGGCGCCTCGGTCGCTGCAAACACCTGACGCGCCTCGTCGAGCAGCTCACCGCCCGCGTAGCGGCTTGAGAAATGGGTCAGCGCGAGCAGCCGCACCTCGGCACCGCGGGCGAGCTCGGCTGCCTGGCGAGCGGTGCTGTGCGAGGTCTCGAGCGCGCGCTCGGCCTCCTCCTCGGCGAAGGTCGCCTCGTGCACGAGCAGGTCGGCCTGGTGGGCCGCCATCGTCACCGCCTCGCATGGTGAGGTGTCGCCGGAGATGACGATCTTGCGGCCCTCGCGCGCCGGCCCCATGACCTGCTCGGGGCTCACGTCCCCGACCGTCTCTCCGCGCTGCAGGCGGCCGAAGTCCGGTCCCGGCCGGACACCCAGCTGCTCGGCGAGCTGCGCATCGAGATGTCCCGGCCGGGGCTCCTCCACGAGCGCGTAGCCGAAGGACGCCTCGCCGCGATGGCGGACGGGGATCGCGGCGATCAGGTAGCCATCGCGCTCGACGGTCTGCGCCGGCTCGAGCTCGACGACCTCAAGCGGATACGGCAGGCGCCCGTAGACGATGCGCATCACCCCCATCAGCTCGCTCAGGCCGCCGGGGCCGTAGACCGTGAGCGGCTCCTGGCGCTCACGCAGGGCGAAGGACTTCAGCATCCCCGGCAGGCCCAACCAGTGGTCGGCATGGAAGTGCGTGATGAACACGCTGTCCATGTCGACGAGGCCGGCGGAGCGCACGAGCTGGCGCTGCGTACCTTCGCCGCAGTCGAACAGCAGGCGGTCGCCTCCACGGCGGACGAGCACCGCGGGCAGGCCCCGTCGCGCGCTCGGCACCGAGCCACCGGTCCCGACGAAGAACAGGGAGAGGTCCATGGCCGCTACCTTACGGCCACGGGGATGTCGCTGCTCGTGGTACTCCCGTTGCCGAGTTGCCCCGTCGAGTTGCTACCCCACGCCATCCCGGTTCCCGCGCTCAGGACGGCGAGCGAGTGATCGCAGGCTCACCGAGCTAGCTGAGCGCAGCCGTGCGCGACTGCGGATACGCCGCCGGAGAGGGTCCCGCGGCCGACCTGTTATGGGCGCGGCGCGCGTCGAGAGCCGTTGGGCGCAGCTCGACCGGTACAGTAGGCTCAGCGTCCTGACGAGCGGTCCGTGAAGCAGGCCAAAAGTGGCCGATTTGCAGGCATCGGCGCCCGTAGCTCAGTGGATAGAGCGCTCGCCTCCGGAGCGAGAGGTCGGCCGTTCGAATCGGCCCGGGCGCGCTGAGGTTTGGGCCTCCCGCGGTGCGCTCGAAGCCCGCTTAGTGTCTACTCGCCGTGCCAACCGCCCCTCGCTCAGTGGATTGCGGGGTACTTCGCGACCACGCGTCCTCAGCAAGCTCCCAGCCGTAGTTGGGGGAACGCCGACCGCCGCGCGCGACAGTCGGATCACCACACACCATCAACGGCGAACGGAATGATCATGGACGCACTGACACCTCGGCACACTCCACTGACCCACAAGGCGCGACGAGCGACGACGCGAAGGGACCAAAGTGCAGCGGAGGCTAATCGTCGGCTCCGGACCACCGACGCAGTCGTCCAGCGCGGACGCATCGAGCGTCAGCTCGTCCACCCGGTGGGCGGCTTGGAGGGCTACTCGCCCGCACAAGTCCGGGCCGAGCAGATGCGCCCCCGAGACCGCGACAGGCCCGAGGCCGTCACCCACTACCTCTCTGTCGAGAGTTAGTTCGCGAGCACCGAGCGCGCCCACTCCGGCGCTCTCGCTCTCACCGCCATTGAGCGCGGGTCTCCCAGGAAACTCCCAGCCTCCTCCCGTAGGAGCCGCAGAGCGACTCGCGAGACTCGGTGGATCCCATCGAACGAAAAGGAGCGATCTCCATGTTTTCCCGCAAGCTCACCAAGTTCGTCGCTGCTGGCGCAGCGGCCATCGCGCTCGCCCTCGGCGGCTTGGCGATCGCCAACTCGAGCTCCACCAGCAGCGGGTCAGCCTCCGCGAACGCGGCGGCGGCGAAGGTCATCCCGTTCCACCGCGGGGAACCAAGCGCAGCCAAGGTGGTCGGTCAGGTCCCAGCGACCTTCAAAGCCGGTACCGGCACGATCGTCACAGGAACGGCGGCGAACGCGGCCAAGGCCGCTGCGCTGGCCGCCTATCCGGGAGGCACCGTCAACCGTGTTGTCCTGCTGAGCAACGGCGACTACAACGTCCACATAATCGCCGTCAACTGGCCGCACCACGTCTTCGTCAATAGCGAATTCAAGGTCATCGGCGCCGAGTAGGGCTGCCTCGGCGCTGCGTGCCACCCGCCGCTCGCTCACCGGTGACGCACGCCGCGGGCGATCGGAGGGCGTCCTGGCCAGCTCGGACCGCGACAGCCGTCCAAGAAAGGCTGCACGTGCTCAGCAGCGCGGGGCCGTGACGCGATACGGACGGCGTGGCCCGAGCACTGATCGCAAGCGCGTTCGCGCTCTCCCTGGCAGGCAGCGCAGCGGTGGCCGGCGAGACCAGCATGGCGAGCACGCGGCATCACCGGGCGGTCCTCACGCAGTCGGCAGCCATGCATCTGATCTGGTCCGACGAGTTCAACGGGCAAGCAGGCGCCAGCCCCGATCGAGCGAAGTGGAGCTTCGATACGGGCGGCAACGGCTGGGGCAACAACGAGCTGCAGTCCTACACGTCCCGCCTGCGCAACGCGGGGCTCGACGGTAACGGCGACCTGGTGATCACCGCGCGGCGCGAACGCCACACCGGAGCCGATGGCGTGACGCGCGCCTACACCTCCGCCCGGATGCAGACGCTGCCAACGTTCCAGTTCACCTACGGGCTGATGGAGGCGCGGATCCAGGTGCCTGCCGGACAGGGGCTTCTCCCCCAGTTCTGGACGCTCGGCAACGAAGCCTACGACCTCGCGAACGCGTGGCCGGCGTGCGGCGAGATCGACGCGATGGAGGTGCTCGGCTCCCAACCCAGCGTTCTCAACGGGACCCTCCACGGCCCGTGGCCGTCGTTGCCCGATGGCCTCGGCGGGACCGTCAAATCCGCAACGCCGCTATCGGCCGCCTTCCACGTGTACGGCGTGCAATGGGCGCCCGACAGGATCGACTTCATGCTCGACGGATCGGTCTATAAGACCGTGACCCCAGCCGACCTGCCAGCGGGCTCGCCCTGGCCCTTCCAGCACCCCAACTTCCTCCTGCTCAACCTCGCCGTGGGCGGCAACTGGCCGGGCGCGCCAAGCGCCTCGACCCCGTTTCCAGCGCGCATGCTCGTGGACTGGGTGCGAGTCTGGCAGTGAGTCGCGCTCGCAGGTAACTCAAGATCGCTGATCTCGTCCCCTCCTGGCGGCGCCTGCGCGCGGGGTCGCACGCTGGCATCGCCACAGTGCCGCCCGACCATAATCCTCTGATGCCTGGAGCGCGGCGTCCGAGCTTCCCAGCCGGCGTGACCATCGTCGCGCTGCTCGGTGCCGCGACCGTAGCCGGCGCCTGCGGTGCCTCCGAGGACCCCGGCCGTGCGTCGACGCAGTCGTCTTCGCGTGCGGGCGACCCACCCGCGCCGCCGGCGGTAGGAGGAAGTGCGAAACGCCAGCCAGCGACGCGGTCCTCGAGACCGCCCGCCGCTCCTGGGTCACAGAAGCGCCGCCCGATACCGCCGGCTCATCCGGTCCCCGCCGCGTTCCAGCCGGCCGCGGGCGCGCCCTCGGACGCCGAAGTCCGCAGCGAGCTCGCACAGATCGACGCGATCCACCGCCGCGACCTCCAGCTCCAGCTGAGCGCCGCTGCCGCCAATCTGGCCGG
>JAOPZM010000110.1 GCA_025964115.1 Solirubrobacterales bacterium
TTCGCGGCTCTGCCCCAGGGCAAGCCCTGGTTCGTCGCTCCACTTGCATGTGTTAAGCACGCCGCCAGCGTTCGTCCTGAGCCAGGATCAAACTCTCCGTGAAGAACTTCACGAAAAGCTGTCATGGCGTACCTCACGGAACCGGCCGAAGCCGGACCCGCTCGGCGGCCGGGACCCATACACCGTGGTCCCGAACCATGACGGGGTACTGCTCTACTTGACTCTTGTCCGCCATCGAGAATGCGTTAACAATCCCGTGGCGGGTCGAACCTGGACGCACACCACGATCGAATCTCGATCGTAGATGCGCATGCTGTTGAGTTTTCAAAGACCGCCAAGCCTCGCCGAAAGTGCTTCCTTCAGAGGAGCCCGATCCGACCCGACGCCCAGAGGCGCCTGCGGGCCGACCGAAGAGTATAGCGCGGATCGAGACGCGCGACCATGCGGGACGCGGGCCCGACCCGTGAATCGGCCGGCGAGATCTGCCGACCGACGCGACCAATTATACGAGCTGCCCGGCGGAAGCTCAAGCCCCGTGGCGCCGGTCTCTAGCCCGCCCGCAGCCGCCGAAAGCGCCGCCGACCGACCTTCAGGACCTGCCCATCGGCCCGCTCGCTGGGCACGTCGTGCTCTCCCGCCTCGAGCGCCTTCTCGCCGAGCGTCACGCCGCCCTGGTCGATCAGCCGTCGCGCCTCCGAGCGGGAGACGCCGAAGGCCTCTGCGATCAGCCCCGGAAGATGGACGAGCCCCCCGTCGCTCGCGAACGTCGACTCCTCGATCTCCTCCGGCAGCTGATGCTCGACGAACACCCTGTCGAAATGGCGCTCTGCGGCTGTGGCCTCCTCGGGCGAGTGCAGCCACGCGACGAGATCGCGCGCCAGCGCCCGCTTGGCGTCGCGCGCGGAGCGCCCCTCCACCTCGCCGTTCTGCCCGCGCTCGTGCTCGCCGAACCGCGGATCGAGCAGCAGGCGGCGGTACTCGGCCATCGCCTCGTCCGGGACCGCCATCGTCTTTCCGTACATCTCCTGTGGCGAGTCGGTGATGCCGATCTCGTTGCGCAGCGACTTCGACATCTTCCTGCGGCCGTCCGTGCCCACGAGGATCGGCATCGTCATGATCGCCTGCTCGGGCCGGCCGTAGGCCCGCTGGATGTCGCGGCCCAGCAGCAGGTTGAACTTCTGGTCGGTCCCCCCCAGCTCGACGTCCGCGTCGATGGCGACCGAGTCATAGCCCTGAAGCAGGGGGTAGAGCAGCTCGAGGATCGAGATCGACTGGCCGGACGCCATCCGCTTGGCGAAGTCCTCCCGCTCGAGCAGCTGCGCTGCGGTTGTCGTCCCCACGAGCCTCAGCAGGTCCGCCATCGGCATGTCCAGCCATTCGCTGTTGCGCCTCACCTCGAGCCGGCCCGGGTCGCCGTCGAGGATCTTCAGCGCCTGCTCCTGGAAGGTCGCCGCGTTGGCGTCGATCTCCGCCTCGGAGAGCATCGGCCGCTGCTCCGAGCGCCCCGAGGGATCGCCGACGCGGGCCGTGTAGTCGCCGATGATCAGCACCACCCTGTGGCCGGCGTCCTGGAACTCGCGCAGCTTGCCCAGCACGACGGCGTGGCCCAGGTGGATGTCCGGCGCCGTCGGGTCGATCCCCAGCTTCACGCGCAGCGGGCGGCCCTCGCGGCTCGCGCTCAGGAGCTTCTGCTCCAAGCCGCCCTCCGGAAGGCTGTCGACGGCGCCTGAGGCCAGCCGGCTGGAGAGCTCGGCGGCCGCCTCGGCGGCCCCGTCATCGGCGTTCGGCATGGGAGGGCAATGCTAGACTCTCGCCCGCCGGTGGGTCCCACCGATTCGCGCTAGCCTGCGCGCGCCACCGTGACCAATCCTCCGAGCCAGGAGGCCCTGCTCCGCAGATGCTGATGAGCGATGAACCTCGCCCCGAGACCCAGGTCGCGCAGAGACCCAAGCCGCGGCTGAAGCGGCTGCGGTTCATCGCCATCCTGTTCTCGGGGCTGCTGCTGGGCCTCGTCTCGTTCGTCTTCGGCATCTTCATCTCCGTCGCCTCGGACCTCCCATCGCTGACGAAGTTCGCCCTGCTCAAAGATGCCCAGAGCTCGGTGCTGCTCGACGACCTCGGCCATCCGATCGGCATCCTCAGCCAGCAGAACCGCGTGATCGTCACGCCCGACCGGATCCCGCAGATCGTCAAGGAGGCCGTCATCTCGATCGAGGACAAGCGCTTCGCGACCAACAGCGGCATCGACATCCGCGGCATCGGACGCGCGTTCATCCAGGACACGTTGCACAAAGGCACCGTGCAGGGCGCCTCGACGATCGAGCAGCAGTTCATCAAGAACGCTCTCCAGGCGCAGTCGCACCGCACGATCTTCGAGAAGCTCAGGGAGGCGGCGCTCGCCTATCAGCTCTCGCACAAGTGGTCCAAGGACAAGATCATCACCGCCTACCTCAACACGATCTACTTCGGCAACGGCGCCTACGGGATCGAGTCTGCCGCGCGGACCTACATCGGCGCCGACGTGAACCACCTCGGCTGCGGCACGCCCCAGCATGAGCTGTGCGTCGAACAGCTCAAGCCGTGGGAGGCCGCCCTGCTCGCCGGCATCATCCAGTCGCCCACCGCCTACGACCCCGCGAACCATCCCGTCGCCGCCAAGGCCCGCCGCGATCTCGTCCTGCGCCAGATGCTCGATCAGGGCTATATCGAAAGGCCCGTCTACGAAGAGAGCCTCAACCAGGTGCTGCCGTCCTCGAAAGGCGTGCAGCCACCCCGTGAGCAGCCGGTCGAAGGCGTCGACGTGGGCTACTTCACGAGCTGGGTCCGCCAGCAGGTGATCGAACGCTACGGCGCCCCGCGGGCGTTCGATGGAGGCCTGCGGATCACGACCACGCTCGACCTCGAACTGCAGCGCTCCGCCGAACAGGCCATCAACGCCTATCTCGCCAACCCCACCGGGCCGACGGCATCGCTCGTCGCCATCGAAAACTCGACCGGCGAGGTGCGCGCGATGGTCGGGGGGCGCAACTACGACGAAAGCCCCTTCAACCTGGCCACCCAGGGCGAGCGCCAGCCCGGCTCTTCCTTCAAGGCCTTCGACCTCGCCGCGGCCCTCGAGGACGGCATCTCACCCGAATCGGTGTGGAGCTCCAAGGTCAAGACCTTCTACGTCCCCAGCGCGAGAGGCACCGAAAAATTCGTCGTCCACAACGACGAAAACGCGTATGCGGGCTCCAACTCGCTCACCGGCGCGACCGCCTATTCCGACAACTCCGTCTACGCCGAAGTCGGCCTGAAGGTCGGCACCGCCCGAATCGCACAGCTGGCGCAGCGCATGGGCATCAACACTCCCGTGTCGACCAACCCCGCCATGACGATCGGCGGGCTGACGGTCGGCGTCACGGCGCTGGACATGGCCCATGCCTACGAGACGATCGCCCACGGCGGGCGGCGGGTCAGCGGCACGCTCGCCGAATCGGAAGCGCCGGTCGGGATCCAGGAAGTCGACGCGGGGAGCTCAGCGCTGCCCGACGGACACCACCGTGACACGAACCAGGTCGTCACGCGGCCGATCCTGCCCGCGGCGGTCGCCTCGACCGAGACCTCGATGCTCGAAACGGTGCTCCAGTACGGCACCGCACGAGCGGCGGCCCTCGGCCAGTTCGCCGCCGGCAAGACCGGCACGACGTCCAACTTCGGCGACGCGTGGTTCATCGGCTGGGACGGCAAGTACACCGTCGCCGTCTGGGTGGGCTACCCGAACAGCCTGGTTCCGATGACCACCGAGTTCAACGGCAAGCCGGTGATGGGGGGCACTTTCCCCGCGCTCATCTGGCACGACTTCATGATGTCCGCGCTGCAGGTCGACAAAGCGCGCGCCGAACACAACGCCGCCGCCCACGCGGGTAGCGGGGGCCAGCCGGGCACGACCACCGGTGCCGGCGCCTCCGAATCCACCACGCCGTCCTCCACCGGAACCGGCCCGACGCCGTCGCCCGCGGGTGGCGGGAAGGGGGCGACGCCCAGCCGCCCAGGCAAGGAAGCGGCCGGCGGCGGGGCCACCCCGAGCCCCGAACACGCTGCCGCACCCTCCACCCCGCCGTCTACCCCGGCGCCCACCCCGCCCTCCAGCAGCACTCCGGCGGCCCCAGCCACGCCGGCCACCCCACCCTCGCCACCATCCAGCGGTGGGTCGCCGACCGGTGGCGTCGGCCCCTCCGGCTAGGCGCTCTCCAGCGACGCGCGACGGCGCCGCACGGCCCGTCGCCCATCCTCCGTGACCGGCCATGGGCGTGAGACGTTGCGGTTGCCCGCCACGCAGAAGCGCCACGGAAGGTCGACGGCCGTGGTGATCCCGACACGTGTTCCCACAAGCACCTCTGGGCTGCGCCATTCGGGCGGGCGCTCCCCGATTCGAACCGGCCCCTCGGTCAGGCTGCCGCCGTTCTCGCCGAGCCAGATGCCAAGCGCCTGGGTCAGCTTGCCGGGCCCGGAGCACAGATCGTGGTCGCGCGGCGCACGGTCGCCGATCCGACCGCGGCGCGCGCGCATCTCCTCGACGCCGACGCTCGGCTCGAGCCCCCGTATCAGCACGGCGGCGCCCGTCCCTTCGGGCTCGCAGACGGCGTTCAGCAGCGCATGTATGCCGTAGGACCGGTAGACGTAGGCGCGGCCGGGCTCGCCGAAGAGGGTCACCGTACGTGGCGTCAGGCCCGCGAACGCGTGACATGCGGGCTCGCACTCGTGATAGGCCTCCGTCTCGACGATCACTCCCGACGCGTCGCCGTGCTCGACCGTGCAGCCGATCAGATCGCGTGCGACCTCGAGCACCGGGCGATCGTAGAAGTCAGGCGGAAGGGGCTTCATCCAGCACCGTCTTCGCCAGCGCGAGCTGCTGGCCCACGCGGGCCAGCGAGGTTCCGCCCTCTGAGACCTTCGACTCGAGCCACGAGCTCTGCGAGAGCACCTCCCGATACTCCGGGTCATGCTCTGCAAGCGTCGGGCTCTGCTCGGCCAGCTCCTCGGGAGTCAGCTGCGAGAGCTTCCGGCCGCTGTCGATCGCCTTGCGGACGAGCCCGGCGACCACTCCGTGAGCCTCGCGGAAGGGCGTCCCGAGACGCACGAGCAGATCGGCCAGGTCGGTGGCCGCGATCAGCTCGTCCGAGGCCGCCTCGCGCATGCGCTCGCGGTTGAAGCTGACGCGGGCGACCATGCCCGTGGCTGCCGCCAGCGAGAGCTCGAGTGTGTCCGCCGCGTCGAACAGATGCTCCTTGTCCTCCTGCAGATCCTTGTTGTAGGTGAGCGGAAGCCCGTGCATCACGCCGTGGAACGCCGCCAGGTGGCCCACGACACGTGGTGCCTTCGCGCGCAGCAGCTCAGCCGCGTCGGGGTTCTTCTTCTGCGGCATGATCGACGAGCCCGAGCTCCACGAGTCGGGAAGCTCGCAGAAGCCGAACTCGGCGCTCGACCACAGCACGAGCTCCGCGCCGAGGCGCGAGAGGTGCGTGGAGCACGTCGCCGCCGCGCCCAGGTAGTCGAGGATGAAGTCCCGGCCGGCGACCGCGTCGATCGAGTTCGGCGCCACGAAGGCGAATCCGAGCTCGCGGGCCACCTGGAGGCGGTCGGTGTCGAAGTTGACCCCGGCGAGCGCACCGGACCCCAGCGGCAGGCGACCGGCCTCCCGCTCAGCGAACGCGAAGCGCGAGCGGTCCCGCGCGAGCATCCAGAAGTAGGCGAGCAGATGATGGGCGAGGTAGACGGGCTGGGCCCGCTGCAGGTGCGTGTAGCCGGGCAGCGGCCAGTCGATGTGATCCTCGGCGCGCGCCAGCAGCTCCCTCATCAGCCGGCTGATCGCCTCCCGAGCGGCGACCGAGCGCTCCCGCGTGTACATCGCGAGATCCGTCACAACCTGGTCGTTGCGTGAGCGCGCCGTGTGCAGCTTGCCGCCGACCGGACCGGCGATCTCGATCAGCCGCCGCTCGATCGCCATGTGGATGTCCTCGTCGTCCTCACGGAACGCAAACCGCCCGTCCTCCAGCTCGGACGCCACCGCCTCGAGGCCGGCGAGAACCGCATCGCGGTCCTCCGCCGAGAGGATCCCCCTATCGGCGAGCATGCGCACGTGCGCGCGCGACTGTGCGACGTCCTGCGGCCACAGGCGTCGGTCGAAGCCGATCGAGGAGTTCAGCCGCCGGAAGTCCGGGTGCTGGGGCTCGCGGAAGCGCGACATGGGCGACCAGTCTAGGGCGGCGCCCCGGCGGCCGGCTGCGGAGAGGTCCCGGCGCTCGCCGCCGCGACAGCTACAAGCCGAGCGCGGCCCGCAGCTCCTCGGCCACCCGTGCGATCTGGCCGTCGCTCATCTCCGGGAAGAAGGGCAGCGCCAGTGAGCGGGCCGCCACCTCCTCGCACACCGGGAACTCGCCCTCGCGATGGCCGAAGCGCTCGCGGTAGAGGCTCATCAGGTGGATCGCCGGAAGGTAGGGCTTGCTCTGGATCCCCGCCGAGGCCAGCAGCCGCACGGTCTCGTCCCGGTCCACGCCGCCGGGGAGCTGCACGACGAACACGAACCAGCCGCGCACGTCGCCCTCGCTGTCGGCGCACGGCAGCTGCAGACCCTCGATTCCCGCGAGCGCTTCGCGGTAGCGCCCGGCGACGCGTGTCCGCGCGGCGAGCATCGCCTCCAGGCGGTCGAGCTGGGCGATCCCGAGCGCGCAGGCGATGTCGGAGAGCCGGTAGTTGAAGCCCAGCCTGTCGTGATCGAGCCAGCCCATGTCGGGAGCCCGCCCCTGGTTGCGCTCCGAGTCGATCCTCTGCTTCTGCTCAGGGCTCGAGAGCGTGAGCATCCCGCCCTCGCCGGTCGTCAGCTGCTTGTTGGCGTAGAAGCCGAACGCGGCGGGATGCCCTCGCCCCCCGACCTCGACCCCGTCTCGGTGCCGGGCGCCGAGCGCCTCGCACGCATCCTCGACGATCCCCAGCCCATGCTGCTCGGCCAACCGCTCGAAGGCCGGCATGTCTGCGGGGTAGCCGAAGATGTGCACGGGCAAGAGCGCTGTCGTTCGCGGGCCGACAGCCGCGGCGGCCGCCTCGGGGTCGAGGTTGAGGGTCACGGGGTCGATGTCCGCGAACACCGGCCGTGCGCGCTCATAGAGCACGGCGTTGGCCGACGCCACGAACGAGAAGGGGCTCGTGACCACCTCGTCCGCCTCGCCCACGCCGACGGCCCGCAGCGCGAGGTGCAGGCCTGCGGTGCCGCTGCTGACGGCGCTCGCGAGCGGAGCGCCGACCCGGGCGGCGAACCGGTGCTCGAACTCCTCGACCCGCGGACCGAGCGAGAGCCGGCCCGAGCGCAGCACGTCGGCGACGGCCCGCTCCTCGGCCTCCCCCATGACCGGGCGCGCGAGTGGGATCACCTCAACCGCTGCGTCTCGCGAAGGCGTGTCCGGCTCGAGCGCCGGCCGCCCGTCGGCCGGTGCCACTACACCCTGCCGGGCGAGCTCAGCGGCGACTCGGACGCCGGTCGCCTGCCTGGCTGCATCCCGTACTCAAGCGAATCCACCAGCGCGTCCCACGAGGCTGCGATGAGGTTCTCGGAGACTCCGATCGAGCCCCACACGTCCTGTCCGTCGGAGGCGTCGATCAGCACCCGCGTGACCGCCCCCGTGCCCTTTGTCTCATCGAGGATCCGCACCTTGAAGTTCACCAGGTCGATGTCCCGCAGGTGCGGGTGGATCTCGCCGATCGCGTCCCTGAGGGCCTTGTCGAGCGCGTTCACCGGCCCGTTGCCTTCGGCGGTGCGCACATACCGCTCCCCGCCGAGCCAGATCTTGATCGTGGCCTCCGTCTCGACCTTCCCGTCGGCGCGCTTCTCGACCATCACCCGCCAGGACTCCAGTCGGAAGAGCGGCTCGTACTCGCCCGCCTCCCTGCGCATCAGCAGCTCGAAGGACCCGTCGGCCGCCTCGAATTGGAAGCCATCGTGCTCAAGGCCCTTGACCCGCTCGAGCATCCGCCCGGCGAACTCCTCGTCGGCGGCGATGCCCGCCTGGCGCGCCTTCTCGACGATGCTCGCGCGCCCCGCGAGCTCGGAGATCAGCACGTCGCGCCCGTTGCCCACGACGGCCGGGTCGACGTGCTCGAAGGTCTGCGAGTCGGCGCTCACGCCGGCGGCGTGCATGCCCGCCTTGTGTGCGAACGCGTGCTTGCCCACATACGGCTGGGCGGGGTCGGGCGAGCGGTTGAGCAGCTCATCGACGAAGTGCGCCGTCTCGGTCAGCCGCGCGAGCTTCTCCGTGGGCAGCAGCTGGTAGCCCAGCTTCAGCTGCAGGTCGGCGATGATCGTCACGAGGTTGGCGTTGCCCGTGCGCTCGCCGATCCCGTTGATCGTCCCCTGCACCTGCGTGGCGCCCGATTCGACGGCCGTCAGCGTGTTGGCCACGGCGCAGCCCGAGTCGTCGTGCGTATGGATCCCGAGGGGGACGCCCGCAAGCGCTTCTCCCACGACGGCGAAGGCGGTTCGGATCTGCCGCGGCAGCGAGCCGCCGTTGGTGTCGCACAGCACGATCCGCTCGGCCCCAGCGCCGGCCGCGGCGCGCAGGCAGTCGAGCGCGTAGCCCGCATCGAGCTCGAAGCCGTCGAAGAAGTGCTCCGCGTCGAACAGCACCCGCTTGCCCGCGCCGACGAGGAAGGCGACCGAATCGGCGATCATCGCGAGGTTCTCCTCCCGCGAGACCCGCACGACCTTCTCAACGTGCAGCACCGAGGACTTGCCGACGAGCGTGCATGCCGGCGCGAAGCACTCCGCGAGGATCCGCAGGCCCTCGTCCTCGGTGGCGGGCGTGTCGCGGCGGCGTGTCATCCCGAAGGCGACCACCTGCGCGCCCTCCAGCTGCTCGCGTGAGAGCAGCCTGAAGAGCTCCTGCTCCTTGGGGTTGGACGACGGGAAGCCCGCCTCGATCATGTCCACGCCGAGCTGGTCGAGCGCGTGAACCACGCGAACCTTCTCCTCGGCTGTGAGGGTCAGGCCGCCTCCCCCCATGCCGTCGCGCAGGGTGGCGTCGTATAGCTGTATGTCGCCCACCGGCCTAACCCGCGGCGGTCGTGTGCGCGCTGGGCGCGGGGCCCTCGCCCGTGGGCGTCTCGAGTGCCGTGGCCGGCACGACGTCGAGCCACTCGCGGTAGCGCTCGGAGCGCCCGTGGATCGCGTCGTCGAAGGCGGCCTGCAGCACCTGCGTGATCTCGCCGGGCTTGCCCGCGCCGATCACATGGTCGTCGACCTCGCGCACCGGCACGAGCTCCGCGGCGGTGCCGGACAGGAACATCTCGTCGGCGAGGTACATCTCCGCGCGTGCGACGTTGCGCTCGACGACCGTGTAGCCGAGATCCCGCGCTATCTGGATGAGCGAGCGGCGGGTGATCCCGTCGAGGATCGAGTTGTGCTGTCCGGGCGTGGCGATCTCCCCGTCACGCACGATGTAGATGTTCTCGCCCGTTCCCTCGCAGACGTGGCCGTGGGAGTCGAGCAGGATGGCCTCTTCGTAGCCGGCCTTGAGCGACTCGACCTTTGCGAGCACGCTGTTCAGGTACTGGCCCGAGGCCTTGGCGTGCGGGATCAGTGAGTCCGAGCTGATGCGCCGCCAGGAGGAGACCTTCGCCCGCACGCCGCTGAGCTTGCCCTCGTCGCCGAGATAGGCGCCCCACTCCCAGCAGGCGATAGTGACGTCGACGGGCGCCTCCAGCGGGTTGAGGCCCATCTGGCCGTAGCCGCGGTTGACGATCGGGCGGATGTAGCAGGAGCGCAGCCCGTTGCGCGCCACCAGCTCGAGCGTGGCCGCGCGCAGCTGCTCGGCTGAGTAGGGCACCGGCATGTAGTAGAGCTCAGCCGAGCGCAGCAGCCGGTCGATGTGCTCGCCGTTGCGGAATACCGCCGGGCCGAGCTCGGTGTCGTAGCAGCGCATGCTGTCGAAGACGCCCGTTCCGTAGTGCAGGCCGTGCGTCAACACGTGGACCTTGGCGTCCTCCCAGGCGACGAATTCTCCGTTCATCCAGATGAGGTCGGTGGGCTCCACGTTCGTTGCGCTCCTAGTCGAGGTTTTCGAGCACTGCCTGCGTCGCCTGCGCCGTGCCGGCGTCACCCCCCAGGTCGGGGGTGCGCAGGCCCGCCTCCAGCGCGCCTTCAACGGCCGATTCTACAGCCGTGGCCTCGCTTTCCAAGCCGAGCCCGTGGCGCAGGAGCATCGCCGCGGAGAGGAACATCGCGAGCGGGTTGGCGACGCCCTGCCCCGCAATGTCGGGCGCGGAGCCGTGGACGGGCTCGAACACGCCCGCGCCGCCGGACCCCGCCGGGCCGTCCCCGCCGAGCGAGGCGCTCGGCAGCAGCCCGATCGAGCCCGTCAGCATCGCGGCCTCGTCGGAGAGGATGTCCCCGAACATGTTCTCCGTGAGGATCACCTCGAAGTGGCGGGGAGATCCGATGAGCTGCATCGCCGCGTTGTCGACCAGCACGTGCTCGAGCTGGATGTGGGGGAACTCGCGGGCGTGAAGTTCGCTCACCACCTCGCGCCACAGGCGAGAGGTCTCGAGGACGTTGGCCTTGTCGACGCTCGACACCCGCGAGCGCGCCGCTTTGAACGCCGTGCGAGCGATGCGCTCGATCTCGGCGGTGGTGTATGAGCAGACGTCCGAGGCCGAGCTGGCGGTCCGCGTCTTCTCGCCGAAGTAGATGCCGCCCGTCAGCTCGCGCACGACGAGCAGATCGGTGCCCTCGATGCGCTCTCGACGAAGCGGGGAGGCGCCGTAGAGCGCGGGCAGCGGCTTCACCGGGCGCAGGTTCGCGTAGAGGCCGAGCCCCTTGCGCAGCCCCAGCAGCCCCGCCTCGGGCCGTGGCGCGTGCGGGTCGGTCGTGTCCCACTTGGGGCCGCCCACCGCCCCGAGCAGCACCGCGTCTGCTCGCCGGCAGGCGTCGAGGACCTCCTCGGTCAGCGCGGTCCCGTGGGCGTCGATCGACGCCCCACCGAACACATGCTCCTCGAAGTCGAACTCGCCGACGGCGTTCAGCAGCTCGAGCGTGGGGGCCATGATCTCCGGGCCGATCCCGTCCCCGGGCAGCGTGACGATGTGCGCGGCCATCAGCGCGCGAACGCTACCGGCCCTCGGGGCGTCGAGGCGGCGCCCACGGCCAAGGGCCGCACGCGCTCACGCGCGTGCGGCCCTTGGCGACCTTCCACGGCGACCTCGAGAACCTCGGTGGTCGCCGCAGCGGGCGGTTCAGACTTTCTCCACTGGGATCGGCTGGTCCGCGTGTGCGTGACCCTCGCCGGGCAGGGCGCGGATCGCATGCCAGAAGGCCGCGCGGTTCGCCTCGACCGTCTTGTAGTAGTGGCGCACAGCCAGCAGCCGCTGAGCGCGCAGCGCGGCGATTGCTTTGTTCTCCTGGCTGCGGGTCTGCAGGCACAGAACGGCCGCGTCTTTCGGGGTCGGGCACGCGGTCGTGACCACAGCGCGATCGGCCGTGATCTGCGCGGTGAGCGTGGTCCGGGCGGCGAGCACGGTGCTCTGGGCCGCGGTGAAGGCGGTCTGGAGGGTCGTGCAGTCCACGAGGATCTGCGTCGCGAAGCGCTTCAGGTGCTTGCCCTCGGTGCCGGCGACCACGCTGGCACAGAGCTTCGAAGCCAGCGGGTACGTCTGCTGGAAGGTCTTTTCGCCCGCCTTCGGGGTCGCCGCGCCCGCGAGAGCGGGGACCGCAAGCGAGATTGCGCACGCCGAAACGGCGACGGCGCCTAACAGACGTCTACGCAGGGTCATAGATGTGTCTCCTTGATCAGGGATGGGAGGACTCGATCCTTGGAACCCGCTGGGAGCCCAGGAGTTGCCCTTGCACGCGATCGCCCAGCGGATCAGAGCGCCGTCGTCACGGGGCCGCTGCGCTCGCGATCGGCTTCGAAGGCCTCGATCCGTCCCGCCTCGCCGAGGGTCACGCCGATGTCGTCCAGCCCGGCGAGCAGCCTGCGGCGGATCTCTGCGTCGATCTCGAACGGGACGCTGACCAGCTCGCCGTCAGCGCCGGGGTAGCGGACCTCCTGAGCCTGCAGGTCGACCTGCCCCTCGCCGGCACGGGCGAGCGCCTGGCAGTGCGTCTCGTCGAGCACGATCGGGAGCAGGCCGATCTTGGTGCAGTTGGAGTAGAAGATGTCGGCGAACGACGGCGCGACGATCGCCTGGAAGCCATAGTCCTGGAGTCCCCACGGGGCGTGCTCGCGCGAGGACCCGCAGCCGAAGTTCTCGCCGGCGACGAGGATCGGGTTGGCCGGCAGATCCCACCCGGGCTCCTTCGCCCAGTCGTAGAAGAGGAACTCGCCGAAGCCGGTTCGCTCTACACGCTTGAGGAACTGCTTGGGCATGATCTGGTCGGTGTCCACGTCGGAGCGGTCGAGGTGGCTGACGGCTCCGACGATGGTCTCTATCGGGTCCACTATGCCCACTCCCTGATGTCGACGAAACGGCCCTCGATGGCGGCGGCGGCGGCCATCTGCGGGGAGACGAGGTGCGTCCGCCCTCCGCGTCCCTGTCGGCCCTCGAAGTTGCGGTTCGACGTCGAGGCGCAGCGCTCCCCCGGCTGGAGGATGTCGGGGTTCATGCCAAGGCACATCGAGCAGCCCGCGACGCGCCAGTCGAAGCCGGCGTCGCGGAAGACGCGGTCGAGCCCCTCGGCCTCGGCCTGCGCCTTGACCTGCTGGGAGCCGGGCACGACCATCGCGTTGACGCCTGCGGCGACCTTGCGCCCGGCGACGACCTCGGCGGCGGCGCGCAGGTCGCCGATGCGCGAGTTGGTGCAGGAGCCGATGAACACGCGGTCCACGGCGATCTGCTCGATCGGCGTGCCCGGCTCGAGCGCCATGTAGTGAAGCGCGCGTTCGGTCGCCTCGCGGGCGGCGGGACTGTCGAACTCATCGGGCGAGGGGACGCGCTCGGTGACCGCGCGAACCATGCCGGGATTCGTGCCCCAGGTGACCTGCGGAGAGATCGACGACGCGTCGACGGAGACCTCGCCGTCGAAGCTCGCACCGTCGTCGGTCCGCAGCTCGCGCCAGGCCTCGATCGCGGCCTCGAGCTCCGCGCCGGCGGGCGCTCCCGGCCGCGGCGTCTGGCGGAACCAGTCGAAGGTCGTCTCGTCCGGCGCGATCATTCCGGCGCGGCCGCCGCCCTCGATCGTCATGTTGCATACCGTCATCCGGCCCTCCATCGTGAGCGCCTCGATCGCTGGGCCGGCGTACTCGACGACGTGGCCGGTCATGCCGCCGACGCCGAGCTGGCCGAGCGTGCCGAGGATCAGGTCCTTCGCGCTCACGCCGAATCCCAGCTCGCCCCCGTAGGTGATGCGCATCGAGCGCGGCCGGCTCTGGACCATGCACTGTGTCGCGAGAACGTGCTCGACCTCGCTCGTGCCGACGCCGAACGCAAGCGCGCCGAAGGCCCCGTGCGTCGAGGTGTGCGAGTCGCCGCAGACGATCGTCATGCCGGGCTGCGTGACCCCGAGCTCCGGGCCGATCACGTGGACGATCCCCTGGCGGTCGGAGCCGAGCGAGTAGACGGGAACGCCGAACTCCTCGCAGTTTCGCTCGAGCGTCTGTACCTGCACGCGGGAGAGCTCGTCCTTGATGCGCGCGGCCACGGGCGTGCCGTCGGTGGGCGTGTTGTGGTCCGCCGTTGCGAGCGTGCGGTCGGGCCGGCGCACGCGCCGTCCGGCGAGGCGCAGCCCGTCGAAGGCCTGCGGGCTGGTGACCTCGTGGACGAGGTGCAGGTCGATGTAGAGCAGGCCGTCGGCTACCTCGTGGGCCTCCCAGATCTTGTCGAACAGCGTGTTTGGCATCGTCATCGGTCTCTCTCGTGGCGAGTGGTCGTGTTTTCGTTGAAGGAGACCCCTTCCGGGGTCCGGATGGGTCGGTCTGCTGCGCTCACTAGCTCCTGCGCAGTCCCGCGGAGACGAGTGCCAGGAAGGCGGCCTCCGCGTCGGTGGGGTTCTCGAAGTGGTGGGGCAGGTCGGCGTCGAAGGTGACGCAGTCGCCCTCGGCCAGCTCGTGGCGCTGGCCGTCGCAGACGAGCACGACCGAGCCCTGCTCGACGAGCGCCGTCTCGCGGCTCCCCGGCTCGTGCATCGGCGGGTCGTCGGCTGCGCCCGTCGCGCCACCGGGCGCGAGCGCGTGGCGGGAGAGCTCGGCGCGCTGGCCGGGCTGCGCCGCGGTCATCACCTCGAAGCGGTGCCCGCGCCGGCTGTTTCCGCCGCGCTGTCGCTGCGAGGCGCGCACGATCGTCACGCTGCCGCTCTCATCGAGGCGCAGCAGCTGCGAGAGCCGCAGCTCGAGGCCGGCCGCGATGCGCGCGGCGACCGTGAGCGTCGGGCTCGTCTCTCCGCGCTCGACCTGCGAGAGCATCGGCGCGCTCACGCCGCTGCGCCCCGCCAGATCTCGCAGCGAGAGGCTCGAGGCCTCGCGCAGCGCCTTCACGCGAGCGCCGAGCACCGCCGGCTCGAGCCGGTCCTGCGGCGCTTGAGCGGTCGCCAGCGTCATACAGTCGTACGCTATCACAGACGCGCCGCCGAACGTCTCGCCGTTACCGCGGCGCTCGGGACTCAGCCCGCCGTCGTCTCGGGCAGCCCGATCGCCTCCCCGGCACGCGAGCGCGCGACGGCCACCGACAGCGCGCGCACGTACGCCCGCGCGGCGGCATCGATGATGTCCGTCGAGACGCCCTGGCCAGCGCCCGTGGACCCGTCAACCTGGACGACCACCGAGACCTCGCCAAGCGCGTCCTGGCCCTCGGTGACCGCGCCGATGATGAACTCGCTGAGCTTCGCTTCGACGCCGGTGGCCGAGTTGAGCGCCTGGAAGACGGCGTCGATCGGCCCGTCGCCGGTGAAGCTGCCCTGTGAGGTCCCGCCCTCGGGCAGGGTCACGGACACCTTGGCGTGCGGTGGGCGGCGCGAGGAGGCATCGACCTCGAACCAGTCGAGCGCGTAGCCGGAGATCTCCTCGCGCAGCTCGTCGGTAACGAGCGCCTCGAGGTCCATGGCGGTCACATGCTTCTTGCGGTCGGCGATCTCCTTGAAGCGCTTGAAGGCCGTGTTCAGCGCCTGGCCGTCGAGCTGGAA
>JAOPZM010000121.1 GCA_025964115.1 Solirubrobacterales bacterium
ACGACCGTCGCCACCGTCGCGTCCACCGCGACCACCGCGGTCACGCTCGCTTGGCGGCGCCGGCGCACTCATATCGGTCAGGTCCGCGCCAGCGTAGCCCTCGGGCATGATCTCGCCCTTGTTGACCCAGCACTTGACGCCAATCCGGCCGAAGGTCGTGCGCGACTCGTAGAAGCCGTAGTCGATATCGGCGCGCATCGTGTGCAGCGGCACGCGACCGTCGGAGTAGCTTTCGGTGCGGGCCATCTCCGCGCCGCCAAGGCGTCCGGCCACCTGCACCTTCACGCCCTTCGCGCCCGAGCGCATCGCGCTGGTCAGCGCGCGCTTCATCGCGCGGCGGAAGGCGACCCGGTTCTGCAGCTGCTCGGCGATCGACTGCGCGACGAGCTTGGCGTCGAGCTCGGGGCGCTTGATCTCGAGGATGTTCACCTTGATCTGCTTTTTGGTCATCTGGTGCAGGTCGCGGCGCAGGGCGTCCACTTCACTGCCCGACTTCCCGATCACGATGCCGGGGCGGGCGGTGTGGATGTTGACCTCGAGTTCGTTGGCGTCCTTACGGATCGTGATGTCCGAGAGGCCGGCATGGGCGAGCTTGTTGGTGATGTGCTCGCGCACGCGGATGTCCTCGGCCAGGTACTCCGAGAAGTGTTTCTCGCTGAACCAGTTCGACTTCCAGTCGTGGATGTAGCCCACGCGCATTGCCTCTGGATGAACCTTCTGTCCCATATCTCTTCTCTTAGCTGCGTCTCTTGGTGGTCCCGGGCTCTGGGCTCGGGGTGAGCGTGATCGTGAGGTGGCTGGTCCGCTTGCGGATCGGCGTCGCGCGTCCCATCGCGCGCGGCCTGAAGCGCTTGATCGTGGGCCCCTCGTCGGCATATGCCTCCCGGACGATCAGGTCGTCCTCGAGCAGCTCATGGTTGCTCTCGGCGTTTGCCACGGCGGACTCGAGCAGCTTGCTCCAGTCGCGCGCCACCTCACGAGGGGTGAAGGCGAGGATAGCGCGTGCCTCCTGCACTGACTTGCCGCGCAGGTGCCCGCAGACCATGCGGGCCTTGCGCGCGGAGGTGCGCACGTAGCGGGCGTGGGCGCGGACGACTTTCCGTCGCGGGCCGGGCGTGGCGGCGCGGGGCTGCCGGGCGGGCTCACTGGCGACGGGCTCCTGGACGGCGGGTTTGGCGCTCGGGGCTTTTTTCCGCGCAGCGGGTTTCTCCGCGACGGGCGTCTGCTCCTCGGAGCTCTCGGCCGGCTGTTTCTCGGCGACGGGCTGTTTCTCGGCCTCGGGAGCTTTCCTGGCGGCCGCCCTTTTCCGAGCCGGTTTTTTGGCGGCCGGTTTCTTCTCAGCGGCCGGCTTCTCGCTCGCCTCTTCGGCGGACGGTTTCGCGGCGGCCTCGGTCTCGGTCGGCGCCTCCTCGGGCACGTCTTTCTCCTCGGCGCTCATCTGACCCTCCCCGAGCCGGCGTGCCCGCGGAAGACCCGCGTGGGGGCGAACTCGCCGAGCTTGTGGCCGACCATCGACTCGCTGATGAAGACAGGCACGTGCTTCTTGCCGTCGTGCACGGCGATCGTGTGACCCACCATCTGCGGGAAGATCGTCGACGCCCGCGACCATGTCCTGAGCATTTTTTTGTTGTTGGCCGCGTTGAGCGCTTCGATGCGCACGAGCAGGCGCTCTTCGACCCACGGGCCCTTCTTGCTCGAGCGGCTCATCGCTGCTTGCCCTTCCCACGCCTGCGCCCGCGCACGATGTAGCGGTCGGAGGCCTTGTGCTTTTTGCGCGTGCGGTAGCCGAGGGTCGGCACGCCCCAGGGCGTGACCGGGTGGCGTCCCGCCGTCGTCGAGCCCTCGCCGCCGCCGTGCGGATGGTCCACCGGGTTCATCGCGGTGCCGCGCGTCTGCGGGCGCACGCCCATGTGGCGCTTGCGCCCGGCCTTGCCGACCTTCACGTTCTGGTGGTCGGCGTTGCCGATCACGCCCACGGTGGCGCGGCACTCCGCCCGCACCATCCGCATCTCGCCGGAGGGCAGTCGCAGCGTGGCCATGTCCCCGTCCTTGGCCATCAGCTGGACCGAGGCGCCGGCCGAGCGTGCCAGCTGCCCGCCGCGGCCCGGCTGCAGCTCGACGTTGTGGACGACCGTGCCGACCGGCATGCGGGCCAGCTCCATGCAGTTGCCCACGGCGATGTCGGCTTTCTCGCCCGAGGCGACGGTCATCCCGACCGTCAGCCGCTGCGGCGCCAGGATGTAGCGCTTCTCGCCATCGGTGTAGTGCAGCAGCGCGATGTAGGCGGAGCGGTTGGGGTCGTACTCGATCGCAGCGACGCGCGCGTCCACGCCGTCCTTGCGCCGCTTGAAGTCGACCCGCCGGTAGGCGCGCTTGGCGCCCCCGCCGCGATGCCTGGCCGTCTTGCGGCCGTGGCGGTTGCGCCCGCCGCTCTTGGTCAGGCCTTCGACGAGCGTCTTCTCCGGCTCGGACTTCGTGATCTCGGCGAAGTCGGGGTATGAGACGAACCGCATTCCAGGGCTCGTGGGCTTGGGCTTGCGAATCGGCATGGCTCAGCTCCCCTCCAAGGCGCCGAGGCCCTGGAAGATCGGGATCGTCTCGCCATCGCGAATCTGCACGATGGCCTTCTTCCACGTCCGCGTGCGTCCGCGCGTGGTCCCGCGGCGCTTGGGCTTGGACTTGACGCTCAGCGTCCTCACCTCGACCACGTGCACGCCGAAGAGCTCCTCGACGGCCTGGCGGATCTGGGTCTTGTGCGCGTCCGGATGCACGCGAAAGGTGTAGCGGTTCGCGGCCGAGAGCACGTAGCTCTTCTCCGAGACGACGGGGCGGATCAGGACCTGCGAGGGCTCCATCAGACCTTCGCCTCCGCCGTGTCGGCGCCGCGGCCTGTTGCGCCGGCTCGCGCGGTGAGCGCCGCGAGGGCCGGCTCGGAGACCACCAGCGAGGCGGCTCCGAGCAGATCGGTGACGCCCACGTTCTCGGCCGTGAGCACGCTCACGCGTGCGAGATTGCGGAAGGACAGCGCCGCGGAGGACTCCGCGTCGGCGAGCACGACGAGCGTGGGGGAGGGCTGGCCCCAATTTTCGAGCAGGTCGAGCGCCTGGCGGGTCTTGGGCGCGGTGAACGCCGAGGCGTCGATGATCGCGATCGACGCGCGCTCGGCGTGGAGCGAGAGCGCGCTGCGCAGCGCGGCGCGCTGCTCCTTGCGGTTGACCTTGAAGGTGTAGGAGCGGGGGTGCGGGCCGAACGTGACGCCGCCACCGGTCCAGATCGGCGAGCGGTTGGAGCCCGCACGAGCACGGCCGGTGCCCTTCTGGCGCCAGGGCTTTGCCCCGCCGCCCGAGACCAGGCCGCGGGTTTTCGTC
>JAOPZM010000126.1 GCA_025964115.1 Solirubrobacterales bacterium
GGGCGAGATCCTAGGGCTGGTCGGCGAGTCTGGCTCGGGCAAGACGACGACCGCGCTGTCGATCTTCGGCTACAACGCGGCCGGCCTGAAGATGACCGCCGGCGAGATCGCGATCGCGGGCGAGGAGCTTCACGGGCCGAGGGAGTTCCGTCGCGCTCGCGGGCGCCTGGTCTCCTACGTGCCGCAGAACCCGGGTACGGCCCTGAACCCGGCCAACCGGGTGGCCGACGCGATCGAGGACATGATCCGCACCGAGCGCGGCGACGGCGACCTCAGCCAGCGCCTGCTCGAGCGAGTGGGACTGCCCGGTGACCGCCTGTTTGCGCGCCGCTACCCGCACCAGCTGTCCGGTGGCCAGCAGCAGCGCGTGTGCATCGCCGCATCGCTCGCGCCCGACCCCGCATTGGTCGTGCTCGACGAGCCGACGACCGGGCTCGACGTCGTCACGCAGAGCCGCATCCTCGAGGAGCTCCTGCGTCTGCGCGACGAGCAGCACGTCGCGATGCTCTACATCACGCACGACCTGGCGGTCGTCGCCCAGATCGCCGGCCGCATCGCCGTGATGTATGCCGGCCATATCGTCGAGCAGGGTCCGGCCGCCGAGATCCTGCGCCATCCCCGCCATCCCTACACGCGGGGCCTGATCGCCGCGACCCCCGATCACCTGCGCCCACGCATGCTCGGGGCGATGCCCGGGATCGCGGCCGCCGTCACCGACCGGCCGCCCGGCTGCCCGTTCGCGGCGCGCTGCGATCAACGGGTCGAGCGCTGCGACGGCGAGCTGCCGCAGTTCGAGCCCGTCGACGACGCGCATGACGTTCGCTGCTTCCGGTGGCGCGATACGCCGCCGACCCAATGGACGCCGCTGCCGGCGGCGAGTGAGGCGCCGGTGAGCGAGCCGGTGATCCTCGAGGTCGACGGCCTGCGCGCCGAGTATCGCGGCACCCGCGGCAGCACCGTGGTCGTGAACGGCATCTCCTTCGAGCTCTCCAAACGGTCATGCCTTGCGCTCGTCGGCGAGTCGGGCAGCGGCAAGACGACGATCGCCCGCGTGATCGCCGGGTTGCACGCGCCGTCGGCCGGGCGGGTGCTGCTCGCCGGAGAGGAGCTCGCCGGCCTCGCGCGTAAGCGAACGGTGGAGCAGCGCCGACGTGTTCAGATCGTGTTCCAGAACCCCACGGAGGCGCTCAACCCGAGGTACACGGTGGCCGATTCCTTGGAGCGCCCCGCGCGCGTGCTCCGACGGCTTACGCAGGAGCTCGCGCGCGCCGAGGTGGCGCGGCTGCTGGAGGCCGTGCGCCTCCCAGCCCGAATCGCGCAGCGCTACCCGCGTGAGCTCTCCGGCGGAGAGCGCCAACGCGTCGCGATCGCACGGGCGCTCGCCGCCGGTCCCGAGGTGCTGATCTGTGACGAGATCACCTCGGCGCTCGACGTTTCCGTCCAGGCCGTGGTGCTCGAGCTGCTGCGCGAGCTGGGCGACGAGCTCGGCCTGTCGCTGATCTTCATCACGCACGACCTCGGCGTCGTGGCGACCATCGCCGAGCGCACGCTCGTGCTGGAGAACGGCTCGATCTGCGAAGAAGGCGCGACCAGGGAGGTGCTGGAGTCCCCGGCACACTCCTACACCAGGCGCCTGCTCGACGCGGCCCCGAGCCTCAGCGCCGCGATCGATGCGTGGGATGCCGTCGGCGCCGTGCCGGCCCCATCCGAAGCTGGACAGCCTGTCTAATGGGTGTTAGGCTGCGACCGCTGCAACCGCGGCTGGCGCTGCGGCCGGCGGCGCCCTAAGCTCGATCGGACCCGAAGGAGAGTGGCGTGCCCGTAGACGTGGACCTCAGTTCCCTCATTCCGGACGACCTCCCAGACGGGCGCGACGCGGTGCGCGAGGGCGTCGAGCTCGGGCGCAAGCTCGAGCGCGCTCCCTCGATGTATCTCGAAGAGAAGGGCTTCGGCTCCGAGCTCGAGTACCGGCTGCACGCACGCGAGAACGGCATCCCGTGCACCTGCATGAACCTGGGCCTGGCCACCTGGCCCGAGACGCGCGAGGCGCTCGGCCTCATCTACGAGGACGCGCTGCGACGCGGCGTCCGCCCGCCGGACCGCTTCAACCTGCTTGCAGAGCGCCGGATGGGGCTCCCGAAGCACCTGCGCGCGGACGCGCCGCAGGAGACGGGACCCGTGCTCTGGACCGAGCAGGATTGGTGGGAGCTCACGCACACGGTGCCGATCCAGGCCGAGGCGGCGGACAACTGCATCGGCGGTCCCGGCTCCCTCGACAACGTGCTCGACGCGCTCGCCGTCGGCGTGACATACGTGGGCGTCTTCAGCCAGTACACCTGGCGCTGGCCCTATTGGGATGACGAGGTGGCCCAGGCGATGTCGTTCCTGAAGGCCGTCGGCGTGCTCGCCGGAGCGCGCGATGGCGGCGTCTGCTTCGACACCTACCTCGAGGATGGCTACCCAGGCGTCTTCCACGACTACGCGAGCTATGTCGGCTGGGCGATGCTCGAGCGGTTCATCGCGCGCGAGCTGTGCGGCGCCGAGTTCTCCATCTCCTGGGGCGGCCTCACCGCGAACCCGATAACGAAGTCGGCGATGACCCTCGCGCTCAACGACGTGAACGAGCGCGTGCCGTGTGCGTTCCTGCAGGGCGACACCATCGGCAACGGACCCGACACGGAGGCGAACTACGCGGTCATGAGCACCGACGTGCTGTTCATGAAGCTCGTCGACAGCCACTACAAGCTCGGCGGTGCGCCGATCGCCGTGCCGGTCACGGAGATGCAGCGCATACCCACCTGGCAGGAGGTTGCCACGGTCCAGGCCGTCAGCCGCCGCCTCGAGGGCTATGCCCCGCTTGTGGCCCCGACGATCGACTGGTCGCACATCGAGGGCATGCGCGACCGCCTCGTCGAGGGCGGCCGGCGCTTCTACGAGAACGCCATCAGGGCGCTCACCGAGTCGGGCGTCGACATGCAGGATCCCGCCCGGCTGCTGTTCGTCCTCAAGCGCCTCGGCGCCGAAGGCTGCGAGTCGCTGTTCGGGGCCGGTGAGGTCGACAGCACGTACCCAGGCGGCCGTCGGCCGATCATGCAAACGGATCTCGTCCGCCAGACGATGGAGGAGCGCGCCCGACTGGTCGAAGCGCTCGCCAAGCGCGAGGCCGACCCACGCCTGCGCGGGCGCAAGGTGGTCGTCAGCTCGACCGACGTGCACGAATTCGCCGAGTTCCTGCTCGTCTCGACCCTCGAGGCGGTCGGCACCGACGTGATCGACTTCGGCATCAACCGTGACCCCGAGGACATCGTCAAGGTGGCGCTTGAGACCAACGCGGAGGCGGTGGTCGTCACCACCCACAACGGCGTGGCGCGGTCGTTCGCGACGAAGCTGCGCGAGGAGCTCGACCGCGCCGGGATCGGCGACACGCGCGTGTACATGGGCGGCGTGCTCAACGAGGACATCGACGGCTCGGACATCCCGGTCGACGTACGCGAGGACCTCGCCCGGATCGGCGTGAGCACGCCCGCGGACATCGAGCAGCTGATCGACGAGCTCGGCCGGCACGATCGGCAGACCGCCACCGCGTGACCGCGGCCGTCCTTGCCGACTTCGGCAGCACGTTCACGAAGGTCGCGGTCGTCGAGCTCGGCAGCGGTCGGCTGCTCGCTCGCGCGCAGTCTCCGACGACCGTCGAGACCGATGTCATGCGCGGCTATCGCGCTGCGCTCGGGGACGCCCTGTCCGCGATCGGCGAGCCCGTCACGCTCGGACCACGGCGGGCTGCGTCGAGCGCAGCCGGCGGCCTTCGTGTTGCGGCGATCGGCCTGGTCGGCGAGCTCACCGCCGCGGCCGCCCGTCAGGCCGCCCTCAACGCCGGCGCGCGTATAGATGTCGTGCTGAGCGGGCGCCTCGGCGAGGCCGAGCGCGTCGAGCTCGAGCGGGCCGCCCCGGAGGTCGTGCTGTTCTGCGGCGGGACCGACGGCGGCCAGGAGGCGATCGTGCTCGCCAACGCGGAAGCGATCGCCGCCGCGCCCATGGACACGCACTTCGTGGTGGCCTGCAACGAGCGCATCGCCGAGCGCGTCGGCGCGATCCTCGCCCGCCACGGCGCCCGCGTGGACATCGTCGGCAACGTGATGCCGCGCATCGGGGCGATCGTGGTCGAGCCGGCCCGCGCTGCGATCTCCGACGCGTTCGTCAGCCACGTGATCAAGGGGAAGGGGCTGAGCGGGGAGTCCGAGTTTGCGCGCGACGTGGTGATGCCCACGCCCGAGGCGGTGCTGCGAGCCACGCGGCTGCTAGCGGAGGATCTCGGCGACGTGGTGGTGGTCGATATCGGAGGCGCCACGACCGACGTGCACAGCGCCACCCAGGGCGAAGCGCCGAGCCCTGGGATCAGGGGCCCGCTTCTGCCGCTGCTCCCGGTCCTGCGCTCCGTGCAGGGCGACCTCGGCGTCCGCTCCAATGCGCCCTCGGTGCTCGCGAGCGACCGCGAGTGGCTGCTTCAGGCGCTTGGGCTCGACGGAGCGACCGCCGAAGCCGCGGCTGACATGCGCGCACTCGCGCCGGGGTTCGTGGCCGTCGACCCCAGTGAGTCCTCGATCGACCGGGCACTCGCCGTCTCCTGCGTCCAGCAGGCCATCCGCCGGCACTGCGGACGCCTGACGATCACCGCGGTCCCGAACCAGCCGGCGCGGATCGCCACCGACGGGCCCGACCTGCGGCGAGCGCCATTGCTGCTCGGCACGGGCGGAATGCTCGTGCGCGCCGAGGGTGGGGTGGAGATCCTGAGCGAAGCCCTCGGGCGCCTGGACGACCGTTCGCTTGCGCCGCGCGAACCGGGCATCTCGATCGATCACGACTACCTGCTCGCCGCCGCGGGGCTGCTCGCGGACATCGATCGGCCAGCGTCGGCGGCGCTGATGCGGGCGAGCCTGCGCCCGCACTGAACGTCCCGCGACGCGGCCGAGGCGACCGTGCACGCACTAGACAGCCTGTCTAATCTCTGTTAGTGTGCGGCGCCATGCGTAGACCGGATTCCGCGGTCGCTGGGGACACCGAGGGGTGGGGCGACGAACCAGATGACATGGCGTCGCTGGTCGCCGCGGACCTCGCTCACCTGGTCCACCCGCTCACCAATCACGCGCGCCTTCGCGAGAGCGGGCCAACAGTTGCGGTCGAAGGCGACGGATGCGAGCTGGTGCTCGCAGACGGACAGCGGGTTCTCGATGGGATCGCGGGCCTGTGGACGGTGAATCTCGGCTACGGGCGCGAGGAGCTCGTCCGGGCGGCCGCCGCGCAAATGTCAAAGCTCGCCTATTGCACGACCTTCGGCGGCAGCTCGAGCCCGCCGGCCATCGAACTGGCACAGCGCATCGCGCTGAAAACGCTGGGCGGCGACAGTGCGGTGTTCTTCGCCTCGGGTGGCTCCGAGGCCAACGAGACCGCGATCAAGCTCGCGCGTGCGTACTGGGCATCGCAGGGACGCGCGGAGAAGACCATCATCCTCGCCCACGACCGGGCCTACCACGGATTGGCGATAGCGACGACTGCGGCCACCGGCCTCGCCGCCTACCGCTCGGGATTTGGTCCACTGGCCGAGGACATCGACCACATTCCAACGCCCTACCAGTACAGATGCGCGGCGGGCGTCCCATGTGACGCGGCGAGTTGTCCGGTGTGCCGGGGCGAGGCGCTCGAGGACGCGATCAAGGCGGCGGGCAGCGACCGCGTCGCGGCCGTCATTCTCGAGCCCGTGCTCGGTGCCGGCGGTGCGATCGTTCCCCCGGCCGGCTACCTGTCGGCGGTGCGCGCCGTGTGCGACCGGCAGGACGTGCTTCTCATCGCCGATGAGGTCATCACGGGCTTTGGACGGACCGGTCACTGGCTCGGAGTCGACCGGGACGATGTGGCTCCCGACCTGCTGACCTTCGCAAAGGGCATCACCAACGGCTACGTCCCACTCGGCGGCGTGGTGCTGGGAGCGAGCCTCTGGGCGTGGCTGCGCGAAGCCTCTCCCTCGGAAGCGCCGCTGATGCACGGCTTCACCCATTCAGGCAATCCCGTGGCATGCGCCGTGGCCCTGGCGTGCTTGGACATCCTTGAACGCGAGAACCTCATCCCGGCCGTGGTGGCGCGCGGAGAGCATCTGGGACGTGAGCTGGATCGGCTTTCCGAGCTCGAGGAGGTGGGCGAGGTCCGCTCCGCCGGGCTGATCGCCGGGATCGAGCTGGTGGCCGATCGCGACACCCGTGAGCGATTCCTCCCAGAGCAGCGGAGGTCGCAGCTCGTGGCGGACGAGGCGCAGCGGCATGGTCTGCGCATGCGGCCGCTGCTCGACGACATCCTCCTGCTCGCTCCGCCCTTTGTGATCTCCGACGAGCAGCTCAGCTTCGCCGTTGACACGATCGGCGAAGCGATCCTCGACACGCGGCTCGCCGCGATCGACCGGGCCTGACGGGCTCCGTCTCCACGCAGGCGCGTGGCGAGGCCCCGCTCGCGCACCGCCTCATGTCATCGCCGGCGTGAGGACGCTCGTCAGGATCTCCTCGGCGGGCGTCCACGGCCGGCCCTGTGCGCTTGCCACCGGCTCGGAGGTCAAGCTGCCGGCGAAGGTGGTCAGCCCCTTGCGGAAGCCCGGGCTGTCGGCGAGCGCGGTCGCAACGCCCTCCTCCGCGAGCTTCAGGACGTACGGCAGGGTCGCGTTGGTGAGCGCCATCGTCGAGGTCACCGGCACGGCGCCCGGCATGTTCGTCACGCAGTAGTGGGTTATCCCGTCGACCTCGTAGGTCGGCTCGGAGTGCGTCGTGGGCCGCGAGGTCTCAAAGCACCCGCCCTGGTCGATCGAGACATCCACCAGCACCGCGCCTGCCTTCATTCCGGCGAGCTGCTGGCGGCGGATCACATGCGGTGCGCGAGCGCCCGCCCTGAGCACGGCCCCGATCACCAGGTCGGCCTCGGCGAGGTGCTCCTCGATCGCCAGAGCCGACGCGTAGCACGTGTCGACCCGGCCGGCGAAGATCAGATCGAGCTCGCGAAGGCGATCGAGGTCGGTGTCGAAGATCGTCACGTCGGCCTGCATGCCGAGCGCGATCATGGCCGCGTTCGCGCCGACGGCGCCTCCGCCGATGATCTTGACCTTCGCGGCGGGGACCCCGGGAACGCCGCCGAGCAGCACGCCCCGCCCGCCCAGAGGCAGCTGCAGGATGTAGGCACCGGCCTGTGTGGCGATGCGGCCTGCGACCTCGCTCATGGGCGCGAGCAGCGGCAGGCGCCCGCGCGTGTCCTCGATGGTCTCGTAGGCGATGCAGGTCGCGTTGCTCTCCAGAAGAGCCGCAGTCAGCTCGGCGTCCGGGGCCAGGTGCAGGAAGGTGAAGAGCGCCTGATGCTCCTGGAGGCGTGCCACCTCGACCTGCTGAGGCTCCTTGACCTTGACGATCAGGTCGGCCTGGCTGAAGACGGCGTCCGCGTCGGAGACGACCACGGCACCCTGTGCGGCGTAGTGGGAGTCGGGGCTGCCAGACGCGATCCCGGCGCCCGCTTGGACGATCACCTCGTGGCCGCGGTCGCACAGGTCCCGGGCACCCGACGGCACCAGCCCGACGCGGTACTCGCTGTCCTTGATCTCTGTGGGGATCCCTATGCGCATGGTGCCTCTGACGTCGCGTTGGTCGGAATAGATGCGATGATGGCAACCCACGCTCCAAGTTCAACAGAGTTGGCCGTGATCTGGTGAAAACCACAGTCCTCGATGAGATTGACTTCCGAATCCTCAATGCACTCGTGCAGAATGGAAGGGCGTCCTTCGCCAGCATCGGGGACCAGGTCGGCCTGAGCCCGCATGGAGCGGCCGACCGTGTCCGCCGGCTGCGCAGTGCCGGCGTCATACGCGAATTCACCGTCGTCATCGACCTCGGCAGCGTGGGACGCTCCCTCGATGCTCTGATCGACGTGCGCCTGCAGGCCGATGTCGCTCCCGAGGACTTCGAGCGGCATGTCGGCGAGCTCGGCGCCGTGCGCGAGGTGACGTTCGTCACCGGGCGCTTCGACTATCAGCTTCGAGTGGCCTGCCGAGACGCCGACGACCTCGACCAGACCGTTCGCGCCGTCCGTCAGAAGGCCGGCGCGGCTCAGACCGAGACGCGTATCGTGATGCGCTCCACGAGCTACCGTCCCGTCGGCCCTTGATCCGAGCAGCCCGACGACGCTGGACAGCGTGTCCAGTGGGCTGTAATGTCCCGGCGGCTGGGCGTGCAGGGCTTTGGTGATCGACTACGGGAGGCAGCCATGGAGAAGCTATGGAATGACGGCCGGCGGTTCGTCGGGCGCGTGGCGGTGGTCACCGGAGCGGGTGGTGCGCTCGGAGGGGCAGTGGCTCGTGCGCTCGGTCGGGAGGGTGCGCGGGTGGCTCTCGGCTATCGCACCTCACGTGACTCGGCACAGGCCAACGTCGAGCGGATCGAGGCGGAGGGAGGGGAGGCGTTCGCGGCCGTGCTGGACGTGACCGAAGGGGGATCGGTGCGGGACTTCGTCGCGGGTGCGCTCGAGCGCTATGGCCCCGTCGAAGTGCTCGTCAACACCGCCGGTCGCATCGATCCCAAGGACTACGTCCGCTCGCAGCAGATCGATCCGCGCGAGCTCGCGCAGCTGCTGAACGTCGACGTGCTCGGCAGCGTGCGCATGTGCCAAGCAGTGCGGGCGCACATGGAGGCCGCGGGGCGCGGGGCGATCGTGAACTTCTCCGGCTCCTATGGCAACGGTGTCGACCCCGAGAACCTCATCAACTCGGTCGCGGTCGGCTACTGCACCACCAAGGGCGCGGTGCGTGCGTTCACCGCCTCGCTCGCCCGAGACCTGGCGCCGCTGATCCGCGTCAACGCGATCTCGCCGGGTGCGATCGAAGCCAACTGGGAGGCCGATTGGGACATCGATCCGGCGCAGCTCGAGCAGGCGGTTGCGATGACGCCGCTCAAGCGCATGGGCACCCCGGAGGAGATCGCCGAGGCGACCCTGTTCCTGGCCTCAGACGGAGGCGGCTACATCACAGGGCAGGTGCTCCAGGTGGACGGCGGCTGGCTCATGACCGGGTGAGCGGGCGGACTCGCCGCCTCTGCGGGCGTGATCCGGGACGACTTACCGCTCCCGCTCAACGCCCGCAGACGGCACAATGGTGGGTGCGACCCCAGTCGCGGCCACGCGTGCAGCGGCGACTGGGCCGCCTAGGAGGACACATTGGAGGCATCATCACAACCGAGCGATGGTCCGAGCACACGGCGGGTCGCGGTCGAGGGCACCCCGGATGAGATCGTCCTCGTCACGGCTTTGGGCCCGCACGCCTCTCCGGCGCGCACGCGTCCGCCCCGGCGACGCCCGCTGCGTGTCGCAGCCGTCCAGCAGCGCTGGCACGCCGACCCCGAGGTGCACGCCGCCGCCCTCGCGGCCGGGATCCGGCTAGCAGCGGCCGAGGGCGCGCAGCTGGTGTGCCTGCAGGAGCTCACGCTCAGCCGCTACTTCGCCGTGGATCCGGACGGACCGAGCGCGGCGGGAGCCGAGCCGGAGGAGCTTCCTGGCGGACCGACCTACAGGTTCGCGGCTAGGATGGCGCGCGAGACGGGCGCTCATGTGCATGCCTCCCTGTACGAGCGCTCGCCGGGCGACGACGGCCTCGGCTACAACACGGCGATACTCGTCGCGCCGGATGAACGGCTGCTCGCGCGGACTCGCAAGCTTCACATCCCGATCTCGGCCGGCTACCACGAGGACCGCTACTTCAGGCCCGGCCCGGCGGACGGAGACGCGTTCCCGGTGATCGCGCTCGGCGACGCGCATCTGGGCCTGCCCACATGCTGGGATCAGTGGTTTCCGGAGCTCGCGCGCGCGTACAGCCTGGAGGGCGCCGAGGTGCTCATCTACCCCACCGCGATCGGCTCCGAGCCGGACCACCCAGACTTCGACACCCAGCCTCTCTGGGAGCAGGTGATGATCGGCAACGCGATCGCCAACGGGGTCTTCATCGTCGCCGTCAACCGCTTCGGCGAGGAGCCGCCGCTGCGGTTCTACGGCTCGTCGTTCATCTGCGATCCCTATGGGCGAAAGCTCGCGCAGGCCCCGCGTGACGAGCCCGCCGTGCTGGTGGCGGACCTCGACCTGGACCAGCGCTCGGACTGGCTCGAGCTGTTTCCGTTCCTGCGCACCCGACGGCCGGAGGCCTACGCTTCGCTCGCCGAGCGATGAGCGCGACGATCGCCTCCACGCCGGCCGCGGACGGCTACCGGATGCCCGGGGAGTTCGAGCCTCACGGCGGCTGCTGGATGGCCTGGCCCGAGCGCCCCGACAACTGGCGCCTGGACGCGAAGCCCGCCCAGCGCGCCTTTGCCGCCGTGGCGGAGGCGATCAACGCGGACGAGCCCGTGACGATGGCGGTCTCGGACGCCGAGTTCGAGCATTGCCGTGCCGCGCTCGCGCCATCGGTGCGCGTGGTGGAGATCACCACAGACGACGCGTGGATGCGCGACATCGGCCCGACGTTCGTCGTCGACGGCGGCGCTGGCCTTCGCGGGGTGGACTGGCAGTTCAACGCGTGGGGGGGACTCGAGGGCGGTCTCTACTCGCCCTGGGATCACGACGACCGCGCCGCCCAGAAGGTCCTCGAGATCGAACGCGCCGATCGCTACCGAGCGCCGATCGTGCTCGAGGGTGGCTCGATCCACGTCGACGGACAGGGGACCGTGCTCACGACCGAAGAGTGCCTGCTCAATCCCAATCGCAACCCCGGGCTCACACGGCAGGAGATCGAGCGGGTGTTGTACGACCACCTCGGGGCGGAGAGCGTGATCTGGCTCGGGCGAGGGCTCTACAACGACGAGACCGACGGGCACGTGGACAACCTCGCATGCTTCGTGAAGCCCGGTGTGGTGCTGCTGAGCTGGACCGAAGATGAGTCCGATCCGACGCGTGCGATCGCACGAGACGCGCTCGAGAGGCTCGAGCATGCGACCGACGCGCGCGGCAGGACCCTAGAGGTGATCAAGATCCCGGCCCCGGGGCCGTTGCTGATGACCGAGGAGGAGGCCAAGGGCGTGACCCCGGTCGCGGGAACCATGCCTCGCCGCGGCGGAGACCGCATGGCGGCGTCCTACGTCAACTTCTATCCAGGAACCGGGCGGATCGTGTTCCCGCTGCTCGACGAGCGCTTCGACGACGCGGCAGCCGACGTGCTGCGCGGTTGCTTTCCTGGTCGCGAGATCGTGGGCGTCCCCGCTCGCGAGATCCTCCTGGGAGGCGGCAACATCCACTGCATCACCCAACAGGTCCCGGCGGCCTGAGGCCGCGGCCAGGCCGGCTAGCCGTGGCTGTCCGGAACCGGGCCGGCTTCCGTCGATGCGATCAGGTATCTGGCCGCGGCAGTGAGGAAGTCGCGATGGTAGGCGACGATGCGCTCTCGGGGAATCTGCGGGTTGCGAAGCCACCATCGGCCAAGCTGCTCACCGGCGCCGGAGACGGCGTGTGCCCAGGCGGCGAGTCGCTCGGGCTCGGCGTGCGGCGCGAAGGGCGCCGAGGCGACGGCGATCTGCTGGACGGTCGTGTCTCGCAGGTCGGCGAGCTGACCCGCCAGCGGGCCGACGAGCGCGTTGGCGCCGCCGTAGACGAGCGACCAGCGCCGCGGGTCTCGCTCGAGGATCGAGAAGAACGCATCGGCCCCCCGCTCGAGGGTCGTGGCCAGGTCCTGGCTGCCCGCGGAGGCATTCAGCACGGCCTCTTCGAACTCGGCGCGGATGCGCCCGACGCATGCGAGGTAGATGCCGTCCTTCGAGCCGAAATGCTCGTAGACGACGGGCCGGCTCACGCCGGCCGCACGGCAGAGGTCGTCGATGGAGAAGCCCGCGTAGCCGCGCTCGACGAGCAGCCCCTCGGCGAGGTCGAGGAGCTGGTCGTAGCGAACCGCGCGGGGGACCCGCCCGTGCTTGTAGCCGGCGACGTCACGGGGTCTCTGATCCTGGGCCTGCGCCATGCTTGACATCTTACGCGCCGTAGGTTACGGTCAGCAACCGACGAGGTGTAACCTACGGCCTGTAGGGAGGAATGGGAGCCATGAACCGCGCGCGTCCGATCGCCGTCGCAGCGCTACTCGCAGCGCTCGCCCTGCCGGTACTCGCATCGCCCGCCTCGGCAGCGAGCGCCGTGCGAATCGAAGTGCTGTCGAACCGAGCGGATCTCGTCTCGGGCGGGGAGGCGCTCGTCGCCGTGCTGCCGCCGAGCGGCGTGCGCAGCGCGCAGCTGCAGCTCGCCCTCGACGGGCGCGACGTCACCTCGGCCTTCGCAGTGCGCCCGGATGGCCGCTTCGAGGGTCTCGTCACGGGGCTCGCCGTCGGCGAAAACGTGCTGACGGCGCGCCTGCCGAACGGCTCGGGCGCGAGCGTCACGATCACCAACCATCCGATCGGCGGCCCCGTGCTCGCCGGCGCGCAGGTGCAGCCGTGGGTGTGCGGCACCGAAGCGGCCGGGCTCGGACCGGCACGAGACGCGCAATGCGACGCACCGACCGTCTACAGCTACCAGTACAAGTCGTCCCTCACGGGCCAGTTTCAGGCGTATGACCCGAGCAACCCGCCGGCGGACGTTGCCACCACGACAACCGATCAGGGCGCGACGGTCCCCTACATCGTTCGCATCGAGGAGGGAACCCAGGATCGGGGGCTGTACGTGATCGGCGTGCTCTACGACCCCCGGCGGTCGTGGTCACCCTGGGAATCACAGACGGGCTGGAATCACAAGCTCCTGGTTCCGTTCGGCGCCAACACAGCGCCTCACCACTCCCAGGACCCACCCACCGGCGTCCTCACCCCGGCGAGCCCGCTCAACCAGTTCCTCAACGAAAGCGCACTGTCTCGGGGGTTCATGGTCGCCGACTCGGGGCTCAACATCCAGGGCTCCGACGCGAACGCCAACGTCTCCGCAGAGGCGCTGATGATGCTCAAGGAGCACATCGTCGACACCTACGGACCGATCCGCTACACGATCGGGAACGGCTGCTCGGGGGGTGGACTGCAGCAGTACATGGTCACGGCGATGTATCCAGGCCTGCTCAACGGAATCCAGCCGAACTGCAGCTTCACCGACATGTGGACGACGGCGGCGGACGTGGCGGAGTGCCACGGGTTCGTCACCTATTTCGAAAGCAACCCGAGCCAACCGTGGCTGCCGGCTATCGACGGCCATCACGACCCGAGCGACTGCGTCGCGTGGGACAAGCTGTTCTTCCCGGTGGGCGATCCGACGAGGGCGTCCAACTGCAACCTGCCGCAGTCAGAGGTCTATGACCCGAACGCCAACCCGCACGGAGCCCGTTGCGACCTGCAGGACTACCAAGCCTCGATCTGGGGGAAACGCTCGGCCAGCGAGTGGGGGCCGGTGGAGAAGCGCATAGGCGAAGGGTTCGCCGAGCGGCCGGCTGGCAACGTCGGTGTGCAGTACGGGCTTCAGGCGCTGAAGGCCGGAGCGATCACTCAAGCCCAGTTCGCGAGGATGAACGCGAAGATGGGTGGTGTCGACATCGACAACCACGCGCAGCCGCAGCGCAGCGAAGTCAACTCACGGACGGCCGCGATCGCCTACCGCACCGGCCAGGTCACCGACGCCCGGCAGCTCGCAACGGTCCCGATCATCGACCTGCGCGCCTACAGCGAGACAGCCGAGATTCACACCTCCTATTACAGCTACAAGATGCGTGCGCGCCTGGACAATGCCAACGGAAACCACAACAACCAGATCATCTGGACCTTCCCCGCGTTCGCGCCGGTCCTCGGTGTGGTGCCGCCGCCCGACATCGGTCTGAAGTCCTTCCTGCTGATCGACAGCTGGCTGTCCAGCATCGAGGCCGATCACGCCAAGGGATCGCTCGCCGAAAAGGTTGCGCGCGACAAGCCCGGTCAAGCGGTCGACGGCTGCTTCCCCGAGAGCGCCACGACCATGATCACCGATCCGTCGACATGCGCCACGATCTTTCCCCACTACGGCGACACCCGCACGGCGGCGGGCGCGCCGCTCGCCGATGAAATCATCAAGTGCCAGCTCAAGCCGCTGGACGCGAATGAATACCCGGTGAAGTTCACCCCGGAAGAGTGGACCGAGCTGCAGCAGGCGTTCCCGACGGGTGTCTGCGACTACTCGAAGCCGGGGGTCGGCCAGCGGCCTTCGATCCCATGGATCACCTTCGCCGGCGGTCCCGGGGGTCGCCCGCTCGGGCCCCCTCCCAGGTCGACGCCCTTCTAGTCATCTCGATCTCGTCGTGGGGCTTGCCCGGCGGTCCCGCCGCGAGCTGCGGCGGCGCCGGCGGGTGAGCGTCGTTCAACCTGCCGCCACCCGCGCGTCGGCGCCGATGAATTGGAGCAGTGCCCTGTTGACCTGGAGGACGTGCGTCCAGGCGATCGCGTGCGGGCCGCCTTCGACGGTTACGAGTTCCATGTCGCTGATCAGGCCCGGCAGGCGCTTGGCGGTCTTCTCGTACGGCAGCGTCCGGTCTGCGTCGCCGTGGATCACCAGTACAGGCACGTCGATCTTCGGCAGGTCCTCCCGGAAGTCGGTCTCCCAAGTGCGGATGCACTCGACCGCGGCAATCGCCGAGGCCCCCACCGCGATGTTCCAGCTCGTCTGAAATGCCTGGTCGCTGACCAGGTTGCCACGGAATTCGTCGAAGTTGTAGAAGTTCTCAAGGAAGCCCTTCATCCAGGCGGGGACATCCGCCCTGGCTTCCTTCATGAAGCCGTCGAACAGGTCGGCGGGCAGGCCCCCGGGGTTGTCGTCCGTCTGGAGGAGGAACGGCGGGATCGCCGACATGAGCACGGCCCGCGCGACACGCGCGGAGCCGTGGGTGCCGAGGTAGCGGGTGACCTCGCCTGTGCCCATCGAGTGCCCGACGAGCGTCGCGTCGCGCAGGTCGAGCTCGTCGATCAGCGCGGCGAGGTCTGCGGCGAAGGTGTCGTAGTCATAGCCCGACGCCGGCTGGCTGGACTTCCCGAATCCGCGCCGATCGTAGGTGATGACACGCTGGCCGGCCTCGAGCAGGACCGGAACCTGCTTGTCCCATGCGCGCCCGCTCAGGGGGTAGCCGTGGATCAGCACGATGGGCGCCCCTGCGCCGTGATCCTCGTAGTAGAGGTCGATCGACCCCGAGTTCTCATCACCGACGCTGACGTAGGGCATGACGCTCCCCTCGCTCGAGTTGCCGGTCCGGCTCGTCAAGTCGGACCGGTCGGTCCGTCGGAGTCCCAGAAGCCGTGGGTGACAACTCGTTCCCGTCGAGGGACCGCATGGCTACCGCGCGGTCGAGGGGCCCGTGCCACCCATCCTCGCACCGCTGTCAAATCCCGTAGCGCAGGACCTCGTCGAGCGTGCGGCCGCTCACCACGGACGCGGGCTGCTCGGCGACGACGTCGGAGCCCGGGCGTGCCCAATCGTCGCGCCGCTTGACCAGCAGCCACTGCGAGCCACCGCCGGGCCCCGTCCGCTGCAGCGCGAAGCCGCCCTGGAGCTTGGTGCCGTGCAGGACGAACACGGCGTGACCGCGCTCCAACGCCTCGGGCCACGGCACCCGGCCGCCCTGCTCGTAGTGGCCGCTATCCCACACCACGACGCCACCGGCGTCGGTGCGGCCCTCGAACGGGTTGCGCTCGATGTCGTGGTCTGCGACCTGGAGCGCCAGGCGCTTGACAGACGGATCCAGCGAGGGGCCCTTGGGGACCGCCCAGGACCGCATCAAACCGGCAACCTCCAGGCGCAGGTCGAAGTGGCGCGTCGTCGCAGCGTGCTCCTGCACGACGAAGCTGCCGGCGCTCACGCCGCGGAGCGCGAACTGCTCGTGGCCCTCGACCCTGACGTCCTGGACGACCACGTCGACGACGGCTGCGCCCCGCGGGCCTCGGCGAAGATAGGCGACAAGTGCCTCGACGGCGGGCGACGAACCCTCGGCGTGCACGGTCACGGTGCCGTTCTCGGCGTTGCGCACCCAGCCCCGGACATCCAGCTGGCCAGCTCGGCGTCGTGTCGCCTCGCGGAAGCCGACGCCCTGTACGGACCCCGAGACGACTGCTCGAATCGCCCGGGGATCGACGGTGTGGGGCTCTTGGTCCAAGCTCTGCCAAAGATGCCACACCGGGCGGGAGCGCTTGCAGCCGGTGCTGCGCGTCCTAGTCACCAAACGCATGAGAGCGCCGCGCGAGCACGGTCCCCTCGGTGCTGCCTGTGCGGTGGCGGCCGTGTCCGCGATCGCGGGGCTGGCCGGGTGTGGATCGAGCGCTCACAACGGCGTGCCGGCGGCCGCGGTCAGCACGGCGGGGCAGGGCTCTCCGGTGAGACAGCTGGAGCAGAGCTTCACGAGCATCGTGAAGACGGTCTCGCCGGAGGTGGTCCAGATCCAAACCGAATCCGGGCTCGGCTCCGGCATCGTGTTCGACGGGAAGGGCGACATCGTCACGAACGCGCACGTCGTCACGGGCGCACAGACGATCTCGGTGACGCTCCCCACCGAAGGCCAGCATCGCGCGACGCTCGTCGGGATCTACCCGCAGAACGACATCGCCGTGATCCGCCTCAACGGCCCCAGGCCGCACCCGGCGACGTTCGCCGACTCCTCCAAGGTCCAGGTCGGGGACATCGTGCTCGCGATCGGCAACCCGCTCGGACTACGCTCCAGCGTCACCCAGGGGATCGTCTCCTCCGCCGGTCGCACGGTGTCGGAGGGGAACGGGATCGTCTTGCCGTCGGTGATCCAGACGAGCGCCGAGATCAATCCAGGAAACTCCGGGGGCGCGCTCGTGAATCTCGACGGCGCCGTCATCGGCATTCCGACGCTCGCCGCCACGGACCCGGAGTTCAACGGAGCTCCGGCGCCGGGCATCGGCTTCGCGATCCCCAGCAACACCGCCAAGAACTTCGCGAGCAGGCTGATCGCCTCGGGCTCGGTGGCGCCGGCGGGACGCGCCTTCCTCGGGGTGGTGGCTGCGACGATCACGCTCGGCGGGGTGGTCGTCCAGAGCGTCATTCCCGACGGGCCGGCCGCCAAGGCGGGGATCAAGCCGGGGGACGTGCTCGTCTCGGTGGCCGGCCAGTCGATCACGACGACCGACGTCCTCTCATCCGTGCTTGCGACGCTGCGCCCGGGCCAGACGGTGCCGGTCCAGATCCTCGGGGCGAGCGGACGGCTGGCGACGGTCCAGGTCACGCTCGGAACCCAACCGGGCAGGTGAGTGAGCCGCACGCCGAACCAGCTCGCGGCGAGTCCGCGGACGCGCCCACGGGTCACGAGGTGCAAGACTGACGCCCTGTGGAGCGCTGGGATCTGAGGCGGCTCGCGTGGAGAGCGCATAACCCCGAGATCCTCTCCTCGAGCGAGGAGGGGCGTGCGATCGTGCTCGACCTCCCCGCCGGGAAGATGCTGCAGGACCACCAGGTGCACGAGGGAGCGTGGATCACCGTCATCGACGGCGCGATCACGGTCGAGGACCACGCCGGTGAGCTCGTCCAGGCCGAGGCCGGAGTCCTCGTATACCTACCGCCTCGAGAGCGCCACGAGGTGAGGGCTCTCAGCGACGCTCGCGTGCTGCTCCTGCTCACGCCCTGGCCCGGTCCGGGCCACCCGGGCACGATGACGCTCGAGGAGAAGGCGGACGTGCGGTCGCGCGCAGCCGAGCGCGCCGATTGACCAGGACATGGACGGGCCTGCCTCGGTGATCTTCGACCTCGACGGCGTCCTGGTCGACTCCGAGACGGCATGGAACGATGCGCGTCGCGCGCTCGTCGAGGAGAGGGGTGGGACATGGCGCGCCGCTGCCACGCGGGCGATGATGGGGATGAGCTCGCTCGAGTGGTCTCGCTACATGCGCGAGGAGCTCGGCGTTCCGCTGAGCCCCGAGGCGATTTCAGAGGCCGTGGTGGAGCGCTTGGAAGATCTCTACCGCAAACGGCTCCCGCTGCTTCCGGGCGCTCGCCACGCGGTCGCGTCGCTCGCATCGCGCTGGCCCCTCGGGCTCGCGTCCTCCGCGAACCGGACGATAATCGCCTTGGTGCTCGAGCTCGCAGAGCTACAGAGCTTCTTCAAGGCCACGGTCTCCTCGGAGGAGGTGGCGCATGGCAAGCCCGCTCCGGACGTCTACCTCGAGGCGGCTCGCCGGATCTCCTGTGAGCCGCGGCGCTGCGCGGCGGTGGAGGACTCGGCCAACGGCCTGCGGGCGGCCGCATCGGCGGGGATGAAGGTCATCGCGATCCCCAACCAGCGGTTCCCCCCGCCCGAGGACGCGCTCGCCGTCGCGGACGTGGTGCTCGCATCGATCAAAGAGCTAACCCCCGGGGTCGTGGACGCGCTTGAGGACTCAGGGCCTGTGCCAGACTGGCGTGGGTCAACGTGACACGAAGCGTCTTTCTCTTTCTCACCGCCTTCCTCGCCTGTGGGGTCGAGATGGTCGAGGCCTTGACGATCGTGCTCGCGGTCGGGGTCACGCGCGGCTGGCGCTCGGCGCTGATCGGGGCGGGCGCTGCGACGCTCGCTCTCGCGGCGCTGATCGGCGCCCTCGGGCCGGCGATCTCCTCGGTGCCGATAGACACGCTCCGCCTCATCGTGGGCGGGCTGCTGCTGGTCTTCGGCCTGCAGTGGCTACGCAAGGCGATCCTCCGCGCCGGCGGATACAAGCCTCTCCATGACGAGGCGGCCGCGTTCGAGAAGGAGCGCGCCGAGGCTGGCGATGCCGGCCCCGCCGGAGCATCTACGCTGGATTGGTACTCGTTCACCGTGGCGTTCAAAGGGGTCTTCCTCGAGGGCCTCGAGGTTGCCTTCATCGTGATCACCTTCGGAGCCGCGCAGCACAACGGGGTCGCGACCGCCGCCGCCGCCGCCGCGGCCGCCTTCGTGATCGTGCTCGGCGCGGGCGTGGTGGTCCGGGCGCCGCTCAGCCGGGTGCCCGAGAACACGCTGAAGTTCGCCGTGGGCCTGCTGTTGACGACGTTTGGCACCTTCTGGAGCGGAGAGGGCGCCGGAGTGTCATGGCCCGGAGAAGATGGCGCGCTGCTCGGGATCCTGGGCCTGCTGGTCATCATCTCGATCAGCGCTGTCAGGCTGCTGCGGCACGAGCGCGGGCTTCCGCGCCTCTCACCGGCGAGAAGCGGAGAGGCATGAGGTACCTCCGCGCGTTCGTTCGCTTCTGGTACGACTTCATCATCGGCGACGACTGGGTGATAGCCGTGGGGGTCGTTGCCGCACTCGGGCTGACGGCGCTGATCGCCGACCGCGGCATCACGGCATGGTGGGTGATGCCGGTCGCCGTGGTCGTGCTTCTGGCCGCCTCGCTGCGAAGGGGGTTGCGGCAGTCATCAAGCGAGCACGCTGAGCAGCCGGAGCCCAGCGGGGCGGCTCCGGGCGAGAGCACCTGAGCACCCTGTACCTGCGAGCAAAGGACCCTGAATGCCGGACTACACGATCAAGAACCTGATGGACATCGAGGACAGCGCGGGCGGCCGTGCCCCCGGGCTCCAGGCCCGCTTCGCCCGCAGCCACATCGACTCCAAGGACCTCGGGGTCACATACCTGCGCTACGAGCCGGGTGTGCGCTCGCCGGTGGGGCACAGCCACCGCGAGCAGGAGGAGGTCTACGTGGTCGTCTCCGGCTCCGGCCGCGTCAAGCTTGGCGACGAGGTCCTCGAGCTGCGGCCGTGGGACGTCGTGCGCGTGGCGCCCACCACCATCCGCGCGTTCGAGGCTGGCCCCGAAGTCCTCGAGCTGATCGCGGTCGGATCGACGCGCCCGGAGGGCGGCGACGGCGTCCCGGCGCCCGACGGCTGGTGGACGGACTGAGCCGGCGTAGGATGTAGCGAGTGCCGCCGGAGCCTCCAAGCGACAGCGCCCAGAAGATCGATGCGCACCCGCCGATGCCGCGCGACAAGCGTGGCTGGCATGTGGCGCCCGCGCCTGACGGGCGCGGTATGCCCGACCAGACGCCGAGCGGCCCGCCGGTCCATCGCCGGCAGGGGTTCCTGTGGTTCGTTCTGGCTCTGCTGGCCCTCAACTGGCTGTCGCTGCTGTTCTTCCAGCCGTCCACGTCGCAGCCGCGGGTGACGATCCCGTTCAACCCGGTCTTCCTCCAGGACGTTCAGGCAGGCCAGGTCAAGAACATCTCGACGAAGGGCGACACGGTCGAAGGCACCTTCACCAGCAAGGTGCGCTATCCGCCGAACAACAAGAACGCGACGCCGACCACGCAGTTCAAGACCGAGATCCCCTCGTTCTGGAATGGCGGCGAACTGTCGGCGCTCCTGAGGTCGAAGGGGGTGCAGATCAACGCGAAACCCGCGACCAGCAGCCCGTCCCTGCTCGCCGAGCTGCTGCTCGGGTTCGGACCCACGCTGCTGATCGTCGGCCTGTTCGTTCTGCTCGCCCGGCGGGCTGCCAAAGCGGGTGGCGCGATGGGCGCGCTGGGCAACTTTGGACGCTCTCAGGCCCGGCGAGTGGACCCGGAGAAGATCCGCGTCACGTTCGACGACGTCGCGGGCATCGACGAGGCCAAGCGCGAGCTCTCGGAGATCGTCGACTTTCTTCGCAATCCAGACCGCTACGGGCGGCTCGGCGGGCGCATGCCCCACGGCGTGCTGCTCTCCGGCGCGCCCGGCACCGGCAAGACGCTGCTGGCGCGGGCCGTCGCCGGCGAGGCGCATGCCGCGTTCTTCGCGATCTCCGCCTCGGAGTTCATCGAGGCGATCGTCGGCGTCGGCGCCTCGCGCGTGCGTGACCTGTTCGCCAAGGCCAAGGAGGCCGCGCCCGCGATCGTCTTCATCGACGAGATAGACGCGATTGGACGCTCGCGCCAGGGATCGGTGTCGGTGACCGGTGCCAACGACGAGCGCGAGCAGACACTGGACCAGATCCTCACAGAGCTCGATGGCTTCGAGCCGGCAGAGGCGGTGATCGTGCTCGCGGCTACCAACCGGCCCGAGATCCTCGACCCTGCGCTGCTCAGGCCCGGCCGCTTCGATCGCCGCGTGACCGTCCAGCCCCCCGACCGCGATGGTCGGCGGAAGATCCTCGAAGTCCACACACGCAACATCCCGCTGGCGCCCGACGTCGACCTGGACGCGCTCGCCAAAAGCACGCCGGGGATGGTCGGCGCCGACCTCGCCAACCTTGCGAACGAGGCGGCATTGCAGGCCGCGCGACGGGGTCATGAGAAGGTCGAGATGAGCGACTTCACCGATTCCCTGGAGAAGATCATGCTCGGCTCGCCGCGTGGCATCGTCCTCTCGCCGGCGGACCGGGAGCGCACCGCCTACCACGAGTCGGGACACGCGCTAGTGGGCATGCTGACCCCAGGGGCGGATCCTGTACGCAAGGTCTCGATCATCCCTCGCGGGATGGCGCTCGGCGTCACCCTCTCGACGCCGGACTCCGACCGAGTCTCCTACTCCCGCGAGGAGCTCGAGGCGAAGATCCGCGTCTCGCTGGGGGGTCGCACGGCCGAGGAAATCGTCTACGGCAGCATCACCTCGGGCGCAGAGTCCGACATCCAGCAGCTCACCCAGATCGCGCGGCAGATGATCGGGCGCTGGGGAATGAGCGACGCCGTCGGGCCGATCGCGGTGCTTCCAGCCGATGGTCAAGGTCCACTCCTCCCGGGCGTCAGCGAGACCTCCGAGGCGACGCAGCGACTGATCGATGAAGAGGTGCACAGGCTCGTCGAGACCTCACACGAGGAGGCGACCCGCCTGCTGGTGGAGCATCGCGACGCGCTGGAGAACCTCGCGCAGGCCCTGCTGAAGGCGGAAACGCTCGATGCGGTGGATGCCTATGCGGCCGCCGGCGTGCCAGCGGGCACGGTCAGCGAGCCTGACCGGGCCGCGGCGACACAGAGCTGAGCCTGGCCGGCCCCCGAGGTGCGGCGGCGGCTCACAGAACCTCCGCGGTCGCGGGTCCGGCCGCAGACGGCTCACGATCGGATGCGCGGCGCAGCGGCAGGGAGGGAAGGGCCGGTTGCTCATCCGCGATCGCCGCGACTCGGCGCGCCGGCGTCGGCGCATCGGCCGCAGGGGTGCCGGACGGCTGCGAGGCGGGCGGGACCAGGGCGGGAACGACCGGGGGCACCGCCGTGACCGTGGCGCCGGCGACCCCCAGCTCGATCCGCAGCAGCACGGTTCCGGACGCCGACGCGATGTCCGATGCATGCTCGAGCGTCCGCGCGATCACCGGGCTCGGAATGCGGCACGCCTCGATGAACCGCTCGACCTCGCCGCTCGCGAGTTCCCTGACGTCCGCTTCGAGCTCCTCCACGTGCACCGGGGCGGTGCTCACGCCCACCACCGGGGCGAGGATGCACGCCGCCATGTCGTCGCGGGTCTCACGAGCCGCAGCCCTAACGAGCTCGAGCAGATCTGTCGCCTGCGCTCGCTGACCGAGCTCGTCGAGGATCTGCGTCAGGCGCTCGCGTCCCAGCAGGCCCTCCTCCACACGGGCCTCGATGAGGCCGTCGCTGAAGAAGCAGACCTGGGCCCGCGGCGGAAGCGTCAAGGTGCTCTGGCGACGGCCGGTCGGCAGCGTCCAGCCGACCGGCGCAGATGAGCAGATCGTCAACGGCTCAGGAGCCTCGAAGCCCAGGAAGATGGGGGGAGGGTGACCGGCCAGCGAATAGGTGAGCCGGCTGCCGCGCCTGTCATAGATCCCGACGGCGACCGTCGCGAAGTACTCCCCTCGAGGCTGCCCGAGCGTTTGCCCGGCAAGCGCGAGCGCCATTCGCGGCTCGAGCCCGGCCTGGATGTATGCCCGCAGCGTGTAGCGGATCAGCGCGGCCTGCCGCAGCGCGTCGTGGCCGTGGCCCGCTACGTCTCCGAGGATCACCGCGACCTTTCCCGTTCCGGGGATGAACACGTCGTAGAAGTCGCCGCCGGCGGCCGGGCCCTCGGCCGGGCGGTAGGCGACCGAAACCGCCAGCCCGCCGAGCCGGGCCGGGACCTCGGGCACGAGGGCAGCCTGCATGAAGCCGACGTCGCGCAGCAGCGACGCGCGCTGACCCTCGAGGCGTCGAGTGCGGAGCGTCGCAACCCTGGAGCGAACAGCGAGCCACAGTGCAAGCAACAGCAGCGCGGCGATGATCGGCTTGCTCCAGTCCGGAACCGGGATCGGCAGCGGGATGGCCCCGCCGATCGTGTCCAGGGGATTGCCGCTACCGCCCTTGTCGGACCGGTGCACCGCTCGGCCGGTCACGGGCCGCACCGGGGGCGGCGATGAGGTCAAGCCCTGACGCGCCGCCGGCGGAGCCAGGCCCGCCACCGCGCGAGTCACTGCACGCTGCCCGCGGGCCGCTACCTTGGGCGGTCCCGATCGAGCCCCCGGCGAGTGGTGGACCACGCCGCGCGCCGTCTGCCTTGCGCCCGCCGCCGGGCCCGGCGATCCGGCGGCGATCGCGGAGCCGGACGTGCCTGCGCTACGCGCGCTGGCCGGGGATTCAGGGGATGGGGAGGGCCCGCCGCCGACGACGGGCGGAAGCCCGACTCCAGGCGTGACGCCGCCCGAAGGTGGGACCGGAGTCGTGACCGGCCCCGAGCTTGGAGTCGAGATCGTCACGGGCGGGGTCGAGACGGGCCCGACGGTGGTGCTCGGCACCGACACCGTGACAGAGGGGATTTCGGCCGCCGTCGTCGTCTGGGGCACCGTGGTGCCTGGCAACGGCACGGTCGGCACGCTCAGGCCAGCCGTCTGCGCCTGGGCCAGTGCGACGGCGCCTCCGCCGATGGTCAGCATCGCAGCGAGTAGCGCGAGTCGCATGCATCGCGGCCTCGTCACGCTCGCCACCCCGTTCCTGTCTCGGGCACGCGTTCACCTAGAGGACGTCGTGAGACGCATCGTCGAGGACGTTGGGTGGTCGTGCACGTTCATCCAGCGATCGGTTCGGTCAAATACAAGGTTATGCCTGCGACATCGTCCCATACGGGTCGCGGACAAAGAGACGAGAAGCGGCCGCCGGCACCCGGCGGCCGCACCTCGTGGGCTCATGTCAAGCGGCAGCGGGTCTGTAGACCGTCACGACGGCGGCGCCGCCCAAACCGATGTTGTGTTGGAGGGCGACCTTCGCGCCGTCAACCTGGCGCTCGTCGGCCTCGCCGCGAAGCTGCCAGCAGAGCTCGCTGCACTGCGCCAGCCCGGTGGCTCCCAACGGGTGGCCCTTGGAGATCAGCCCGCCGGACGGGTTGACCACCCAGCGCCCGCCATACGTCGTGTCCTGGGAGTCGACGAGCTCGTGCCCGTGGCCCTCCTCGGCGAGGCCGAGCGCCTCGTAGGTGATCAGCTCGTTCGCGCTGAAGCAGTCGTGGAGCTCGATCACCTGGACGTCCGCGGGTCCGACCTGCGCCTCCTCGTAGGCCTGGCGCGCCGCCTCGCGGCTCATGTCGTAGCCGACGATCTTGATGCAGTCGGCGGACTCGTCGAATGTCGAGGAGAGGTCTGTGACCATCGCCTGGCCGGCGATCTCGATCGCTTGGCCGGCGAGGTCGTGCTCCTCGACGAACCGCTCGCTTGCGACGAGCGCCGCCGCGGCGCCGTCGGAGGTGGGCGAGCACTGCAGCTTCGTCAGCGGGTCGTGGATCATCTTGGCGGCCTTGATGTCCTCCATCGAATACTCGTCCTGAAACTGCGCGTAGGGGTTGTTCACCGAGTGCTTGTGGTTCTTCCAGCCGATCCAGGCGAAGTGGTCGGGCGTCGAGCCGTACTTCTCCATGTGGTCGCGTCCTGCGTTCCCGAACATCTGCGGCGCGAAGGGCGACTCCTCCGGCGAGCGGATCTCGAACATGCGCGCCATGTGCTTGTCCATCGCCGAGGTGCGGTCGGTGTACTTGATGCCAAGCGACCCGCGCTCCATCTTCTCGAAGCCGACCGCGAGCGCGCAGTCGGCGAGGCCGCCCTTGACCGCCTGGCGCGCGAGGAACAGGGCACTAGAGCCGGTCGAGCAGTTGTTGTTGACGTTCACGACTGGGATGCCGGTCAGGCCCAGCCCGTAGATCGCGCGCTGACCATAGGTGGAGTCGCCATAGCAGTAGCCGGCGAACGCCTGCTGCACGGACTCGTACGGAATGCCCGCGTCGGCGAGCGCCCTCGATCCCGCCTCGAGCACCCACTCCGGGTAGTCGCCCTCCTTCGTTCCGGGCTTGTCGAACTTCGACATCCCGACCCCGATCACGAACGTGCGGTTGCTCATTTGCGCTCCTTCCCTCGCAGCGCGAAAGCTAGCGCATCGCGAGGCGCTGATGCACCAGCCGCACCGCCATCGAGCCCTCGCCCACCGCGGAGGCGACCCTCTTGACCGAGCCGGAGTGAACGTCTCCGACGGCGAACACGCCCGGCTGGCTCGTCTCGAGGAAGAAGGGGGACTCCTCGCCGTGCGCGCCGAGGTCCTCGCCCTGCACGTCGGGGCCGGTGAAGCTGTTCGTCATTGAGCCTGGGGAAGGCCCCGTGCCCGCGAGAGTCCTAGAGCCCGAGCGCATTCGCCCCGGCGAAGACGTCCACGAGCAGCGGTTGGCCCGAGCTGAGGAGCACGCCGCCGGTGCGGACCGAGTAGGACAGCGAGGTGCCGGCCGTGCCCGGGTCGGGCTGCGCGTCGAACGTGGCCCATCCCGTCGCCCCCGAGCCGATCAGCAGCTTTCGTGGAGCCCGACCGCTCGCGGGCACCACCTCGACGCCGATCGCTCCTGTGAAGGAGCCGTTCGCGAACGGGCTGTCGGACAGGTGACCGTTCGCGTCCACGTACAGGCCTGGCAGCACGTGCGAGCCGGTCCCGTCGTTTGCGAGCAGCCGCTGCAGAGCGCTGGTGACCGACAGCCCGGCGTAGGGACCGACGCTCTCGGCGTCATCGGAGTGGCCGTGCCCGAAGCGGTCGTGTCCGCCGTTCTTGCTGGTGGTCTCGTAGGCGAGCCACGGTTGCTGGTTGACCTCGCCTTCGCTGCCGACGAAGTTGCCCGGTGGGAACAGGTAGCCGGCCATGTCTTCGCCGAGCCCGACCAGGAAGCGGTACGGCTTGGTCATCTCGGCCGAGACCCACGGCGTCATCGGCAGCGGGGTGCCGCAGTAGAAGCTTTCGCTGACGGGTTCGTAGCAGTTGGTGGGGAAGGGCATCTGTGCTTCGTCGATCGGGCCGCGGACCTCCGTGAACGGGAACACCTCGCCGGGCGAGTAGGCGAGCTGGACCGGCCCGAGCGTGAGCACGCCGACGTTGGTCTTCAGCCAGTTCGCCTGCGCTTCCGCCGGAGCGCCGGGCGCCCGCGGTGAGGATGGGGCTGCGCTGGGGGTCGATGTCTGCACGGTGCAGCCCGGGTCGGAGTAGCGCGGGCGATCGGGGAACAGGCCGGCCGCGTAGGCCGCTACGAAGAGATTGTTTTCGAGCGGCACGCAGAGCGATTCCTGCTGACCCTGCAGAGACGTCGGGGCGACCGTGTGGCCGCCTTCGAGCGCCGAAGCCGCCGCATCGGCGACGCTCTGCCCGTACGCCGGGATGAACGCTTTCGCGTCGCTCACGGGCGTGCCGGAGGACGGCTCGGGATAGACGCTCGAGCATCCGTCCGGGTTGCCCGCGACGCCGTGCAGCGCGCCCGGGACGCGCAGCACCTGCGCGCTCCGGGGCTCGTACACGGTCGGGGTCTCGACGCTGCCGACCATGCCGGCGAGCTCCACGCCGACGCTCCCCGGCCAGCGGGCCTCGAATGCGCCGCGCATCGCGCCGGGCCAGTCAGCCGAGAGGGTCGAGACGTACGAGGGGACCCCTGAGAACGCGAGCGTCTCAGCGTGCGTGCCGACATCGGCGAGCGTGAATATCACCTGCCCGCCCCGGTCGCGCGCCTGCATCACCGGCATCGACTGGTCGTCGATGTACGGGTAGGAGGACCAGCAGCTCTGCGTGTTCGACGGCATCGAGCCGACCGCGACGTCGAGGCTCGCGGGGCGACGGGCGTTATCGGCGGCGAGCACCGCGCGTGCCACGCGGTCCACCAGGAATTCGAAGTAGTACTCGTCCACGCCGCTGCTCGTCGCGGCGGGCGTCGGCGGGTGTTCGGGAAGATCGCTCCCGTCGGGGCCCCATAGTCCGATCGGGTCGGGAGCGGACTCGTCGTGAGTGCTCGACACGAACACGCTCGAGAGCGTCGGATCCAGCTGTGCCACCCTCGCCCGAATGCGGTCGATCGTCACGTTGAAGAGGCCGATCGAGTCGACCGCGACGATCGCGACGCGGCGCCCGCCGGCCGCGAGCACGACCGCGCGGGCCGCGGGGCCGTTGCCCGGTTCGACCGCGGTGGGCCAGTGATTCTGGCCGCTGCCGCCGGCGATGTACGGAGCCTCGTAGCGATTGGTGTGGTCGGCGTCGCAGTAGGGGTCGCCTGGGGCGTAGCGACCCACCCCGTAGAGGTCCACGTAAGGCTTCTCGAAGGCGAACCGGCGTGGCCCGGGCCACAGCTGGGCAACTTGCGCGGTGCTCGTCCCGCATGCCGGCACGAACGCGGCGTCGGACGCTTCGCTGTAGTCAGGGGGCGTGACGTCGGTGCTGGCGGCGCCGGCCTGGAACGACGACGCGGCCCGCACGGGCGCCGCGGTCAAGGCGAATGCGGCGGCGACGCCCATCACAGCGGCCATCCACACCGGCCGGTGCGCCATCTTCCTACAGCGTCGGCACACGATCAGCAACCAGGCACCGCCCGCGCCTAGGGGACCGCCACGCTGGCCGTGGGGCCCATGTTGCCGGCGCTGTCGCGTGCCTGGACCGACAGGCGTCGCGCGCCGGACGGGAGAGACACTTCGGCGCTGAACGGCGTGCCGCCCGGGGCCGGCGTCCCCAGGCCGAGGTTGACGAGCTTGCCGTCGAGTCGCGTCAGGTAGGAGGCGGGGGTGCCACACGGACCGTTGTCACCCGGCGCCGTGAACGCGAGATGGAACCTGCCGGCGCCGAGCGGCGACAGAGTCAGTCCGGCCGCCGCGTTGGGTGGCGTCCCGTCATGGTTGTAGTTGCCGCTGTCCTGCTGGTCGTGGCGGAAGGTCGGCCACTCGCTCTGGCAGGCGGGGGCCTGAGTCTGCCACTGGAAC
>JAOPZM010000235.1 GCA_025964115.1 Solirubrobacterales bacterium
GGAGCGGGGACCGCGCCGCGACGGCGAGCGCGGCTCAGGCCGCCCGCGGCACGGCCGCGACTAGCGCTGAGCCTCTATTGAGCGCAGAGCACCGGATAACCACGCTGACCCCCGGCGGCGCCGGCGGTGCCCCCGGCGTGCGGGTCGTCACCGAGCGCGTGCCAGGCGTGCGCTCGGTGGCGCTCGGCTTCTGGATCGCGGCGGGATCGGTGGTCGAGCAGGAGAGCCAGGCGGGGATCTCGCATCTGCTCGAGCACATGCTCTTCCGTGGCACCGACCGCTTCGGCTCGCAGGAGATCGACCAGATCTTCGACGCGATGGGCGCGGAGCTCAACGCCGGGACCGACAAGGACACGACCTCGCTCTACACGCGCGTGCTCGACCGCCATCTCGAGCGCGCGTTCGACGTCATGAGCGACATGATCTGGCACCCGCGCTTCGGTGAGCTCGAGGCCGAGCGGGAGGTCGTGCTGGAGGAGATAGCGATGTATGAAGACGACCCGCAGGATCGGGCCTTCGACCTGCTGGGGCGGGCGATCTTCGGCGACCACCCGCTCGGCCGTCCCGTGATCGGCACCGCCGAGGTGATCGGCGCGGCCACCCGCGACCAGCTCGCTGCCTTTCACGCCGAGCACTACCGGCCGCAGAGCATCGTGATCGCGGCTGCGGGGTCGCTAGAGCACGACGCCCTCGTCGACATGGCCCGCGCGGTGCAGGTCCCGCAGGTGCCGCGACCCGCCGTTGCCGCCGGGCTCCCGGATCCCGAGTTCGAGCGTCGCGTGAGCTTCCTCGAGAAAGACACCGAGCAGTACCACGTGTGCATCGGCGGGGAGGGCATCGCGCGCGATGACGAGCGCCGCTTCGCGCTGCGGGTGCTCGAAGGCGTGCTCGGCGGCACCTCGTCCTCCCGCCTCTTCCAAGAGGTGCGAGAGCGCCGCGGCCTCGCCTACTCGGTCTTCTGCTTCTCCAACCTCTACGCCCACGCCGGAGAGGTCGGCGTGTACGTGGGCACGCGCCCGGACAACCTCAGCGAGGCCCTGTCGGTGCTCGCGGCCGAGCTCGAGCGCGGCGTCCGCGACCCGGCCACCGAGGAGGAGCTGGTGCGCTCGCGCGAGAACCTCAAGGGCCGGATGGCGCTGGCGCTGGAGTCCACCGGCGCGCGCATGAGCCGCATCGGGACCTCGGTCCTGAACGAGCTGCCGATCCTCTCCGTGGAGGAGCTGATCGAGCGCATCGACTCGGTCGACGTCGCAGCGCTCAGGGAGCTCTCGGGCGGGCTGTTCAGCGCCTCGCGCCTGTCGGTGGTCGGCGTCGGACCCGACGAGCATGCCTTTCGCACCGCGATCGAGCCGCTGCAGGCCGCAGAGGCCGCCGATGGAGCAGCTCCCGAGAGCGGAGCGCGCGACGAGCTCGCCGCCCAGGCGGCAAGGGGATGATCCGCGTCGCGGTGGCGGGGGCCGCCGGGCGCATGGGGGAGGCGGTCTGCGTCGCGGTCCAGGCCGCCGATGACATGGAGCTGGTCGGCCGTGCGGATCCGGTGCTGGGCACCACGCTCGAGGACGTCCTCCCCGACGCCGAGGTCGTGGTCGACTTCACGCGCCCCGACACGGCGCTCGGCAACGCCCTGGCCTGCCTGCGGGCCGGCGTGCATGTCGTGATCGGGACGACCGGGTTCGACCCCGCGCCGCTGAGCCAGGCTCATTCGACGGAGGGCCGCGCCGCGGCGAACGTCGTGATCGCCCCGAACTTCGCGATCGGGGCCGTCCTGATGATGCGCTTCGCAGCAGAGGCCGCCAGGCACATGGCGAAGGCCGAGATCATCGAGCTGCACCACGATCAGAAGCTCGACGCGCCCAGCGGCACCGCCGCCCGGACCGCGCAGCTCATGGCCGAGGCCTCCGGCGGGGAGGAGCCACCGATCCACTCGGTGCGCCTCCCCGGGCTCGTGGCGCACCAGGAGGTGATCCTCGGTGACCTCGGGCAGACGCTCACGATCCGCCACGACACGATCAGCCGCGAGTCGTTCATGCCGGGGGTGCTGCTCGCGGTTCGGCGCGTGCCCAGGCTCGAGCAGCCGCTCGTCGTCGGCCTCGAGAACCTGATCTTCTGATGGGCAGATGCCGAGCTTCCTCATGGCGATCTGCGTGAGATACTGCACCCCGTAATGGACCTCGGCGCGATCCTGACGGCGATCGTTACCCCCTTCGATCAGGAGCTGCGGGTCGACCACGAGGCCTTCATGGCATTGATGCGCCACCTGGCCGACAACGGATCCGACGGGTTCGTGGTGGCCGGAACGACCGGCGAGGCGTCGACCCTTACCGAAGAGGAGCAGCTCAGGCTGATCGAGCTGGCGGTGCTGGAGCGCCCGCCGGGCAGGACGATCATCGCGGGCACGGGCACGAACGACACGCGGCAGGCGGCCCACCTCACCGCCCGGGCGACCGAGCTCGGCGCCGACGCGATGCTGTCGGTGACCCCGTACTACAACAAGCCAAGCCGCCTCGGCCTGCGCCGCCACTACGAAGAGGTGGCCAGGGCCACGGACAAACCGATCCTGCTCTACAACATCCCCGCGCGCACGGCGACGAACATGCCCCCCGACCTGCTGGCCGAGCTCGCGCAGATCGAGAACATCGAGGGAGTCAAGCAGGCCAACCCCGACGAGCTGCAGCCGATCGACGGGCTGGCGCTGTATGCCGGCGACGACGCGACGCTCGCGCGGACGCTGGACATAGGCGGCGCCGGCGGGGTGTCGGTTGCGAGCCACATCGTCGGTAGCGAGATGCGCCGGATGGTCGACGAGCCCGAGAACCGCGCGGAGATCGACGCCTCGCTGCAGGACGTGTACCGGACGCTGTTCATGACCTCCAGCCCCACGTGCACGAAGGCGGCGCTCAACCTGCTCGGACACAACGCCGGCGGCCTGCGCCTTCCCCTCGTGGAGGCCACCGAGCACGAGTCCGAGGCGGTCCGCGCGATGCTGCAGCGGCACGGCCTGGTCGCAGGCGCCCCCGCGTGAGCTCACGGCTGCGCGTACTTCCCCTCGGGGGACTCGGTGAGATAGGCAAGAACATGACCGTCGTAGAGCACGACGGCCGCATCGTCGTGGTGGACGTCGGATTGCGCTTTCCCACCCCCGAGATGGTCGGCATCGACCTCGTGCTGCCCGACTTCTCCTATCTGCGAGAACGCGCCAGCGACATCGAGGCGATCGTCGTGACCCACGGACACGAGGACCACCTCGGCGCGCTCCCCTGGGTGCTGCGCGAGCTGGGGAGCCGCGACGCGCCGCCCATCTACGGCGGTGCCCTCACGATCGCGATGGCCCGCTCCAAGCTCGACGAGCACAAGCTGCGCGAGGTGGAGCTCCATGACGTGGCGGACGGGGAGACGCTCGAGCTCGGGCCGTTCTCGCTGGAGCTCGTGCACATGACCCATTCGATACCCGACTCGAGCGCCGTGGCGCTCGGCACCGAGCTCGGGACCGTGCTGATCACCGGCGACTACAAGTTCGACCAGACCCCTGTCGACGGTCCGCCGGCCGACGTGTCCCGTCTGGCCGAGCTGGGCCGGGAGGGCGTGCTGCTGCTTTGCGGTGACTCCACGAATGTGGACCGCAGCGGGTTCTCTCCCTCGGAGTCTGTCGTTGGGCCGCACCTGGAGGAGGTCTTCTCGCGCTGCGAGGGCCGCATCGTCGTCACGAGCTTCGCGTCGAACATCCACCGCGTCCAGCAGGTCGTCGACGCCGCCCACGCGCTGGGCCGCAAGGTGGCGCTCGTCGGGCGCTCGATGCGCAAGAACGTGGGGATCGGGCGCACCCTGGGACACATCGAGGTCCCCGACGGCCTGCTCGTCGGTCCGCGCGAGATCAACGACTTCCCCGACGAGCGTGTCGTGATCATCTCCACCGGGTCGCAGGGCGAGCCGCTATCGGCGTTGCGCCGCATGGCCCACCGCGACCATCCCCAGGTCGAGCTCAGGAGCGGGGACACGGTGGTCTTCTCCGCGACGCCGATCCCCGGCAACGAGCGCGCCGTCAACGAGACGATCGACCGGCTCTACCACATCGGCTGCGACGTGATCACGCCGGCCGACGCGCCCGTGCACGCCTCCGGGCACGGCTACGCCGAGGAGGTCAAGCTGATGCTCAACCTCGTCAAGCCGCGCTACGTGATGCCGTTCCACGGCGACTTCAAGCGCCTGCGGCTCCACGCCCAGCTGGCCGAGGCCGTGGGCGTTCCTCCCGAGGACATCTTCCAGGGCGAGAACGGGCTGCCGCTCGACATCGATGAGCGAGGCGCGCGCTTCGGCGCGGCCGAGCAGTCGGGAATGATTTTCGTCGACGGCGTCGAGATCGGCGACATGGCCGACGTCGCGCTGCGCGACCGGCGGATGCTCTCAGCGGACGGGATCTTCATCGTCGTCGTGACGATCGCCGAACAGGACGGGAGCTCGGTGGCCGAGCCCGAGGTGATCTTCCGGGGCGTGCCGTTCATCGACGAGGCCGACGAGCTGCTCGACGAGATCCGCACGACCGCGGACCGCTCGCTGCGGCGGGCGGCGAAGGAGGAAATCCGCGAGGTCGACCTGCTCGGGCAGGTGCTCCACGACGACCTCGCGAAGCTAGTCTACGACCGTCTCAAGCGACGGCCGATGGTGCTGCCCGTCGTCGTCGAGGTCTGAGGCCGCAGGCAGCCGCACGACGAAGCGCGCGCCCGTGGCCTCGTTCTGCTCGCGGCCCGCCGACCGGTCGAGCGTGACGGTCCCGCCGTGCGACTGGGCGACGGCCTGCACGATCGCGAGGCCCAGGCCGAAGGAGCCCCCGCGATCGCCGGACCCGCGGACGAAGCGCCGGAAGATGTTCGCCTCGAGCTCCGCGGGCACCCCCGGGCCCTCGTCCTCCACGACCAGCTCGGCGCTGCCGTCAGGCGCGATCCCGGTCGATACGCGGATCGCCGTGCCGCGCGGCGTGTGGCGGAGGGCGTTCTCGATCAGGTTGATCGTGAGGCGGTGAAGCTCGTCGCGCGA
>JAOPZM010000163.1 GCA_025964115.1 Solirubrobacterales bacterium
CGACTGCGAGCTGCTCGGAGCTGAGCCCGGCCGCCCGAACCTCGTCGCGCGCCTGCGGCCTGCGGGCGCCGGTGCCGCCGAGTCGGGAAGGAGCGGTCCGCGGCTCTGCTACCTGGGACACGTCGACACGGTGCTCGCCGACGCCGGCGAGTGGTCGCACGATCCCTGGTCGGGCGATCTCGCGGATGGCTTCCTGTGGGGTCGCGGAGCGCTCGACATGAAGTCCCAGGTCGCCGCCGAGGTCGCCGCAGCGGCGTCGCTCGCGCGCTCGGGCTGGCGTCCGGCACGGGGGGAGCTGCTCGTCGTGAGCGTCGTCGACGAGGAGACCGGGGGCGCCCTCGGCGCGCAGTGGCTCACCGAGACGCATCCAGAGAAGGTCCGCTGCGAGATGCTCGTCAACGAGGGCGGCGGCGGCTGTTTCGAATACGGGGGCAGGCGCCTCTACGGGGTGTGCTGCGCGGAGAAGGGGGTCTTCCGCTTCACGGTCATCACCGACGGGGTCGCCGGACACGCTTCGATGCCGGGCATGGGCGAGAACGCGCTGCTGAAGATGGCGCCGGTGCTCGAGAGGCTCGCGGCTGGACAGCCTTCCTACCGCCTGACCGATGCCCCGCGCGCGTTCCTGCGGGGGCTTGGTGAGGACCCGGAGGACCCACGCGGGTCTGTCGAGCGGCTGCGCGCCGCCGACCCTCGCCTGGCCACGATGTTCGAGCCGATGCTCGGGGTCACGTTCACGCCGACCCGAATCAGGGCGTCCGAGAAGGTCAACGTGATTCCCAGCCGGGCGGAGCTGAAGATCGATTGCCGCGTGCCCCCCGGCCTCGGCGAGGAGGAGGTCCGGCAGGGCATCGCCGAGGTGCTCGGCGACGGCGCCGACGCGCCCTGGCGCATCGAGTTCACCGAGCGCGTACCCGGCAACGGCTCGCCCATGGATTCGCCGCTGATGGAGACGGTCTCGACATGGGTCGCCGAGCACGATCCCGGAGCGGAGGTCGTTCCCGTGATCCTTCCCGGGTTCACCGACTCACGTCACTTCCGTGCCGCGTTCCCGGAGTGCGTGGCCTACGGCTTCTTCCCCCACCGCCATCAGCCCTTGGTGCAGACGGCGCCGCTGATCCACGGAGCAGACGAGCGAATCGACGTGCGCGACCTGGCGCTCGCGACAGAGCTCTACCGCGACCTCGCCGTTCGCATACTCGGCTGACCTCGTGCGGCCCGCCGCATGGCGGACTTGTCAAGACGGCCGACGAGCCGCATAATGGAACGAAGATGCCACGGAGGGTAGAGGGATAATGGACGCACGGGGAGCGGGCTCAGGATGAGCTCGCATGTCACGAGCACCGCGACTCAGCCGGCAGGTGGAACGCCGGCGCCGAGCGTGCCCGCCGCCGGACACGCCGCCGTCAAGGAAGCGGCCGCGCTCCATGGCGTGGCCGCGCACCCGGCGATCGCGCACGCGCACACGGTCACACATCCGGCCGTAGTGCACACCTCCTTCGCGCAGGAACTCCAGAACTGGGCCTACAACTGGGAGCCCGTTCTGATGATCGTGTTCTTCTCGGCGCTGCTCTACGTCATGTGGCGCACGCTGAAGGCGATGCCGAGGATCAAGCCGCAGCAGATAAAGCCGGCTTCCAGGCAGTCGGTCTCATTCGATGACATCGCCGGCGTAGACGAGGCCAAGGCCGAGCTGAAGGAGATCGTGGAGTTCCTGCGCGAGCCGAAGCCCTTCCATGCGCTCGGCGCGCAGGTGCCCAAGGGCATCCTCCTGCACGGCCCCCCGGGGACGGGCAAGACGCTGCTCGCCAAGGCCGTGGCGCAAGAGTCCGGCGCCCATTTATTCTCGCTGTCGGCGTGGTCGTTCGTCGAGATGTTCGCGGGACTCGTCGCGGCGCGGATCCGCCGGCTGTTCGCGATCGCCCGCAAACACGAGCCCGCGATCATCTTCATCGACGAGCTCGACGCCGTGGGCGGACGGCGCGGCATGGACATCTCCGGCGAGAAGGACCAGACGCTCAACCAGCTGCTCGTGGAGATGGACGGCTTCTCCTCGAGCGGACGCGTGGTCGTCATCGCCGCGTCGAACCTGCTCGAGAAGCTCGACCCCGCCCTGCTGCGCCCGGGCCGCTTCGACCGGCAGGTGTTCGTCGTGCCGCCGGACGTGAGGGGGCGTCTCGGCGTGTTGAAGGTGCACACGCGCGACAAGCCGCTGCAGGACGTGGACCTGGCGATTGTCGCGCAGCAGACGAGCGGTCTGACGGGCGCGGACCTGGCGAACATCTGCAACGAGGCTGCGATCTTCGCCGCCCGGCGCCGCGGGAGCACGATCACGGACGCCGACTTCGACGCCGCGATCGAGCGGGTGATCGCCGGCGTGCAGTCCAAGCGGGTGCTCAACGATCACGAGAAGCGCGTCGTCGCCTACCACGAGGCCGGGCACGCGCTGTGCGGCGAGCTGCTGCCATCGGTCGATCGCGTACACCGGATCTCGATCGTCCCCCGAGGCAAGGCTCTGGGATACACGCTCAACCTGCCGGCCGAGGACCGCTACCTGAAGACCCGTGAGGAGCTGCTCGACTACATGACCGTGCTGCTCGGCGGACGGGTCGCCGAGCAGGTGGTGTTCGGCGCGATCACCACTGGCGCCTCCGATGACCTCAAGCGCGTCGCCGATATCGCACATTCGATGGTGCACGACTTCGCGATGGTGACCGCCGGTGTGGGACGCTCGCCCGACGGCGACGTGAGGCTGTCGGAGACGACGCTGCGGATCCGCGACGAGGAGCGCCAGGACCTGATCGAAGAGGGTCGCCGCGCGGCGCAGAAGATGATCCTCTCGCACCGCCGACAGCTTGATGCGCTCGCACACGAGCTGCTCGAGCAGGAGGTGCTGGACCGGGAGGCGATCGAGCGGATCATGGAGGGCGTGCCGCGGCTGGAGCGGGCCCCGGGCATAGGCCTCCGCGTCGTGGCCGCGGCGCCGTACAACCCGCCACCGCCTCTCCCCGGTCCGATCGTTCCGCCGCCCGTCACGGGCGAGAGCGAGGGCTAGCGCCTATAGACTGCGGCCGATGTTCAGCCGCATCGACCACATAGGGGTGGCCGTCGAGGAGCTCGAGCCGGCGCTCGAGCTCTATCGCGACAGCTTCCAGTTGCAGCTCGCCCACCGCGAGGTGGTTGAGGAGCAGGGCGTCGAGGCGGTTCTGCTCGACGTCGGCGAGAACCACGTGGAGCTGCTTGCGCCGCTCGGCCCGGAGACGCCTGTGGGGAAGTTCCTCGCCAGGCAGGGTCCTGGCCTCCACCACGTCGCCTACCAGGTGACCGATATAGATGCGACGCTCGCGGCGCTGAGCCAGGCGGGGCTCGCGCTGATCGACGAGCGCCCACGCACCGGCATCAGGGGATCGCGCGTGGCGTTCGTGCACCCGCGCGCGACCGGCGGCGTGCTCACCGAGATCGTCGAACCGGCGGCGGCCGCTGGAGCGGACCACTGATGGCGTCCGTCACGCGACGCATCAGCGTCGGCTTCCATGGCGGCCAGGTGCTCTCGGTGCGCGTCGACGAGAAGCAGTGGAAGGCCCTGAGCGAAGCGCTGGGCGGCACCGGCTGGATCGACGTCGAGACCGACGAAGGGCCCGTGCGGGTGAACCTCGACCAGCTCTCCTACGTGAGCGCCGACAGTAGCGAGCCGCACGTCGGCTTTGGCTAGAGCCAAGCTGGCCGCCGATGGCCGCTCCCCGCTCGTGGCGCGCCTCCGTTCCCTCGACCAGCGGCTCCTGCTGCTGGCCCGCACACGCGGCCACACCACCGGCGCCGAGCGCGCCGCCGCCCGCTTCTCGCGACTCGGCGAGCATGGCGCGCTGTGGCTTGCGGTCGGGATGGCCGGCCAGCTGCTCGACCGGCGGCGCAGGTCCAGCTGGCACGCCGCGACGCGCGCCGTCGCAGGCGCCTATGCGCTGAACACGGCGATCAAGCCGCTGGTCGGCAGGCGCCGCCCGGAGCTCCCCGGACTGCCGCCGCTCACCTCCACGCCGACGCAGCTGAGCTTCCCCAGCGCGCACGCCGCCACCTCGTTCGCCGGCGCGCTCGCCTACTCGCGTCTCGGCCTGCCGCGCGCCCCGCTCTACGGGCTGGCGGCGCTCCTCTCGTTCTCGAGGGTGTACCTCGGCGTCCACCACCCCTCCGACGTGCTCGCCGGAGCGCTGCTCGGGAGCGCGGTCGCAGGATGCGCCACCCGTGACGCGCGTCGGCCCGCCCACCCATCTCGGGACCCGGTCGCCGGGAGCGGCTCGCCGTGAGCACGCGGATCGGCATCGTCGGGATGCCCAACGCCGGTAAGTCCTCGCTGTTCAACGCTCTCACGAAAGCCGGCGCCGAGGCGGCCAACTACCCGTTCACGACGATCGAGCCGAACGTGGCGGTGGTGCCCGTGCGCGACGAGCGCCTCGAGCAGGTCGCCCAGACGGTCGGCGCCTCGGAGATCGTGTGGGACACGATCGACTTCCATGACATCGCCGGCCTCGTCGCCGGAGCTCACCAGGGCGAGGGCCTCGGGAACCGCTTCCTCGCGAACATCCGCGAGACCGACGCGATCGTGCACGTCGTGCGAGCGCACGGCGACGAGAACGTCATCCACCCCGAGGGCAGGGTCGACCCGCTGAGAGACATCGAGACGATCGAGACCGAGCTGGTGCTCGCCGATCTCGAGCAGGCCGAACGGCGCATCGAGCGCGTCGCCAGGCAGGCCCGCAGCGGCGACCGAGCGGCGGTCGCCGAGGAGGCGTGGCTCACGCAGGTGATCGACGCGCTCCAGGCGGGACGCCCGGCTCGCACCGTCGCGGTGCCGGAGGACGCGCCGAATGCGGCCCGCGACCTGGGCTCGCTGACGGTCAAGCCGGTGTTGTTCGTGGCGAACGTCGACGAGGGCTCCGAGGAGCTTCCGGCTGAGATCGCGGCACATGCCGCCGAGCAGGGAGCTCGGGCGGTGGCGGTCTCATCGAGAATCGAGTCCGAGCTCGCCGAGCTCGAGGATGCGGACGCCGCCGCCATGCGAGCCGAGCTCGGCGTCAGCGAGTCCGGCCTCGAGCGAGTCGTGCGTGAGGCCTTCACCCTGCTTCAGCTGATCGCGTTCTTCACCGCCGGCGAGGCCAAGCCCGCCCAGTCCTGGCACCTGCGCCAGGGTCTCACCGCCTGGCATGCCGCCGGGGAGATCCACTCGGACATCCAGAAGGGCTTCGTGCGCGCGGAGGTGATCGGCTGGAGCTCGCTGGTCGAGGCGGGCGGCTACGCGGGCGCTCGGGAGAAGGGCACACTGCGCCTGGAGGGGCGCGATTACGTGATGGCCGACGGCGACGTGATCAACGTCAAGTTCACGCCGTAGCCAGCTTCTCCAGCCGCTCCGACAGCCGTCTCATCCCAAGCTCGCGAGCCAGCAGCGCTCCGCCCGCGAAGTCCGTCGTCCGGTCCGGCGGCGAGTCGACCTCGATGCGCTGCAGCGTCGCTATCTCCTTGAAGGCCAGCAGCAGGCCCGCATGCTCGCGAAGGGTCGCCGCCACGCGCGGACGCATGACGGTGGTGGCCCGCACCGCGGCACCCGCGCCTCCGCCGCCCGCCGAGGCTCCCGCGGCAAGCAGCAGGTCCCCCAGGGACCCGTGGGCTCGCAGCAGCTCCGCGGCCGTCTTCGCACCGATGCCCGGCGCTCCCGGCAGGCCGTCGGAGGGGTCGCCGCGCAAGGCGATGAAGTCGGGTACCTGCGAGGGCTCCACGCCGTAGCGCTCGCGCACCTGCTCGGGGCCGATCTCAGTCTGCTCGCTGCCTTTGCGCAACTCGACGACAGCCACACGGTCGGTGACGGCGCCGAAGAGATCGCGGTCGCCGGTGAGCAGCAGCGCGCGACCGCCGCGCTCCTCCTCGGTGCGCGCATGGGAGAACATCACGTCGTCGGCCTCCAGGTTCTCGCTGCCGGTCACCGTCCATCCGAGCCCTGCCAGCAGGGTGGGCGCCTTCTGCCACTGCGCCGCCAGCTCAGCCGGCATCGGCTCACGGTGTGCGTGATACGGCGGATAGAGGGCAACGCGATACTCAGCCTCCTCGGCGCCGAGGCAGGCGACGACGCCACGCGGCGGCTGCGTGGGCGCCCGCACGTCGACCAGCGCCAGCAGCGCGTTGACCGTGCCCAGCAGGGCGTTGACCGGAACGCCCTCTGCATCGACGATCGATTTCGGCAGTGCGAAGAACGAGCGGTACAGCAGCCATGGAACGTCGGCGAGCAGCAGCGGGGCTGTCATCCGCCGCAGCCTACGCATGTCCGACGCTGTGTGACCGATTCACGTTGACACCGCAATGCCAGGGTGGTTTGCTTGCCCAACGGCGGCCTGATTCCAGCGGCCGTCTGGATGCGGAGAGAGGAGGCACTTATGAGTGCGACAGAGATTGACGAGGCCAAGCTCGAAGCTTTCATGGGCCAGGCCGTGACCGACATGGGCGCCGTCGTCAGCGCGCCGCTGATGCTGATCGGAGAGAAGCTCGGGCTCTACAAGGCTATGGCTGGTGCGGGACCGCTCAGCTCGCAGGAGGTGGCAGAACGGTCAGGGGCCGCCGAGCGTTCAGTCCGCGAGTGGCTCGCAAACCAGGCGGCAGGCGGCTACGTGAGCTATGACCCCGAGACCGACCGCTACACGCTCCCGGACGAGCATGCGCTCGCGCTTGCCGACGAGGAGAGCCCGTTCTACATCCTCGGCGCCTATGAGCTGATCGCGTCGTTGTTCGCGGACGAGCAACAGATCCTGGAGGCGTTCCGCAGTGGCGAGGGCATGGGCTGGCACGAGCACGACCACCGCCTGTTCCGCGGGACCGAGCGTTTCTTCCGGCCCGGCTACCGCGGCAACCTGGTGCCCGAGTGGATCCCGGCGCTGGAGGGCGTCCAGGAGAAGCTCGAAGCGGGCGCCAAGGTCGCCGACGTCGGCTGCGGGCATGGCGCGTCGACGATCATCATGGCCGAAGCGTTCCCCAACTCGGAGTTCTTCGGCTTCGACTACCACCAGGCCTCGATCGACCGGGCCCGCGAAGCAGCCCGCGAGGCCCGCGTCGAGGACCGCATCACGTTCGCGGTCGCGACTGCCAAGGACTACCCGGGCACCGACTATGACCTCGTGTGCGTGTTCGACTGCCTGCACGACATGGGCGACCCCGTCGGCGCGTCCGAGCACATCCTCAGCACGCTCGACGCGGACGGCACGTGGATGATCGTCGAGCCTTTCGCAAACGACCGGATCGAGGAAAACCTCAACCCTGTGGGTCGTGTCTTCTACGGTGCGTCGACAGTGATCTGCACACCCGCCTCACTGGACCAGGAGGTCGGCCTCGCGCTCGGGGCGCAGGCGGGCGAGGCGCGGCTGACTGACGTGCTCAAGCAGGGAGGATTCACGCGCGTGCGGCGAGCGACCGAAACTCCGTTCAACCTGATCCTCGAGGCGCGGCCATAGGAGTCGAGAGCTAGACAGCAGCCGTAGGCGCCCCGCTGGTGCTATCCGGCGGCGACCCCACCGGTCGTGGCGGTCTGCGCCGACGCGGGCGCGCCCGGCGCGGGAGACCCTCCCTGCGGCGTCGGTGCCGGGGCAGGCACGGCCGGGGGGGCTTCGCTTGCGGGCTGATGGCCGCTGCGGTCGGGCTCGGGGCGGACGCTGCGCCCGTTCTGCACGCTGAAGTACAGCCAGGTGGAGCCGAGGCCGAGCCGTGCGGCAAGTTCGGGCCCGCTCAGCGCGGTTGCGCCGCCCGTTCCGAGCGTCTCGGCGGAGACGATCCTCGGCGATGCGCCGCGCGTGAGGACGGCGATGCCGCGGAAGGTGCCCTTCACCGCTCCTCGCAGCCGGGCTGCCGCCGTCTTGAAGCTCATCGCGATCCTCCAGTTGAAGGCTGCGCCCCTGTTGTACGGGTCTGCGACCCCGCGCAGCCACGGCTCCGCCGGGGAGCCGAGGAACGCGTTCTCGATGCTCTCCGTCATCCCACCCGAGCTCGCGAAGAAATAGGTGGTCGAAGGCCTGCCGTTATAGAGGACGATGCGGCCGGCCGTGGCCGCGACGGCCGCGTTGGTGGCGGCGGTTTCAGCCGCCACGCCCAGGTAGACCTGCGAGCGCGTGTCGGAGTACACGTCGAAGCGCGAGCCGCCGGCGTGGGCGGTGAGCGCATAGGTACGACTGGCGACGGCCTGCGCCTCCAGCGCCTGGAGCGGCCAGCCCGATGGCATCTCGGCGGCGACCACGCCGCGTACGTAGCGCTCGAGGGGGAGCTTGCGCACCTTGGCGCCCACAAGCACCCGCACGCTCGCGTTGGCAGGCGCCTGACCCAGGGTCGTGCCGGTGTAGTAGTGGGCAAGTATCTGCTGGTAGCTCCAACCGTGCTCGGCGAACCCGAGTGCCCCGTATTGACTCATGCCCACGCCATGGCCTTCACCCGATCCCGCGATCACGAGGGTCGAGGCACGGGCACCGGCGGTCAGCAGGACGAGCAGGCCGGCGACCGTCGCGACGAGCGTCTGGGTGCGGCGGCAAAGGCGCCGGGCGCCGCAGGGGCGATGATAGGTTGAGCGCATGTCGAGCATCTGTGCCCACGCGAACACGGACATTCGGCGATCGTCTCGCACGAGCGGGGAACGGCCCATGCTTCTCCGGTCGGGCGTGGACGGATTTACCGTGAGCGGTGCACGATGACTGGCACCGGGCGCGAAAAAGCGGTTCTGGAGCGGGTCCCCAAGGATCTTTACATCGGTGGCGAGTGGCGCGCGGCCACCGGCGGCGGCAAGCTCGCCGTGGAGGATCCGGCCACCGGCCAGCCGCTCGTCGAGGTGGCCGACGCCCAGGTCGAGGACGCGCTCGCGGCGCTCGCCGCGGCGGCCGAGACCCAGGCCGACTGGGCGGCCCATGCCCCTCGCGAGCGGGGCGAGATCCTGCGCCGCGCGTATGAGGCGGTCACGGCGCAGGCGGACGATCTGGCGCTGCTGATGACGCTCGAGATGGGCAAGTCGGTCGCTGAATCGCGGGCGGAGATCACCTATGCGGCGGAGTTCCTTCGCTGGTTCTCCGAGGAGGCGGTTCGCATACACGGCCGCTACATGGTCAACACGACCGGCAAGGGGCGCATCCTCACGATGCGCCAGCCCGTCGGGCCATGCGTGTTCGTCACGCCGTGGAACTTCCCCACGGCGATGGGCACGCGCAAGATCGCACCGGCGATCGCCGCGGGCTGCACGATGGTCGTCAAGCCGGCCCAGCAGACGCCGCTGTCGATGCTCGCGCTGGCACAGGTCCTGGAGGAGGCCGGACTGCCGAAGGGCGTGCTGAACGTGATCACGGCGAAGCGGTCCGGCGCCGTGATCGAACCGCTGCTGAAGGACCCCCGCACACGCAAGCTCTCGTTCACCGGCTCCACCGAGGTCGGGCGCACCCTCATCGAACAGTCCGCAGCGCAGATCCTGCGCGTCTCGATGGAGCTCGGAGGCAATGCGCCGTTCCTGCTCTTCGACGACGCCGATCTGGACGCGGCCGTCGAGGGAGCGCTGCTCGCAAAGATGCGCAACATCGGCGAGGCGTGCACGGCAGCCAACCGCTTCCATGTGCACCAGTCGGTGGCCGAGGAGTTTGCACGACGACTGGCCGAGCGGATGAGCAAGATGAAGGTCGGCCGGGGGACCGAGCCGGACGTCGACGTTGGCCCGCTGATCGACGACAAGCAGCGAGCCAAGGTCGCCGAGCTCGTGGACGACGCGGTGCGCCGCGGCGCTCGCCTGCTGCTGGGAGGACACGCGATCGACGGGCCCGGCTACTTCTTCGAGCCGACGGTGATCGTCGACGTGCCCGACGACGCCCGGCTGCTCCGCGAGGAGATCTTCGGCCCAGTCGCCCCGATCGCGACCTTCTCATCCGAGCAGGAGGCACTGCAGGCGGCCAACAGCACCGAGTACGGGCTCGTGGCCTTCCTCTATACGCGCGATCTCGAGCGCGCCATTCGCGTCAGCGAGGGACTCGAGTCCGGGATGGTCGGGCTCAACCAGGGCGTCGTCTCCAACCCGGCGGCCCCCTTCGGGGGCGTCAAGCACTCGGGCTTCGGCCGCGAGGGCGGCTTCGAGGGCATCGACGAGTACCTCGAGGTCAAGTACGTCGCGCTCGCAGTCTGAGCGGGAGTAAGGCGTGCCCCTGAGCCGGAGGAGCGGCTGCTGTCGGCCTCAGCCGACGGTCAGCGTGCCGAGCGGGTAGGCGCCATCGCTCGTGCGCCCGGTATCGGCGAGCCGCATCGGTGCGAGCGCGCCAGTGGGGTCGACCACCTTCACGGCGAGGATGTAGTTGCCTTTGGGCAGGCCGATCGGCAGCGTGAAGGTATCCGTCGATTTGAGGGGTTTGCCTTCGGTGGGTAGGAGCTTGCGTAGGTCCAAGGCGGAGGTTGCGCTCCAGGCGACGCTTTCGCCGCTGCGCAGCTCGTACTTCACTTCCCAGGGGTCATAGGTGGGCGCTACGTTCACGTTCTCCCACGTCGAGGTGACGATCGCCGCGTGGCCGGCGAGGAGGGGAGTGACTTCGACGCGGTCGAGCTGATCGCGGAAACCGGCCCGCTTCAGGATTTCTTCGTACTGCGCGGGGTTGGCTTTCCAGATCTGCGACGGGTTGTTGCCCGAGCCGATCAGCGCCACGTGCTGTTCTTCCTCGGTCTGTTTCGCGTTGGCGAGCGTCGCGTTCGACTGGTTCCACCACTCCCCGATCACCGGTGCGGTCTTCCACCGTTCCCAGATTTCGGCGTCGGGCACCGCAGCGCCAGGCTTGGCGTAGGGCAGGTTGTTGCCGTCCGCCGGTGCCACCGCCCCGAAGTTGTCCATGTGGAAGCCGACGGTCGGGAAGGCTTTGATGATCGCCGGCATGAGCGGCGGCTGCAGCGGGGCTTCATTTTTAATCGCAGCGCTCGTGCCCAGCACGACATGCGCTTTGGGGAACGCGTTCACCACCGCCGCCACCATGCGGACGCCGTTCGCCGTCGTGATGTGGCTGCCGACCGTCATCGTGCAGCTCGACGGGCACATGTGCCACTCGCCCCACGCGCCATATCCCGAGGTGTCGACCTCGCCCACGCGGGGGTCCGATCCGTACTTCTGCCCGAGGGCTTTCCAGAGGTTTTCCCATGCGGTCAGCCAGCCTTCGCTGTTCCAGTCGGGGAACGTGTACCCGCTGCTCGTCATGGTCGGGATATAGGACGGATAACGCGGCGAGCCGCTGCCCATCCATGCCATCACCCGGAATCGGAGCTTGCCGCCTTTGGCCTGCGCCTTGGCGAGGGCCGAGTCGATCACGCCCGGTGTCGTCAGGAACGGATAGACCCCTTTGCTCGTTTCGAGGTCCCGCGGCCAGCTCAGTTCGTCGCGGAGGTAGTAGTCCACGAGCGGCCAGCCGGCGGGCGTCATCGAGTGTTCGCCCATCCAGTCGTACAGCCCGCGGCCGCTGTTCGGTATCTCCGGTGCCGACAGAGGAATCACCGATGGCGTGAACGTCAGGATCCCTTTGCCATGTTCGGCTTCTTCACGTTCCCGCGCTTCGCGTTCGGCTTTTTCCCTGGCTTCCCGTTCAGCTCTTTCTTTGGCTTCGCGTTCCGCTTTTTCCCTGGCTTCCCGTTCGGCTCGTTCCCGCGCTTCGCGTTCCGCTTTTTCCCGCGCTTCGCGTTCGGCTCTTTCTTTGGCTTCCCGTTCGGCCTTTTCTTTGGCTTCGCGTTCGGCCTTTTCCCGGGCTTCCCGTTCAGCTCTTTCTTTGGCTTCGCGTTCGGCTTTTTCTTTGGCTTCACGTTCAGCCTTTCCGGTTCCTTCGTGTTCGGTCTTTTCCCGGGTCCTGGCTCTCGCTTCCCGTTCGGTCACTTCCCTCGCCTCACGTTCGACGGCTTCCTTCGTCTCCCGACGCGCATCTTCGCTCGCCTGACGGCCGGCTTCCGCGGCCCGCGGGGGGTAGGTGATCCACACCTCGTTCGACCAGCTCCGGCGCGCGCGGGCTCGTACCTGATACCCGACCGTCAGCCCGGGGTGCGCCGCGGGCGTGTCCGTGGTGCCGACGAGCATCGAGTAGCTCGGGCCGGCTCCCGGGACCTTGACCCTGAGCACGTAGTGGTTGTGTCGTGCGGTCGCCGTCCACGACAGGAGTTCACCGACGGCCGTCAGTCTCGCGGCCCCGGTGACTCGCGTGCGGTGGTTGGAACGCGGGGGCGCATGCTGGGCGCCCGCCTGTACGCTACGAGCGGTCCCCTGCGGTCTGGCGGCGGCGGGCGCCGCGCCGAGCGCGCACGCCAGCATCGCTGCGATGCCTGCGAGTCCGGTCTTCGTGATGCGAGCCGTGATCGGTGCGCGGTCCTGCGCGCAAGTTGAGAAGCAGGACTCAAGCGCGGCGATCCTGGTGCCGAAGCGAGTGATCACGGCCCGAATTTCGACGGTCCCCTACGGCAGCCCAAGCGCGGACCGTCGCGAGTGGACTGCCGTTGTTTTCTTGCCTCAAAGGTGCACTTTTCCGACGCCGAGGAGACGCTTCGGGCGTCCCAAAAGGACGACAACCTCGGGCCGGATCGGGCAGCATCCAACGTGGTCTGGCCTACCCTGCGGGATGTGACGATCGCCGATCCAGCCGACCTCGAGGCTGCCGCCCGCGCGCGGGCGTGGCACCACGCCGCGCATGCCGCCGTCTGCGACGTGATCGAGCCATGGGCCCACGGCACCGTGGCGCGAGCAACGCGATACCCGAGCTACTGGGACTACAACGTGGTCCGCGTCGAGGACGACCCCGGATGGGGAGTCGACGAGCTCGAGTCGTTTGCCGACGAGGCCCTCGCCGAGCTTGCGCACCGACGCGTGGACTTCGAGCTCGCCGCGGCCGCCGAGCCGCTGCGAGCTGGCTTCGAGGACAGGGGCTGGCTCGCGATGCGCCTGCTATGGATGCGCCACCAGGCAACGAGGCCGACCATCGCGGACGCTCTGGTGCGGGAGGTCCCCTACGGCGCGGTGAACGACCTGCGCGTCGCCTGGCACCGCGAGGACTTCCCCGATCAGGATGCGACCGGCTACTTCTCCCAGGCGCGCGAGGTCGCCGAGATCCGGCACGCCAGGGTCCTCGCGATGTACGAGGGCGGCGTGCCCGTCGCCTTCACCCAGCTCGTACGTGAGGGCGCATCGTCTGAGATAACTCACGTATACGTGCATCCGGAGCGTCGTGGCGCCGGACGGGGGACCGCCATCACACGCGCCGCGATCGCTGCGACAGGCGACGCTCAGGAGCTCTGGATCTGTGCGGACGACGAGGACCGGCCCAAGCACCTCTACGCACGGCTGGGCTTTCGGCCGGTGTGGACATCGCTGCAGGTCACGCGGCTACCCCGGTAGTGCATGAGCCCTGGCGGCCGTGACCGCAAGCCGGTTCGAGCGTCCTACGGTTAGTGGGAGCCCCGTCTGGGCAAAGGGCAAATCTGCGAGTGCTGGAAACTGGCGACATCCTGGTCGGGCGCTATGAGGTCGATTCGCTGCTCGGAAGGGGAGGGATGAGCAGCGTGTTCTCGGGGTGGGATCGCACCCTCGGCCGGGAGGTCGCGATCAAGGTCCTGGCCTCGGACCTGGTCGAGGATCGGGTGTTCGTGGAGCGGTTCGAGCGAGAGGCCCGTGCGGCGGCCTCGCTGAGCCACCGCAATGTCGTCGCCGTCTTCGACAGCGGCGTCGACGCAGGCGCACGCTTCATCGTCATGGAGCGCGTGTCGGGCAGGACGCTCGCATCGCGCCTGCGCGACGGTCCCCTGTCCATCGAGCAGTCCGTGGAGATCGCCGTGAGCGTGTCGCAGGCGCTGGGCGCGGCCCACGCCGGCGGGATCGTGCACCGCGACGTCAAGCCCGGCAACGTCATGCTGGGCGAGAACGGACAGGTCAAGGTGCTGGACTTCGGGATTGCGCGCGCCCTCGCCGCAACATCGCTGACGCGGGCGTCCACGGTCATCGGGACGGCCGGCTACCTGTCGCCCGAGCAGGCGGAGGGCGGGCCGGTCGACGCGCGGTCGGACCTCTACGGCCTGGGCTGCCTGCTCTACGAGATGCTCACCGGCCGGCCGCCCTTCGTCGCGGATTCGGCCGCAGCCCTCGTCCATCAGCACCTCACACGTCCGCCGGAGCCTCCCTCGCGGCGGCGCCCCGGGGTGTCTCCGGCACTCGATGAGATCGTGCTGAGATGCCTCGCCAAGGACCCAGGAGCACGCTACGCGGGCGCGGGCGCGCTCGCTGCCGCCCTGGCCAAGGCGCCGGCCAGGACCGTGGGCACGCGTACAGGCCCGGCCACGACCGTCTTGACTGCGCCCCTGCGAGAGCGTCGCTGGATCGCGGCGCTGGCCGCCGGGGCGTTGGTGGGGGCGCTCCTGATTCTCTTCGCGCTCTACCACGGCACGGCCGGCCGCCCCGGTGGAGCGCCTGCACGGGCGTCCGCAGCGGTCCCGCCGCGCGCCGCGGGGAGCGCCCCCAAGCGCTCCGCTACGACAGCTTCGCGGCCTTCAGCGGCGACGAGCACGAGCGGTGCGAGCCCCGGCCAGGCCGCTCAGCAGGCCAGCACGACAGCGGACCCGGCGGCGGCGGCCGCGGCGTTGAGCGCCTTGACCCTCGCCGATCAGCGGCAGGGGCTGATCGATTCCAGAGCGGCGGATGTGATCTCCCGCCGCACTGCGGCGCTCCTGGACGCGCTCGCGTCCCGCGACCCTAACCAGGCGGCGCGGCAGCTCTCTCAGTTCGGCAGGAGAGTCGACGCGCTCGCCGCGACGGGCGACATCGCGACGCCGGCAACGGCCGGCGCGTTGAAGGCCGCCGCCGCCGCCGCGGCAGGCGCGCTGAGCGCACCGGCTTCGCCGACGAGCAGCCAGCTCGATGCCGGCGGCGAAGCACCGCCCCCGGCCGAGGCCGGCAAGAAGCGGGGACATCGCCACGACGGCCCTGCCGGAGAATCCAAGGATTAGCCACGTTGCCGTTGAGTAGATGGGCACCTTGGTGCCGGTCCGCAACTGCCGAAGACGACCGGAACGCCAGCTACTGTCTGCTGCCCATGCGTCCCCGCCTTCCGCCCTTCGCAGGTTCGGCGCTGGGGCTGGCCGTTGTCGGCTGGCTGCTCGTCGGCTGCGGCAGCTCCTCCTCCACGGGCAACGGCATCGCGTCCAAATCGCCGACCGAGATCGTGGCCGCCGCCAAGGCTGCGGCCGACGAAGCGGCCTCCGTTCACATCTCTGGAGCGATCGTCGAAGGAGCGCCGCTCTCGCTGGACATGCAGCTGCTCGCAGGCAAGGGCGGCCGGGGGCGCATAACGCAGAACGGGATCAGCTTCGAGCTGATCACCCTGGGTCGCACGGTCTACATCAAAGGCAGCCCCGCCTTCTATCGCCGCATCGGCGGCCAGGCTGCCGCGCAGCTGTTCAAGGGCAAGTGGCTGAAGGCTCCTGCGACAGCTGGCCAATTCGCCCCGATCTCCGCACTGACGGACCTCCGCAAGGTCATCGACACGACGCTGGCGAGCCATGGCACCCTTGCGAAGGGTGCCGCCACGACCGTCGGCGGCCGCAAGGTCCTCGCCGTCAACGACCTCGCAAAGGGCGGAGTTCTCTACGTCGCTGCGACCGGCAAGCCGTTCCCGGCTGAGATCGCCCGGGGCGGGGCGAACGGCGGTCATATCGTGTTCGACCGATGGAACCAGGCGGTGACGATCTCACCTCCGCTGAACGCGATCAACCTGACCCAGCTTCAGGCTGGACACTGAGGCGGCGCTCGGCCATATGTCTACCGGCCCGCCTGCGTCGTCAAGACCGTCACAGCGCGGGTCGAACCGGGGGACAGGACCAGGACGCGAGAGCTCTCAGTGCACGGTGCAACCCCAGTCAGCCTCCGGAGGCCCGCAAAACGTGGGGTGGCCCCGTCACGATCCGGACTGGACAAACGTACGAGAGCCGACTCGGGCGTCGTTCGCGTGAATAAGATCGATCGACTGAGCGCGATGTCCAACAACGGCCCGCCGCATCGCGGGCGGACGGATGCGGATTCGCCTCCGCATCGGCGCCCGGTGTGGAGAATGCTGCCCTGGGCCACCCTCGCCATTGCTGCCGCCAGCGGGGCTGTCGTGGCCGGAGCGTCGGCGATCGTCGCAGGATGTGTGGTTGTGCTCGCCGGGGCGGCCGCCACGTTTGGCTGGCACTTCGGCGAAAGCAAGCGGATCGCGCTTGAGCAGGAGATAGACGGTCGCTCGAGCGAGCTCAAACGCGCGCTTTCGGAGCTGGAGATCGCGCAGGCCGAGACGGTACGCCGGCTGTCGATGGCGGTCGAGTTCCGAGACGAGGACACAGGGGCGCACATCGAGCGGATCGGCCGCTTTTCGACACTATTGGCCGAACACATCGGCATGGATCCGGAGTTCTGCGAGAGGCTCAAGCACGCGGCTCCGCTGCATGACGTGGGCAAGGTGGCGATTCCGGACGCGATCCTGCTCAAGCCCGGGCCGCTGACGCCCCAGGAGCGGGCGATCGTCGAGACGCACGCCGAGGAGGGTCACAGGCTGGTGCGCGGGTCCTCCTCGTCGATCCTCGACCTCGCGGCAACGATTGCCCTCAGCCACCAGGAGAAGTGGGACGGCACTGGATACCCCCGTGGCCTGAAAGGCGAGGAAATCCCGATCGAGGGCAGAATCGTGGCGGTCGCGGACGTCTTCGACGCGCTCACGAGCGACCGCGTCTACCGCAAGGCCTTCTCCGTGGAGGACGCGATCCAGATGATGCGCGAACAGCGCGGCCGCCACTTCGACCCGGTGCTGTTGGATGCCTTCCTCGAAGTCCTCGGCGAGTCGGGCCCCGACGCGCGCGAGCAGATGCGCGCCGACCCGACGGCTCTGGTAGAGAGCACGCTGGAGACGTACGTGACCGCTCTGCAGCGTGGCGACGCCGAGATGGCGGAGGGCGCGATCGCGACCGCTATCGAAGACGGCATCGCGCCCACCAAGCTCCACGCCGAGGTCATCGCTCCCGCCCTCCGCCGGATCGCCCTGCTGTGCGAGAACGGAGAGATCGACATCGAGCGGGAGCACCGCGCCACCGGCATCACGCGGCGCGTCCTGGCCACCCTCTACCGCTACATGATCGGCGGCACCGAGCCCACCCGCGAGCGGGTCCTGCTTGCAGGGGTCGAGGGCGACGAGCACACGCTGGGTCTGCAGATGGTCCACGACCAACTGGCGGCGGCGGGCTATCAGACGATCTTCGACACCGACCTCTCGGCTGAGCGGCTTCGGAGCATGGTCGAGAGCCGCTCCCCCGACCTGCTCGTCGTAGGGGCCACGGCTGCCACGACGGCGAAGGACGTCGAGGTCGCGCTTCGGGATCTGCGCATGAGCCACCCGGACATCCCGATCGTGCTGGGCGGGGCGGCCGTGGGCGGCGACGTTCCTCGCGATCACGACGGCATGAAGGTCCTCGAACGGATCGACGAGTCGGTCGAAGCCGTCGAAGCTCTGCTCGCGCAATCACCCGCAGCCGTATAGGCCGCCCTTGCGGCGGCCCATGTCTCCGCACGGCGAGATAGATTGCCGCGGATGAGCCAGAGCACGATCGTCACCGGCGGTGCCGGCTTCATCGGCTCGCACGTCGTCGATGCGCTGCTCGCCGCGGGGAACTCGGTGACGGTGATCGACGACCTGTCCACGGGCGATCGCGAGCGGGTCGCCGCAGGCGCGGAGCTGCGCGAGCTTGACATCGTGGATCTCCCAGCTCTCCGGGCGGTCGTAGAGGAGGTCAAGCCGAACGCGATCTACCACCTGGCCGCACAGGCGAGCGTCGTGGCCTCGGTCGAGGACCCGGGCAGGGACTGCGAGGTCAACGTGCGAGGCACGCTGAACGTGGTCGAGGCCGCCCGCGTCTGCGGTGCGCCGGTGGTCTTCACCTCGACCGGCGGCGCGCTATACGGCGATGAGGCGCCGATGCCCACCAGCGAGGAGTGGACGCCGGCGCCCCTGTCGCCCTACGGAGCGTCGAAGTGGGCGGCCGAGGCCTACGTGAAGACATGGTCGCTGTCCTCTGGCATCCCGCACGCGGTGTGCCGGCTCGGCAACGTCTACGGCCCGCGTCAGAGCCCGCACGGGGAGGCAGGGGTTGTCGCGATCTTCAGCCATCACCTGCACGTCGGGCAGGCGCCCAAGCTCTTCGGGTACGGGAAGCCAACTCGCGACTACGTGTATGTCGAGGACGTTGTCAGGGCGCTGCTGGCCGCCACCGGGAAGCGCGGCACCTACAACATCGCCACTGGCGTGGAGACGGACGTGCTCGCTGTCTGGGATGAGCTGCGCGAGGCGGCCGGCTCGGACATCGAGCCGCAGCTCGCGGAGCTGCGCCCGGGCGAGCTCCAGCACAGCCGTCTGGACATCAGCCTTGCCTCACGGGAGCTGGGATGGCGTCCCGAGGTTCCGATCTCCGAGGGCCTTCGAAAAACCTACAGGGCGCTCGTCGAGGAATTCAAGAAGGAATAGCCCGCTCGACCGCGACGGTCGTCTGTTTCCGCGCGCTCGGCTTCAGCAGCCTCGGTGAAGGTCCGAAGTCCGGTCCATGAGCTTCGTGCGCAAGGTCGCCGTCTGCGGCCTGACGACGACGATGGTGCTGGTGAGCGCTCCCGGCGCCCAGGCGGCCAATCCACCGGGCGGCGCGGTCGCGCCCGCCGGAGCGCAGGCGGGCGGCAGCGAATTCGCGGTTCCGGCGCGGCCGCGGGAAACACCCAGGCCGATCGTGACTGAACTCGTCGTCCCCAGAACGGCTCCCGCCGGCCGACTGCCGCGGGTGTCCCTCCGGATCGACGAGAAGGGCGTGAGCTCCGTCGCCGCGCTCGTCACGGTTACAGACCTCACTACCCGCACGAGGGTGCTGTTCGTGTCGCTCGGCTGGGTGCGTACCGGACGCACCATCGCCGTGCAATGGCCCCGCAGCGCGGTGCTGAGGGCGGGCAGCTACCACGTGAGCGTCAACGCCCACGATCACCGCTCGGGGACGCTGCTGCGCAGGGCGCACGCCTCGGGTGTGGCCACTCTCACCGTCCTCGCCCCGGTGGCGCCTCCGCCGCAGCCATCGCCGCCGCCGGCGCCGAGCCCCCCTGTCAGCGAAGAAGGCGTGCCGACGCCGGCCCAGACCGTCGCGGCGGGCGCGGTCTTCCCGGTTGCCGGACCACACAGCTTCGGCGGCCCGGAAGGCCGCTTCGGCGCCCCGCGTGGCAACCACATCCATCAGGGCCAGGATGTGCTGACCGCCGAAGGCACGCCGATCGTCGCGCCGATGGCCGGCACGATCCTCACGGCGAGCTACCAGGCCGGCGGGGCCGGCTATTACGTCGCGGAGCACTCGGCCGTCTTCGACTTCATGTTCGCCCATTGCCAGGCCGAATCGCTCAGCGTGGTCACCGGGCAGAGCGTCTCGGCGGGACAGGTGCTCTGCCGGGCAGGGCAGACCGGCGATGCCACCACGCCGCACCTGCACTTCGAGATGTGGGTGGGCGGCTGGCACGCCTCGGCGGCCTCTCACCCGATCGATCCGCTGCCGTATCTGGAAGCCTGGGAACACCCGGGCGGCTGACACACCGAGGAGCGCTCAGGCGAGGGCCGCGTAGGCCGCCGCCTGGATGTCGCGGTGAACCTGCGGCGGCTCGGGGGACTCGAACATGCGCTGCGAACGCGAGCAGGTCCTCGGCGGTCGACAGGAGGCCAGCTGCGCCGGCTACCCTGCGCTGTCGAACCTTCGTCAAGACGTGCGCCGAGATGTTCCACGAGGTCGCTCGGGCGTTGCCGCATGAGCGGGTGGACCGGCGTACCTGGAATAGGAGGCCATCATGTCTGCGTCCGCCCCGAATGAGCCCGTGAGCTACGAGGCCGACATCAAGCCGCTGTTCCGTGAACGCGACCGCAGCTCGATGCTGTCGCACTTCGATCTCTGGTCCCACGACGACGTCAGCGACCACGCGACCGCCATCCTCGCTCAGCTGGAGCGGGGATCGATGCCCTGCGACGGTGCGTGGCCAGCAGATCGGGTCGAGGTCTTTCGAGGCTGGATGGAGCAGGGCCGTCCCGTCTAGCCGACAAGGCGCGGCTCGATGGGCAGTAGCGAGGGGGTAATCTTGAGGCGAATGTCACTGCTCTCAGCCTCGTTGGCGAGCAGGGCGCGCGGCGAGATAGCTCAGTTGGTAGAGCACACGACTGAAAATCGTGGTGTCCCCAGTTCGAGTCTGGGTCTCGCCATTCCGCAGTTCTGCCTGCAAACAGGCGCCTTTCGCTCCGGCATGGATCGGCGGCCTTGCGTGCGTGATTGGGACCGTGAGGATTCGCCGCGGACCGAAAACGCCCTACTTTCGGCGGTTCTAACGCCTGGTGCGGTCATTTGGCTGTGATGGCTATGTCGACGGCCTCCACGAAACGGCTTGCTTGTGCGGTTCTTCGAGCGGTGACGGCGGGGACTCGAACGGAGCACACCACGACAGGATTCCTGGTGTGCTCCGCTTGAGGGCCGCCGAGCACTGGGACGTATGCGGGTTCCTAAATCTTGCTCGGAAGATGTCCCTCCAGGGCCCCTCAATGGACCTATGTGTAGCGCGATGAGAAGCTGCGCAAGCGACTGTCGACGTGCTGAGCACGCTCGCAAGGCTGAGCGAGCAGGCGCGAGGCCATCGTCCCGATGCAGAACCGAGGCCGCGCGGCGGCGCTCAAGGCATATACTCCATCGCTCACAAGTGGCGGGACGCCACGCGGAGGGGTTCGTGGAGACGTTGCGTCGCGAATTACGCGACTGAGGGGGGTTCCTCATGTCTGTTGGACGAATGGGTGCGCGGACCCGCGATGACCGGCTTGCGGGCGTCCCGCTGGCCGAATGCTGCAAGCCGGGGACGCAGAGCACGCTGGCCGAAGGAACTAAGACGTTCACGCCCGAAGGCAGCAGACGGTCAGGGCGTCCCTGGCGTTGTGGTTTCGGAGCGGTCCTAGCGGTGACGTTTGTGCTCTCCGTCACGGGCAGCGCGTGGGCGGCGACCGCCTGGGTCTACGTCGCCAACCAAGGAAGCGGCACGGTGACGCCGATCGAAGCCGCGACCAACAAACCCGGCGCCGAAATCAAAGTCGGCACCCTGCCGGCAGGCGTTGCGGTCACCCCCGACGGCAAGACTGCCTACGTCGCCAACGATTTAAGCGGCACGGTGACGCCGATCGAAGTGGCGACCAACAAACCCGGCCCCGAAATCAAAGTCGGTGGCGAACCGCGCGCGGTTGCGGTTACTCCCGACGGCAAGACTGCCTACGTCGCCAACCAAGGAAGCGGCACGGTGACGCCGATCGAAGTGGCGACCAACAAACCCGGCCCCGAAATCGGAGTCGGTTCCAATCCGGTTGGGATTGCGGTCACTCCCGACGGTAAAACGGCCTACGTCGCCAACTTCGAAAGCGGCACGGAAAGCAGCACGGTGACGCCGATCGAAGTGGCGACCAACAAACCCGGCCCCCCAATCAAAGTCGGTGGCGAACCGATTGGGATTGCGGTCACTCCCGACGGTAAAACGGCCTACGTCGCCAACGCGGCAAGCGGCACGGTGACGCCGATCGAAGTGGCGACCAACAAACCCGGCGCCGAAATCAAAGTCGGTGGCGAACCGTTTGGGGTTGCGGTCACCCCCGACGGCAAAACGGCCTACGTCGCCAACTTGGGAAGCGGCACGGTGACGCCGATCGAAGTGGCGACCAACACACCCGGCCCCGAAATCAAAGTCGGTTTCGGTCCGTTTGGGGTTGCGGTCACCCCCGACAGTAAAACGGCCTACGTCGCCAACTCGGCAAGCGGCACGGTGACGCCGATCGAAGTGGCGACCAACAAACCCGGCGGCGAAATCACAGTCGGCAGCGAGCCGGGAGGCATTGCGGTCACCCGGATTTTTCAGGCGCCGACGGTCACGAAAGTCTCGGCGACTTCCGGCCCGGTCACCGGCGATAAAGTCGTGACGATCACCGGCACGAATCTCAGCCCTGCCGCAGCCGTGGAATTCGGCGGCGTACCCGCCAACACATATTTCATCAACGAAGCCGCGACCGAAATCGCTGCTCTCTCCCCCGTGCGGGAAGTAGCTGGCACGGTCGATGTGACCGTGAGAACCCCAGGCGGCACGAGCAAAACCACGACGAAAGACCACTACAAGTACCTGCCGGTGATCACCAGCATTAAACCCAACAGCGGTCCAGCGGGTGTCGAACAGCAGGTGGAAATCCTCGGTGCTGGGTTCAAGCCGGCAGGATCTGAAATCTTCTTCGGGGCGACGTTCGCCGGCAATGCCGAATGCTTCACGCCTACCTTCTGCGCTGCGTACTCGCCTGCACTGCCGAAAGGGAAATTCGAAGTCAAGGTCAAGGTCAACGGCCTCACGACCATAAAAACCAAAGCGGCACTGTTTACATCGTTCTAGGTCCACGCCTCTAAACAGCATCCGGCGGCCCGGCCCTCGCGGTCGGGCCGCCGGGGTGTCGGATATTCCCAGTGGTGGTTCGTGCCCGCGGGCAGAGGCCACTCCAAGTTGTGCTTTACGAACAGAGCAGGCGTCTGGTCGGCGGCTGCGCTCACGACCGGGATCGGACGAGGAGGAGCAGCCCGGGCCGGAGCTGGGGTCGCACTCGCTTTGCTGCCCAAGCAGAGGTCGCAAGCAGCAAGCGAAATGGACGTGGCGGTCTCGCCACGTCCTTAAGCCGCAGGTAACTACGGCAATCTACGGGTATCGACGTAGAGCACGCGCGATCAGCGAGCCGCCGATTTGCAGGCCCTTTCTGTCTTTTCCGGCACCAATTGCCCGTCCCTGAAAATCGTGGTGTCCCCGGGCCGAGTCCGAGTCTCGCCATTGCTTGGCGTGGGCTCTACGGTCCGGTGGTTGTCCGGAGGCCCGGACTGACGATGCGGGTCTCGTACGCGAGGACGACTGTTTGGACGCGGTCGCGGACGCCAAGCTTGATCAGGATGCGGGTGGCGCGGGTCGTGACGGTCGTCTCACCGACGATCAATTCGGTGGCGATCTCGGCGTTTGTCTCGCCGGTCGCGAGCAGCCGGAACACCTCGAGGTCGCGGGGAGTGAGCTCGTCGAGACCGGGTGCCTTCTCGACAGGGGATCGCGTGCTCCGCCGATCTGCGGCGTGAGGCCGTTAGAGGTAGTCCAGCCCCGGGAAGTTCGGCTCCTCGCCGCGACCGGCGGGCGTCGTGTCGAGCACATGCCAAAGCGGCCAGATCAGGTCTACATGCCGGGTCTCCTCCCCCGGCGGACCTTTGGCGAAAAGCAGCTCGGAGGCCCAGAAGTGTCGGATCTCCTCGCCTTCGCGGACGAACACGTTGAGGATCGGAAGCTGCTCGCCTTCTGCCGTCTCGGCGTGGTAGTTCCGGTTGTAGGCGTTATTGCGCGAGGACAGCACCCGCAGGTTGCGCCAGCCGCGCTCCTCGGCGAACGTTCGGACCCGGTCGCGAGCGGCCTTCGCGACCACCGCTAGGCTCAGGCGTTGTGCCAGGTGAGGCGCCGCGCCGTCGAGCCCGTCGAGGATTGACGTGCATGAGGGGCATAGGGTCTCGGTGAGTGGCCACGAAGCGGTTTCGCCGCTGACAGCCCCCGGACGCGGGTCACCGGAGTAGCGCGGGAACATGAAGCTATAGATCACGAGTGTGGTCGTTTCAGGAGAGAAGAGTTCGGAGAGCCGGACCTCCTTGCCGTCGACGGTCTCAAAGCGGTAGTCGTCGGGAATGCTTCCTCCGAGCGGCAGAGCACGCCGCTGGGTTACGATCCTCTCGATCATCCGGCGAAGCTCGATCTCAGCCTCGAGCAAACGGTCGCGCTCCCGGCGATACTCGTCGGACTCTCCGGGGAAGCGGACGTGATGAAGGCTCACCTCATGCTCCTGTTGCCATCCTACCCACGCGTCGCGCCCTCGCGGACCGGCTGGGCGATCCCGATGAGGTTACCCTCGCTGTCGTAGAAGAAAGTGCCGAGCTCGCCCGTGCCCTTGCTCGAGTAGTTGTCGGGAGCGGCGATCGTGTCGCCGCGAACCTCGAAGCCAGCCATCTCGAAGCGCTCGAACGTCACACCGCGGGCTCGCAGATCGGCCAGGGTGGCCTCGAGGTCCTCGACCTCAAAGGCCATCTGAGTCGATGCTCCGGACGGCGCTCCCGCCGAGCTGAAGAGATGGAACTCGCTCGGCCCGCACACGTAGCGCAGGCCGCCGGTGCTCTGCTCGACCGGCTCGAGCCCGAGCTTGTCGCGGTAGAAGGCGCGCGCTCGCTCCAGGTCCTGAGCGGGGAGCTTTGTGACGGTGTGGGCGTTGCTCAGCGATCCGGGCATGGTCGTCTCCTTTGGGCGATCATGGTGTTAGGTATGGGACGCGGCGACGCCGCTGACGAAACTCGTCTCCGTTTGGTTGCCTTGGCCACGCGGCGGTGACCTCGAGAGGTGCGCTGCCGGCGTGGGACGATGTGCTCGTGAGAGCGCTCGCAGACTGGTTCGCGGAACGCAGCGCGAGAGGGATGCTCACGCGGATGCTCGGGGCATGGCTGCTCGTCGGGCTGCCAGTGATCGTCGCCAGAATCTGGTGGTCCGTCGCGGCGGCGATCGTGGTCTTCGCCGTCACCTTGACGCTGTACGTCGGCGCCGTGGTACACCATCTTCGCACGCACCCCCGGCCGGGTTGACGGGACGAAGATTATGCTCGCGAGCGGGCGCACGCAACAGTAGGGATGCCAGACGGCGCGCCCGTCTCCACGTGGAGCTCTTGGCGCGATGATCGTCGCCCCGGTGTGACCGACGAGCGAGCGACCTCGCAACTGGCTCGATGAGTAGAGCGAGCTGCCGCCCGCCGTCGAATGGGCTCACTCAAGGTCGTGCAGTGCCGTCCGCGAACCGAATGGGACCTGCGCCACGTCTCAGGTCCCAAACCCACGGGGAAGTAACGGAAACTACGGGGATTGTCGCGCCAGCCCGGCATTCACGAACATCGCGATTTGCAGGCCATTTGCGGCCAAATCGCGACCCTCGCCCGACAGCTGAAAATCGTGGTGTCCCCAGTTCGAGTCTGGGTCTCGCCATTTCCAAAGGTGCCCCGGTTTTCTAGCGAACAGACGAATGATTCGAGCGGTGGCGTCGCGCTGTTGCTGGCTCATCGTTGTCTCGACCGGTTTTCCCAGATCAGGGCTTCGGCTCGCCGAGCAGCAGTTCGGTCCGGTACTTCGGGGCCAGTGCGGTCGCCTTGGCGATGAACGCGCCGGTGGCAGCATCGTCGAGCGCCGGTGGAGCCTCGGTTCGGTGCCCGACCGGCACGCCGACCTCCTTGAAGAACTCCTCCTGGCCTGCGGGCGAGCAGAGGCACAGCAGGCGTGCAGGGCATTCGGAGACGTTCCGGAAAACGTGCGGCGCGTTGGCGGGCACATTGATCGTGTCGCCCGTCGTCGCAACGGCGCTGACGCCGCGGAACGTGAGTTCGATCTCGCCGTCAAGAATGGTGAACATCTCCTCGAAGTCGTGACGGTGGGGCGGCGGCCCGCCGCCCGGCGGGACGTGCATGTCGATCAACGTGTAGCGCCCAGCGGTGTCGGCTCCGGACGCAAGGATGGTGTAGGTGTCGCCAACCACTCCGAGGTGAGGCAACGAGTCATCGGTGTCGGGGCTCACGTGCGTCAGGACCCGCCCAGGGTCATCGGCGGGGACCGGTCCTGGCGGCTTCGACTCGGCGGGTGAGCTGTCGTTCATCGGGCGCTCCTCTATCGTGGGCTAAGCGGTCGAAATCGTCCTTTTATGACCTGGAGCCTACGGTCAGCTGAAGCCGCCGTCCACTCCCCGGCCGGCCGACATCCCTCGCGACTAGGCGAGGCCGATCTGCTGGGCCTGCAGCGCGGAGTTCCAGAAGGCGCCAATTTCGATGAGCCGGTCGCCGTCCCACCGGCTGGTTTGGACGAAGTCGACGTCGAACGCCTTTCCTGTCGGCGGGATCGCGTTGCCGTCGGGCAGGGTCATCTCGCCGGTGAAGGTTCCTGTGGTGCGGGTGACAACGGTGATCCAGTCGCCGCTTCCGAACTGGACTGGATATGGGTCGTTGTCGACGTGGGCGTCCGGGAAGATGCTGAACATCTGCTTCATCGCTGCCGCGTGTGCTGCCCGTCCGTAGAGCGGCTCTGCGTTCCCTGTGATGTAAGCGATCATGTCCGGGTGATGGACCGCGTCCATCGCTGCGAAGTCGCGGGAGTTGAAGGCGTCATCGCCCTCCTTCATGAGCGCGAGGAGGTGTGGGGTCCGGCTGGTGTCGTCCGTCGTGGCAGCCATGAGGGCTCCCTTTCTTGGTTGGTGATGCCCTGGATCACGGCCGCCTTGGCCGATCTCCGGTTGCTGAGTGGAACGTTCGACTTGGATCAAATATTAGAGTGAACTATGATATTAGCATGCAGTCTATATTGTCCCTTGGAGCCGCTAAGCTGCGTGAGATGCCTAGCTCCGGACTGCGCGAGCGCAAGAAGGCGCGCACCCGCCGACTCATTGCCGGCACCGCGGCCCGCCTGTTCGCTGAGCGCGGCTATGAGCATGTCTCCGTCAGTGACGTGGCACGCGAGGCCGAGGTCGCCGAGCAAACGGTCTACAACTACTTTCGGACCAAGGGCGAGTTGGTCACCGATCAGGACGAGGAGATTCGGGATCGGCTATGCGACCTGATCCGCTCTCGACCGCCCGCCGTTACTCCGGCAGCTGCCATTCGCGACTCCGTCCTAGAGTCCGTCGCCGGCATACGCAGTATCCCGGCGGACATCTGGCGTGGCGAGATCGGCTATCTGGCGGCCATCAGCCCCACCGTCCACCGGCTGGTGCTGGAGTTGACCGACCGCCAAGCCGCCGCTCTCGCCAGCGCCATAAGCGACACCACGGCCGTCGCGCCGGAGGTCGCCAAGCTGCAGGGGATCGCCCTCGCCGCCGTGTTCCAGATCATCATCAGCGAAGCCGGCCAGCGCACCCTCGAGGGCCAGAGCCAGGCAAAGATCGCTGACGAGCTGTACCCAATCGTTGAAAACATCCTCGACGAACTCGACCGCTGGCTCAGCGTCTCGGGATCGCCGACCAGCACGATGCAAGCGAGCAGCGCCACCCCGACCTTGCCAGGGGCTTCGTAGCACTCACGGCTAAGAGCCGGCCACCAGACGAGGAGGAGCAGCCTGAGCCGGACACGCACCCACGCTCGCTTTGTACCCCCGTCCCTGAAAATCGTGGTTTCCCCGGTTCGAGTCCGGGTCTCGCCATTCTCCCTTTCTGCCTGCAAATGAGCGTGAGGCGCTCGGTGGCGCGGTCGACCATCGGGCGGGACCTGTCGATGCCGATACCCACGAGTACGGGGGCGGTCCCCGTCGAGGAGTGCGTCGGCCCCGGGAGCCCCGCGTCAGTCGAGCCGGAGCCGCACGCGAGGATCGGCTTGCCTGGCTGCCATGAGCGCGGCGCCGAACGCGGCGAGCAGCAGCTCGCGTAGCTTCGCGCGCGGGAGATCTTTGCTTTCGGTCCAATCGAGGATCGCCGCGTCCATGTAGCCGAGCCAACCTTTGATCGCGATACGCAGCGCGGGCCTCGGCTTACGCCCCTCCGTCAGCTGGGCCAGGATGAGGTCCATGGTCCGCTGGCGGAAGCCCTCGACGAGCTCGCGGGCCTCCGGCAGCGTGGCCGCGCTCTGCAGCAGCTTCGACCAGGTTTGGGCGTTGTCTTCGATCCACGCGAGGTAGGAGTCGAGGACTTGCGAGAGCTGCTCGATCGCCGGGCCATCACTGCTGGGCTCGATAAGGCGCTGGAGCTCCTCGGCCTTCTCCGACACGGCGGCCTTGAAAAGGTCGATCTTCGAAGGGAAGTAGTGGTACAGCAGCGGCTTCGACACTCCCGCCGCCTCGGCTAACTCACGCATCGAGATCTCCTCGAAGGAGTGCTTCGCGAACAGTTCGGCGCCGGCGTCCAGCAGCTGACGGCGGCGCTCGTCGACTTGCATGCGCGTGTAGGCGGGCTGGCTCACAGCTCCGAGTCTAGCCGATTGTTGACCGACGGTTGACAAGATGGGCCATGAGCTCTATGGTGCTTATCAACCGACGGTCAACAGTGGGAGGAAGCCGATGCTCGAGACAAGCCACGGACTTGACATTGAGGAGAGGCTCAGCCGGATCGAAAGCCAGGTCGAGGAGCTCAATGCGAGCGTGGGTCGAGGTCGGTCGCCCGCTGACACGCGCGCTGCAGGTGCGGTGCGACGCGAGCCAGACGTCGGCCGACAGACCCCCCGCCCCGCACCGCGTGCGACGCCCCACATCGAGATCCGCCTCGACTCCCGCTCGCCGTCACCGGAGCGCTCGGCTGAAGCGAGAGCCTCGCTCTGGCACCTCCCCGACCGCTCGCTCAGCGACCTGCTCGGCGGTCGCGTGCTCGCGTGGCTCGGCGGAGTCACGACGCTGGTCGGCATCGTCCTCTTCCTCGGCCTCGCCGTATCACGCGGTTGGATAGGCGAGGAGGCGCGGACCGGTCTCGCCGCGGCCGCGTCGTGCGCGCTTCTGCTCGGCGGGGCCTGGCTTCACAGCCGCCGCGGCAGAACCGAGGCGGCGAAGGCGATGATCGGGGCAGCGACGGCGGCGCTGTTCGCGACCTTGATCGTCGCCAGCCAGGTCTACGAGCTGATCCCGGCCGGACTCGCCCTCGCCCTCGCCCTGCTCGTCGGTGGCGTCGCGACGACCCTCGCGATCCGCTGGGGCGGACGCGCGATCGGCGCAATCGGACTGGTCGGGGCGCAGCTATCACCGGTGCTGGTGGGCGCCTCTCCAAGCGCGGCGACGGTTGCGGTGCTGGCGCTCGCGAACGCCTGCGCCGTCTGCGTCGTGGCGCGCCAGCGGTGGAGCTGGCTCGTGCTGGCGAGCGTGGTCGTGTGCGCTCCGCAATGGGCCACGTGGGTGCTCGACGGCCAGTCCACGTTGGCCACCGCGGGGGCACTCGCCGCTTTCGCCGCCCTGGGGATGATCGGCGCGGTCGCATCGCAGGCTCGCTCCGGCGAGGAGCGACTGCTTCGCGCGAGCGCTGCGGTGGCGAGTCTCAGCGCGTGTCTCGTCGCTGCAGTGGGGCGCGTCGCTCTCGACAATTCCTCCGGGGAGGCGCTGGCCGAGCTCTGGCTCGGGGCGCTGGCCGTCGCACACGTCGTCATCGGCGCCTGGCGCTTCCGCCGGGTGGCGCTGGCAGCGCCGATGCGTCAGCTGTTGATCTCGATCGGAGTGGTCCTCGCCGATGTCGCCTTCGCATTCGGCGGCAGCGGGATCGCGCTGGTCGTAGGCTGGGGCGCGACCGCCGTAGGGTTCGCGTGGCTGGTCGGCCGCAGCCAGCCACACACCCGTGACGGCATGCTGCTCAGCCTCGGGCTGGGCGTTCACATCGCGCTCACACTGATGCGGGCGCTCATCGACGCACCCCCGGGCGGGCTCGGCTCGACCGACCCGCAGCTGATCCCACTGCTGTCCGTCTGCACCCTGGCCTCCACGTGCGTCGCCTCAGGCCTCCTCATCGGTAGCGGACGCCGGCGGCCGCAGGCGGCGATCAACACCGTGGGCCTTGTCTCGATCGCGTACCTGACGGCTTCGGCGTTCAGCGGCCCCGCGCTCGTCTGCGCGTGGTGTGTCGAGGCGGTGGCGCTCATGCAGCTCTGGCGAACATCGGGAGACGCGGTCGCGCGGTTCGGCGCGCTCGGCTTCCTCGGCCTCGCGCTGCTGCACGCCCTCGTTGCCGAGGCGCCACCGGTCGCACTCGTGACGGGCGTGGACGACCTCGGCGCCGCCGTGGTTGCACTCGGGGCGATCGCGCTGGCCGCCGCTCGCTCCGGGCGGACGCAGACAGCCGATGCGCCGTGGAGACATCGTCTGCTCGGCAGCGCCGCCGCCACCCTGCTGTACCTCGTCTCCGTCGCAATCGTGACCGTTTTTCAGCCCGGGACCGAAACCAGCACGGAAACGGTCCTCGACCTCACCGTGCGTCAAGAGGGACAGGTCCTGCTGAGCGCCCTGTGGAGCGTGGTCGGCGTGGGCGCGCTCGTCATGGGGCTGCGCCGGCGCGATGACACGGTTCGCAGGCTCGCCCTGGCGTGGCTGATGGTCGCGGTTGCCAAGGTCTTTCTGTACGACCTGTCGACCCTCACGTCTATCTTCCGCGTGGTCTCGTTCGTCGTGCTTGGACTGCTGCTGCTGGCAGGTGCGTACGCTCATCAGCGTCTGCGCCCGCAATCACCGCCCGACCTGCGCATGACACACGAGGACGACTCGGGGGAGCAAGACCCGGCCGCTGGAGTGAGCGAGCCACCGAAAACACCGCGTCGCCTCCCCATTGAACCTATGCGGCGATGACACGCGTGCCAGCCCCACCGCCACGAAGGAGTGGGTGCGCGCAACAGAATCCGTGCTCCCGGGACGGTTACATGTCGCCACGCCTCCATGCCCCGCTGTCGTCGACCGCCGGTCGCGAGGACAGCCCAAACTCCCTGGGTGGGGTGGGATCCGCTGAGGCGACGTCTGTCGGCGATCGGATGGGCCCTGAGCTGCATCTCAGGTCCCAAAGTCACGGGGAACCAGCCGAAACTACGGGGATTGCGGCGTCAGCCGCAGGATGCACAAACATCATGAGTTGTAGGCATTTCGTGGCCAAATCCCCACCGCTCTTAGGCCCTGAAAATCGTGGTGTCCCCGGTTCGAGTCCGGGTCTCGCCATCCGCGTTTTGCCTGCTCAGGGGCATGTTCTGACTCGGAGCTGTGTCGCCTGACTGGTGGAGTTCTGGACCTGGTAGGTCCGCCCCATCCTAAACGCGCTCGTTTTTCGCGGTTTGCCGCGCGAACTGACGAGCGTCGGCTGCAATGTCGGGACCTTCTTGATCGCCGGAAATGGCTTGCTTGTGCTCACGCCTGCTACCGACGTTCACGACTGCAGGAAGGCCAGCAGGTCCGGGTTGATCGTTTCGGCTTGCGTGGTCGGCATGCCGTGCGGGAATCCTTTGTAGGTCTTCAGCGTCCCGTTCTGCACGAGCTCCGCCGACAGTGGTCCGGAGTCGGCGTAGGGAACGATCTGGTCGTCATCACCATGCATGACCAGGACCGGCACCGTGATCTTCTTGAGGTCCTCGGTGAAATCGGTCTGCGAGAAGGCCACGATTCCGTCGTAGTGCGCCTTCGCGCCGCCGGTCATCCCCTGACGCCACCAGTTCTCGATGATCGCCTCAGAGGGTTCCACGCCCGGCCGGTTGAAACCGTAGAACGGACCTGCGGCCAGCTCGCGGTAGAACTCCGACCGGCGGTTGGCGACCTGGACCTGAAAGCCGTCGAACACGCTCTTGGGCAGCCCGCCGGGGTTGGCGTCGGTCTGAACCATCAGCGGCGGGACCGAACTGATCAGGACCGCCTTTGCCACGCGGCTCTCACCGTGTCTTGCGATGTAGCGAACGACCTCGCCACCACCCGTGGAGTGTCCCACGTGAACAGCGTTCTCTAGATCGAGATGGGCAACGACCGAAGCCAGATCATCGGCGTAGTGGTCCATGTCGTGACCAACGCTGGTCTGTGTGGAGCGTCCGTGGCCACGCCGATCGTGAGCGATCACTCTGAAGCCATGCTGCAAGAAGAACAGCATCTGGGTGTCCCAATCGTCAGCCGACAACGGCCAGCCGTGGCTGAAGATGATCGGTTGGCCCGAACCCCAGTCCTTGAAGAAAATCGAGACGCCTTCGGTCGTAGTGATCGTGCCCATCTGCGCTCCCTCCTTTGGTCTAAGCGCGGAACGCCCGCGTAGAGCACGAACATACATCCTTTCTCGACATCTGTCGAGAAAAGTGCGCACATGTTAGGTATGGCATGATCGACAGGAATGAACTCGGCACGACGCCGCGCCCGCCACAACTCCGGTCCCCGACTCGGCGACCAGCGCCGCGCTGCACTACTGGCCGCGCTCGAGCACCTGCTCACAACCCGCCCACTTGCCGAGATCGCGATCCGGGACATCACCCGCGACGCCGGCCTGAGCCGCTCCTCCTTCTACTTCTATTTCCCGACCAAGGGCGCAGCCGTCGCGGCCCTGCTCGCCGATTTCCAAGCGGACATGCAGAAGGCGGCCGTCGCCTGGTATGACGGGGGCCCAGGCACGGCCCTGCAGCGCACACAAGCAGGGCTCACCGCCACGATCGAGCTCTGGCGTTCCAACGGCCGAATCCTCGTCGCGCTGCTCGACGCGACCGGAACGGACCCCGAACTACGCGAGATCTGGGACGCCTGGAACCAAGGATTCATCCAACGCGTCGCCGACCGAATCGTCGAAGACCGCAACGCCGGCCTCGCGCGCGGAACCGCGGACCCCCACGCGCTCGCGACCGCACTCCTCGGAGCATCCATCTTCACCGTGGAACAAGACCTCCGCGCGATCCTCGCAGGACAAGACCCGTCCGACACAATCCAACCCGCGCTCGTCGAACTCTGGCACCGCACCCTCTACCAAAGCGATTAGCAGGCGCCGCTGTCCACCGAAACGCACGGACCACGCGATCCACGCGGTCACGACCGCCGTGACGACGACAGTCGAGATGGTTGTGGCCGACCTCAGTCCCGTCCGTCCCCGCAACAGCCGATCCTGCGCTCTGGCGACACCATCGTCTGCGTGCGGTGAGGCTGGCTGCTTCAAGCAAGCTACCGGTATCGACGTGGAATACGCGCGATCAGCGGCCCGCCGATTTGCAGGGCCTTTCTGACTTTTCCGGCACGGATTACCCGTGCCTGAAAATCGTGGTGTCCCCGGTTCGAGTCCGGGTCTCGCCATATCGTTGCGAGTCTGTACGTTGCCGGCGTGCGCGACGCGACGCTCGAACGGAGCTACGGCGAGGTCTTCAACGAGGTTGCCGTCGAGTACGAGCGCAATCGCCCGACCTACCCCGATGCGCTCGTCGACCGGGCATGCGAGGTGGCTCATATCGGGGAACGCCGAGGCGACCGTGCTGGCCGACACCGAGGCGCTCGCGCGGATTTTGCTGCGCGCCGAGTCGGTAGCGTCCTCGCGCATTGAGGGCCTAGAGGGCGGCGCCCGGCTTCACCACCGGGCCGAGCCAACGTCTAAGTGAGACGAGGTTGCAATAGCGACCCTCTCGATGTATGTTGCTCGGGAAACCGTGCCACTCGGGGCCGAAGCGGGGTTTGTGAGGGCGAGATGCATTTGATGTCTGTTGCTGAGCAATCCGGGTCTCGTTTGCGCCGGCTCACCGGCTCGCTGGAGGCGGGGCAGTGGCGGACCATGGCGATGATGGCAACCGTCGTGCTTGGCTTGCACGCACTGGGCTTCTTCCTACTGATCGCCGTCGTCGCGCCGCATCATTACCGCCTCGGTGCTTCGGGTGCCTTTGCGGTGGGTACCGGTGTGACTGCGTACACGCTTGGGCTGCGCCACGCCTTCGACGCAGATCACATCTCGGCGATCGATAACACCACGCGAAAGCTGATGGTCGAGGGCAAGCGGCCGATGAGCGTCGGCTTCTTCTTCTCGCTCGGGCACTCGACGGTCGTGTTCATGCTCGCGTTCTTGTTCTCGATCGGCGCGAGGGCGCTGGGTGGCCAGGTGAAGACCGGCAACAGCCAGCTGCACAACGTCACGAGCTGGATCGGCACCGGCTTCTCGGGGACGTTCCTGTACATCATTGCGGCGCTCAACGTGGTGATCCTCTGGGGCATCATCAAGGTGTTCTTCGAGATGCGCAGCGGCAAGTACAACGAGCAGCAGCTCGAGGCGCAGTTGAACGCACGCGGCTTGATGAACCGCTTCTTTGGGCGCTTCACAAAGACGGTCTCCGAGCCCTGGCAGATGTATCCGATCGGGGTCCTGTTCGGCCTCGGATTCGATACGGCAACTGAGATCGCGCTGCTGTTCCTCGCGGCCGGCGCGGCGGGTGCCGGACTGCCCTTCTATGCGATCCTCTGCCTTCCGATCCTGTTTGCCGCCGGCATGTCGCTGCTGGACACGATCGATGGCTCGTTCATGAACTTCGCCTACGGTTGGGCGTTCTCGAAGCCCGTGCGCAAGGTCTTCTACAACATGACGATCACCGGCCTGTCGGTCGCCGTGGCGCTCGTGATTGGCACGATCGAGATAGTCGGGCTGCTTGCACAGAAGCTCGATGGGCAAGGTCCGTTCTGGGCTTGGTGGGAGAACATCGACATCAACACGCTCGGCTTCATCATCGTCGGGATGTTCGTCGTGACGTGGGCGATCGCGCTGGCCATCTGGCGCTTTGCTCGCATCGAGGAGCGTTGGAGCGCGCACCTCGGCGATCGCGAGTCGCAGGGTTGATGACGGTCTCTCCTGACGTCCCCCCGCTGGTGGCCAGAACCCTTGGCGACGCCGTGGCGGCGCTACGCAAACGGGGACTTCGGCTGTCCGCCACTCGGCGTCTGCTGCTCGAGGCGCTGTTTGCCGCCGACGGACCGGTATCGGCCGAGTACGTAGCGCGCCGCTCGAGCCTCGACGCGGCTTCTGTGCATCGCAATTTCGAGGCGCTGGAGCGCCACGGCCTGGTGCGCCACGTCCATCTCGGCCACGGCCCCGGGCTGTATGCGCTGCTCGGTCGCGGCGTGCATGAGTACCTGTACTGCGATCGTTGCGGAGCCGTCAGGGCATTGCCTGCCAAGGAGCTCGATCCCGTTCGCAAACGCATCAAAGAGCGATACGGCTACGAGACACGTTTCAGTCATTTCGCGATTGTCGGTAGGTGCGGGCCGTGCTCAGCACAAGTCACGCGCGGCGCACCTGCGCCGTCCTCGACTCCGGGAGAGCGAGCAAAGGTGGATGAGCCACACGAGCATGACCACCCGCGTAGCCACCGCCACCAGCATGGGGGCGGAGTCGTGCACGAACACGCTCACACCGAGCACGACCAGGAGCATGTCGCCCACGAACACGAGCACAGCCACGGCGACCACGTTCACGCCCATCCGCACGTCCACCAAGAGGACCTGGAGGGCCGGCACGAGCACGGCCACTGAGACTCGAGGCGCGGCCGGTGCCCGCCCCCTGCGCTATGGCCCTGGGGTACCCATGGTCGAGCGCAGCGATCGCACGAAGCCTCGCGCTCGGTCCGTCCCGCGACGCCCAGCCCATGGGTGCGGTCCCATCGCCCAGGGGTGCCAGCCGAGCGAGCCGTAGTGCTCGCGCAACAGGGCCTTCAGCTCGCCGCGGTGCTCACCGCACGCGTAGCGGTGGGGGCCATACATCCCGCGCCCGTGCCACGTCAGCCAGCGTCCCGGTTCGGCGTCAACGTACTCGCCGTGACGCAGGTCGAGCATCTGACGCTCGAGGGCCAGTTGCGTCTCGCAATCCGGCTGGCGCCCGCAGATCTCACACGTGAAGAGCACCGTGACCGACATCTGCCCAAGGTAGCGCTTCGCCTCCCGTGATCAACGCGCCACGCGCCGCTTGCCCGTGGCAACCCGCCGTCAACGCGCTCGATAGCCGCTGGTGAGCTCGGCGCCGCGACTGCGCCAACCAGGCTCGCGGTCGAAGTTGCGGCGGATCCTCCGGTCGCGGAGATACTTCAGCAGCGGACCGTGGGCGAGTCGCGCTGTCGTGGCATACACTCGCGCGGCCGTGTCGGGCTCCACGAACGGCATGTACTTGTCGGGAAAGCCGGGCATCGTGCACGCCATGCAGATGCCGCCCACGTTGGGGCAGCCGCCGATGCCGTTGACCCAGCCGCGGACGGGAACGTTGCACTTGGCGACCGGCCCCTTGCAGCCGAGCTTGACCAGGCACCGCCCGTCGCCGTGGCTGGTGGAGAACTGGCCGTGCTCGGCGAGGCCGGCCCGATCGCAGGACTCGTGGACGGTACGGCCGAAGATCCACTCTGGTCGGCCCTGCTCGTCGAGGTCGAGGGCCGGGCCCATTCCCGTCAGATGGAGAACCAGCCGCAGGAGTGTCTCCGTGATGTTGTCCGGCTGCGCAGGACAGCCCGGAACACTGATGATTGGGACGCCGAGGCGGGAGACCCACTTCCATCCCAGGTAATCGCGCAGGCCCATCGCGCCTGTCGGGTTGTTGCGCATGGCGGGGATCCCTCCGTACGCGGCGCACGTCCCCATCGCCAGCACGGCCGCGGCTCTCGGCGCGAGGCGGTCGATCCACGTGTTCGTCAGGATCGGTTGTCCGGTGGCGGCGTCGACGCCGAGCCCGGCCCAATGCCCGTCTCCGTTGATCTCCTCGTTGGGAACGGATCCCTCGAGGACCAGCACGAAGGGGTCCAGCCGGCCCGCGGCGGCCTTGAACCAGGCCTGCATGAAGTCCTCACCCGTCTCAAAAGCGAAGACCGGGTTGTAGAGGACGACCGGCGGCATTCCCGGCAGACAGCCGCGCAGAAGGTCCTCGAGGCTGGGGTTCGTCGCTGCGGTCATCGCGATCGAGTCCCCGTCGCAGCCGAGACCGCTTGTGATCCAAAGGACGCTGACGGGTTGGCCGCCCGAGGAACGTAGGGGGCTGGGAAGTTGGGCGGTCACGCGCTCACGCGATCCGGCCGTTCGTCGAGCGGCGAGGGCGCCGAGCGGGCGTTAGCCGGGCGGCGTCCCCGATCAGTGACTCGAGGTGTGCATCGAGGTTGCCCTGGAGGTGCCAGTCGCCGGCCGCACCGCTCACGAGCCCGGCATCGGCAAGCCGACCGAGCGCGTGCGATATGGACGGCCGCTCGGCGGCGACGAGCTGACCGAGCAGACGGTGGGTGAGCGGCAGCATCAGGTGAATCCCGCCGGGCTCGACGCGTCCCCAGCGGGCGGCCAGATGCCAGAGGAACAGGACCAGACGAACCTCCAGCCGCGGTTGAGAGGAGATCGCACGCAGGACTCCCAGGTCCTCCGCTCGGCGCTCGGTCCGGCGTAGCAGCGCGTGGCCTATCTGGGGCCAGTGACGCACGCGCTCGGCGAACTCCGCATCTAGTAACGCAAAACGACAAGCGCGCAGCGCGCGCCAAGACGCGACTCGTTCGATCATGTCGTCCACGTGTCGGCTCAGCGGTTGCAGCAGATCGCCGCTTCCCAGCAGCTCGGTGGTCGTTCGGTTGGTGATCCGCGTGTCGGCGGCGACGAGGCCGTCGAGGACCAACAGTCCCGGGCCGTGGCCGATGACCTGGAGCCAGGGCTGCAGATCGCACCTGCCTGCCTCGGCTTCGAGCACCCTCGCCGTGGCGTGCTGCCGGGCTGTGAAGCGCTCACGTAGGTCGAGCTCCTCGGCGAGCTCGTCGTCGGCGTCGAGTACGTATGCGTAAAGAGGAGGCGACTCTGGGGCGCGTGCCGCCGAAGGGCGACTGGGCCATCGTGACGATCTCAGCCGGAGCGCATCTCGACTCTCGCTTGACATCCCAGGCCTCGCTGCTCCCTCCGAGCCGACAGCTGATCTCCCCGGGCGAGTCTACCCCCCTAATCGATCCGGTATCCGCGATTGTGGGCGGTAATCCGCCTTACCGGGGATGGGTGTAAGGCGGATTACCACGGGTTACTTCTGCCCCGACGACGGTGGTAGAAGGACGGTGGCTCCTCGCACAGCCGATGTGCTCGTCGCGCTTTCGCGGCGGGACCAGCTCAAGAGAAGGGACGCGCGCGGAATGTGTCTCGCCATCCCAGGTCAGATCGTGGAGGTGGTTGACGACGAGCACCGGCTCGCGATGGTGGATGTGGCGGGCGTGCGGCGTACCGTCAACGTCGGCCTGCTGGACGTGAACGGAACCGGCGTCGGCCCGGGGGACTGGGTCCTCATCCACGTCGGCTTCGCCATCTCCCAGGTCGACGAGGAGGAGGCGCGTGCAACGCGCGAGCTGCTCGAACGCATGGGCGCCGACTATGAGCAGGAGCTCGAGGAGCTGAAGGCCAGCGTGATCGAGTGAAGGCTCTGGCGCCACCCGCCCCCTCATGCGCACGCGAGCACTGCATCACCTGTGCGGACGACGGAGTGCCGATGACGGTCGTGCGCACAGACGAGGACCGGGGACTCGCGCTGTGCGCGGACGCCGAGGGCGCGCGGCATGCCGTGGAGACCGCCCTGGTCGAGCCGCTTGCCGCCGGTCGGGTGGTGCTCGTCCACGCCGGCGTGGCGATCGCATCGCTCGCCGGCGAGGTGGCGCCGTGAAGTTCGTGGATGAGTTCCGCGACGCAGCGCTCGGGCGTGCCGTGGCGGGCGAGATCCTCTCGCTGGTCGAGCCCGGCCGCCACTACAAGGTGATGGAGGTCTGCGGAGGCCACACGCACTCGATCTACAAGTACGGCGTCGATGACCTGCTGCCGGCGAATGTCGAGCTCGTGCACGGGCCGGGTTGTCCCGTGTGCGTGATCCCCATGGGCCGGGTCGACGACGGGATCGCGATCGCCAAGGTCCCGGGCGTGATCTTCACCTGCTTCGGCGACATGATGCGCGTGCCGGGGTCGGGCGGGAGCCTGCTCGACGCCAAGGCCGCAGGCGCGGACGTGCGGATGGTGTACTCGCCGCTGGACGCTCTGCGGATCGCGAAGCAGAACCCCGACAAGCAGGTGGTCTTCTTCGCGATCGGATTCGAGACCACCGCGCCCTCGACGGCGTTGACCCTCAAGCGTGCGCGCGCCGAGGGCGTGAAGAACTTCTCCTGCATATGCAGTCACGTCACGATCGTGCCTCCGCTGAGGGCGCTGCTCGAGTCGCCCGATTTGCGGCTCGACGGGTTCATCGGGCCCGGCCACGTGTCGACCGTAGTCGGCGCGCGTCCGTTCGAGTTCATTCCGGACGACTACCGCAAGCCGGTTGTGGTCGCGGGCTTCGAGCCGCTGGACATCCTGCAGGCGATCGCGATGATCCTGCGTCAGCTCGCCGAGGGCCGCTGCGAGGTTGAGAACCAGTACAAGCGGGTCGTTCCCTACGAGGGCAACCTCCGCGCGCTGGAGGTGCTTGCCGAGGTCTTCGAGCTGCGCCCGCACTTCGAGTGGCGCGGCCTCGGCTTCATCTCGCACAGCGGGCTGAAGCTATCCGAGGCTTACGCCGACCTCGACGCGGAGCTTCGCTTCAGCGTGCCTGGAGTGCGAGTCGCCGATCCGAAGGCCTGTCAGTGCGGCGAGGTCCTGAAGGGCGTGATCAAGCCGTGGGAGTGCAAGGTCTTCGGGACCGCCTGTACTCCCGAGCGCCCGATCGGCACCTGCATGGTCTCCTCCGAGGGTGCGTGCGCCGCCTACTACAACTTCGGCCGCTTCGCGCGCGAGCGCGAGGTCGTGTGATGGCCGAGCAGGCGATCATCTCCGAGCGTGAGGAGAAGATTCTCGGCATCATCGAGACCGCCCGCGGCAAGCGGCCAAAGTTTCGCGATGAGCGCATCACGATGGCCCATGGCGCCGGTGGCAAGGCGACCCAGACGCTGATCGAGGGCCTGTTCGCCCCGGCCTTCGGCGGGGCGACATTGAGCCAGATGTCCGACGCCGGCGAGCTGACTGTCGATGGCGTGGAGCTGGCGCTCACGACGGACTCCTACGTAGTCAGACCACTGCGCTTTCCGGGCGGCTCGATCGGTGATCTGGCGGTCAACGGGACCGTCAACGACCTGGCGGTCGCGGGCGCCCGTCCGCTCGTGCTCAGCCTCTCGCTGGTGCTGGAGGAGGGGCTGACGGCCGATGAGCTACGCGCCGAGGTCGACACGATCGCAGTGGCCGCGCGCGCAGCCGAGGTCGAGATCGTCGCCGGCGACACGAAGGTCGTCGAGCGGGGTCACGCGGACGGCATGTACATATGCACGACCGGGCTGGGTAGGCGCGACTCGCGGGCGACCCTGGCGCCCTCGAACATTCGGCCCGGGGATCGCATCCTGCTGTCGGGGAGCATCGGTGAGCACGGCATGGCGATCATGCTCGCGCGTGGAGAATTCGACCTGGACGCGTCGATCGAGTCGGACACGGCGTCGTTGTGGCCGGCGGTCGATGTGCTGCTCGGCGCCGTGGGTCCGGGGCTGCGCAGCCTGCGTGACGCCACGCGCGGCGGTGTTGCGTCGGTGCTCAACGAGCTGGCGCGCTCCTCCTCGGTTGCGATGCTGGTGCGCGAGGGAGCGATCCCCGTGCATCCGGCCGTGGCCGGAGCGGCGGAGATCCTCGGGATCGACCCCATGTATGTCGCCAACGAGGGCAAGCTGGTCGCGTTCGTCGCACCCGAGGAGGCGGACTCGGCGCTATCGGCGCTGCGGTCGGTTTCCGGCTGCGAGCAGGCTGCGGAGATCGGCGAGGTGCGCACGGAACCGCCTGGAATGGTGCTCGTGGAGACGAGTTTCGGCGGACGGCGGGTGATGGACCAACTGGTTGGAGATCCGCTACCGCGGATCTGTTGATCTGAGTCGAGAGGAGAGGTTATGGCGAGCGTGGCGTTTGCGGAGCACAAGAAGACCGAGGCGGTGACCGCCCATGTCCTGTGGATGACCACGGGCCTCAGCTGCGAGGGCGATTCCGTGGCGATGACGTCGGCCACGAATCCAAGCCTCGAGGACATCATCCTGCAGGCCATTCCGGGAATGCCGAAGGTCGTCGTCCACAACCAGGTAATCGACTACGCCGTTGGCCAGGACTACGCGCAGGCGTGGTTCGACGCCGAGGAGGGCAAGCTCGACCCATTCGTGCTCGTGATCGAGGGCTCTCTCGGTAACGAGGAGATCAACGGAGAGGGTCATTGGACCGGCTTCGCCGTGAATCCCGAAAACGGTCAGCCGATCACGATGAACGAGTGGATTGACCGGCTCGCGCCGAAGTGCGCGGCGGTCGTAGCGGTGGGCACGTGCGCCACCTACGGCGGGATCCCGGCGATGAAGAACAACCCGACCGGCGCGATGGGAGTTCCCGACTACCTCGGCTGGAGCTGGAAGTCCAAAGCCGGCCTGCCGATCGTCTGCATCCCCGGTTGTCCCGCCCAGCCGGACAACATGACCGAGACGCTGCTGTACCTCGCGCTGCACCTCGCAGGGCTCGCACCGGCGCCGGAACTCGACGAGGCGCTGCGTCCGAAGTGGCTGTTTGGGCGGACCGTACGCGAGAGTTGCAACCGCGCCGGGTTCGCCGAGCAGGGCGAGTTCGCGACCGAATACGGCTCCGATCACCGCTGCCTGGTCAAGCTCGGCTGCAAGGGGCCGGTGGTCAAGTGCAACGTTCCCGTCCGTGGCTGGGTCAACGGCATCGGCGGCTGCCCCAACGTGGGCGGCATCTGCATGGCGTGCACGATGCCCGGCTTTCCCGACAAGTTCATGCCGTTCATGGACGAGGACAAATACGGTGGCGCGGCCGCAAACATCATCCAGTTCACCTATGGGCCGATCGTCCGCTGGGCGCGCAAGCGCAACATCAGGACGAAATACGACGTCGAGCCGCAGTGGCGCCGCAGGGGCAACACGCTATCGAGCGGCTACGCAAAGAGGTGGTAAGCGCTGGGAGATCTGCCTGCCTGTAGACCCTTTTGACAATTCCGGCTGAGGGCCGAGTGAGGAGCGAAGCAAATGGCGACTGAAACGCCTCCGCAGCAGAAAGTGATGGTCAAGGAGATGTCCTGGGATCCGATCACGCGGATCGTTGGGAGCTTGGGGATTCACACCGAGATCGACTTCACCAACCGCGAGGTGCTCAAGTGCTACAGCACCTCGATGATCTTCCGGGGCTTTGACATCTTCATGAAGGGCATCGATCCGCGTGACGCCCACTTCATCACCAGCCGCATCTGTGGCATCTGTGGCGATAACCACTGCACGTGCTCGTGCCTGAACCAGAACATGGCCTACGGCGTCAAGCCGCCGCCGCTGGGAGACCTGGCGTTCAACCTGGCCGAGACAGCCGACTACATCTTCGACCACGCGATCTTCAACGACTGCATGGCAAATGTCGACTTCTGCGAGCAGATGGTGAAGGAGACCAACCCGACCCTCCTGGCGACCGCCGAGAGCACGCCCGCGCCCCACAGCAACATCCACGGCTTTGGGACGATCGCGGACATTATGCGCGCGCTCAACCCGTTCACGGGTGAGTTCTACCTGGAGACGCTGCATGTCGCGCGCTACACGCGCGAGATGTATTGCCTCTTCGGGGGACGCCACACGCACCCCTCGACGATCATGCCGGGAGGCTGTAGCGCGGACATCACGCACCAGACCTGCACCGACTACTACGTGCGCCTGATGCGTTACTTCGACTACGTCAAGCGCAGCGTGCCGATGCACGACGATCTGTACGACTTCTTCCTGCAGCAGCTGCCGGGGTACGACATGGTCGGCTACCGCGAGACGAACCTGGTCAACTGGGGCTCCTTCGACGATCCCGACTATGTCGACTACGACTATCGCAACATGACCGAATGGGGGCGCAAGCGCTACATCACCCCGGGCGTTGCGATCGGCGGCGAGCTGATCTCGACGGATCTCGTGGAGATCAACCTGATGATCCGCATCCTGCTCGGCTCCTCCTACTTCGACTCCTGGGAGAACGAGCCGACGCTCGTCACGGAGGATCCGCTGGGCAACCCCGTCGACAAGAACCATCCGTGGAACAAGGTCACGCTGCCGCGTCCGCAGAAGCGCGACTTCACCGACAAGTACACCTGGGTCGTCTCGCCCCGAATCTACGACAAACGCACCGACACGCACGTCTGCTGCGACACGGGCGGCGGGCCGTTTGCGCGCCAGTGGTGTACCGCGAAGGCGGGGCTCGTCGACTTCGGCTA
>JAOPZM010000237.1 GCA_025964115.1 Solirubrobacterales bacterium
CCGCCCAGCGCGAGGAGCTGCTCCGCACGCCGGGCTTCGTCGTTCCGGAGCATGCGATCGACGCGCAGTCGCTGGTAGCGCTCGCCGACCTCGTGATCTCCGCGGGCGGCACCATGAACCGCGAGGCGGTGGCGCTCGGGACCCCGGTCTACACCACCTTCGAGGGTCGCATGGGAGCCGTGGACGAGCGCCTGATCTCCGAAGGGCGCCTTCTCAAGCTGTCGAGCGCCGAGGAGCTCGAGCTGCGCCGACGCGAGGACTCCGTCCTCCAGCCGCGCATTCGCCGCGATCCCCGTGTGCTGGTCGACCTGCTTCTGTCGCCGCTCCAGGCCTAACCGCCTTACACTCTGACGATGCGCCGACGGATCCGCTCGGCGACCCTACCCCTCCACAGGCACGCTCTGCCCCAGCTCGCGGTGGACGGGGCGCTGGTCGCGTTCGCGTACTACCTCGCCTTCCAGCTGCGCTTCGAGCACGGTCCGACCGGCTACTACTCGCACCTGCGCGAACGGACCATCTGGTGGGTCCTCGCGGGAACCCCGGTGGTTCTGGTCGTCGCGCGCGTGTACCAGCGGCGCTGGCGCTACGCCGGACAGAGCGACTACGAGGCGGTCGCCCGGGGTCTGCTCGCGATCGTGCTGCTGACCGTGGCCGCAGTCGCGGTCCTGCGTCCGGTGCAACGCGTCACGCTGCATCACGGTACGGCGGTCATCCTCGTGCCGATTGGCGTGGTCATCCTCTTCGCGGTGCTCTCGCTCGTGTTCCTCGTCGGCGTGCGGGCGCTCTCCCGCAGCTTCTACGAGCGCCGGCCGCTCGCGGCTTTCCGCGGGGGTCGCAAGGGCGAGCGCACCGTCCTGATCGCGGGCGCGGGCGAGGGCGGGCGCCTGGTGCTGCGAGAGATCATGCGCAACCGCGAGCTGGGTCTCGCGCCGGTCGGCTTCGTCGACGACGATCCGGCGAAGCGCGGCCTTCGCATCGACGGAGTGCGCGTGCGTGGCAACACAGAGGACGAGCTGCCGCGCATCCTCGATGACGTCGAGCCAGATGAAGTCATCATCGCGATCCCCTCGGCCCCGGGTGCCACGCGCGGTCGGATCGTGCGTGAGTGCCGTGCGCGGGGTATCCCGGTGCGCACGCTGCCGACGGTCTTCGAGCTTCTGCAGACCGGTGGGACGCTCGCACGCCAGATGCGCGAGGTGCGCGTCGAGGATGTGCTGGGCCGCGAGCCCGTGCAGATGGAGCTCGAGCGCGTCGGGTCCTATCTCTCGAGGCAGACCGTGCTCGTGACGGGCGCCGGCGGCTCTATCGGCGCCGAGCTGTGCCGCCAGATCGCGCGGGTCGAGCCTCACCGGATCGTCCTGCTCGACCACGCGGAGGACAACCTCTTCTCGATCCAGCGTGAGCTCGAGGACGAGCGCCACGTTCCGCCCTCGATGCTCGCGGCCGTGCTGGCCGACTGCAAGGAGGAGGAGCGGATGCGGGAGGTCTTCGCCGAACACCGCCCGACGGTCGTCTTTCACGCTGCCGCCTACAAGCACGTCGGGTTGATGGAGGCCAATCCGGTCGAGGCCGTGAGGAACAACGCGATCGCGACAAGAGTCGTCGCTCACGTCGCGGGCGAGTTGGGGGCGAGGCGCTTCGTGCTCGTGTCGACCGACAAGGCCGTCGCGCCGGCTACCGTGATGGGCGCCTCCAAGGCGCTCGCCGAGTTCGCGCTGGATTCCGTCACGGTCCGCTTCCCGGAGACGCGCTACGTCGCGGTGCGCTTCGGCAACGTGCTCGGCTCCTCGGGGAGTGTGGTCCCGATCTTCAAGCGCCAGATCGAGCGGGGCGGCCCCGTGACCGTCACCGACGAGCGGATGACGCGCTACTTCATGACGATCCCCGAGGCCGTCCAGCTGATCATCCGATCCGGCTCGCTCGCCTCATCCGGCCACGGGGTGCTCGCGGCCGCCTCCGACGGCGACGGCTCGGCTCCGGCGATGACCGGCGGTCCGGGGGCAAAGGTGTTCGTCCTCGACATGGGAGAGCCCGTCCGGATCGTCGAGCTGGCACGGGCCATGATCGAGCTATCGGGCCTGGACCCCGAGCGCGACATCGACGTCGAGATCGTCGGCCGCCGGCCGGGCGAGAAGCTTCACGAGGAGCTCTTCAACGCCTACGAGCGTCCCCGGCCGACGAGTGCCGAGAAGATCCTGCTCGCCGAGCGCGAGCCGCTGGCGGTCGAGGCGGTCGAGTCGATGTTCGCCGAGATCGGCCTGCTGGTCCTCGAGGGGGACGCGGCGGGTCTGGCGGCCAAGGTGTCCGAGCTGTCGGCCGCCCGACTCGAGCACTCATCCGATGGCGTCGGCGGGGGCGCCGTCACTGGCATCCACCCCAACGTGGACAATCACGATGCGTCTATTCCCCTCGTACACTCCCGGGATTCATGACCTCCCTGCCGCTCGCGCTCTCGCTCTCGAACACGTTCACGAAGATCGGAGCAGTTGCGGCCTTCGCCGCGCTGCTGGCAATCGCGATCCTCTCGCTGCTCGTGTTCTCCCAGGCCCGCGAGCTCAAGCGCCTGCGCGAGTGGGCCGGGCGCGCGCCCGAGCGCGCCGCCGATCTCGAGGCGCGCGTCAGCGCCGCCGCCGCCGCGCGCGTGGGGCAGAGCGGCCAGGTCGCCCGCCCCGTGCAGCGCGCCACACCGGTCAATGCCCGGCCCGGCGTCCCAGCGGCAGCCGCCACGCAGGGTGAGGACGGCGTCCCGGGAGCGCCGGTCGCCGTCCCCTCCGGCGAGCCGCTGAGCGCGGGCGCACCCGCGGCCACCGCACCCAACAGCACCGCGCCCGCAGCAG
>JAOPZM010000224.1 GCA_025964115.1 Solirubrobacterales bacterium
GCCCCCGCCGCCGACCGACGCGCCGCCGTGGCCACGTCGAGAACGGCGGTCGAGTCGGCCGATGCGCTCGAGGCCGCCGGTGGCGGGAGCCCGCCTGGTGGTGGTGGCACGACCGCTGCGCGCCGCGCGAGGGATGGAGCCTCCGGTCCGCGCCGGCAGCCGCCCAAGCGCTCGTCGGTGCGGCCGATCGCCGTGATCCTTGGGGGCCTGCTGATCATCGCGGCGGCGGTCGTGATCGTGAAATCGGTCGGCGGATCCTCGGGGAGCAACAATGCCGCGACGACGTCGGCGACGGCCTCCGGGCATACCAGCACGACGCATCACTCGAAAGCGCACGCGAAAACGCCCGCCAAGACGTCCACGCCCACGACAAATCCCGCCGAAACGGTCGTCGACGTCCTGAACGGAACGAACACCACCGGTCTCGCCCACCGGGTCGCGGGCGAGCTGCAGAAGGGCGGGTATTCCCAGGCGACGGCGCTCGCCGGCCGGCCCTCGGGCTCCAACCAGACGAGCGTCGTCCAGTATGCGGCCGGCCATCAGGGCGACGCGCAGGGCGTCGCCCACTCGATCTCGGTGTCGCAGGTACAGCCCCTGGAAGGCTCGGTCGCTGCGCTCGCGCCAGCGGCCACGGTCGTCGTCATCGTCGGGATCGACAGGGCGTCCGCAGGCGGCGGTGAAGAATCGTCCGGCGGGGCGACAGCGGTCCCATAGCCGGCTTCCTCGACATCCCGGCACGCTCGGCCAAGCCGCGCGAGCATGGCATCACGCACGTGATCGACAGGGGACTCTCCGTCGCGGAGGTCGACGGGCTGCTCGAGGTCGCAGGCGAGATCGTCGATGTCGTGAAGCTCGGGTGGGGCACCGCCGTTGTCAGCTCGAACCTGAAGCCGAAGCTCGAGCGCTACGCGGCGCACGGCGTCCCGGTCGTGCTGGGAGGCACGCTTACCGAGCTCGCGATCCGCCAGGGCAGGGTCGACGGCCTGGTCGCGTGGCTGCGAGAGCTCGGTATTCGCCATGTCGAGATCTCCGACGGCACGATCGCGCTGGACCCGGCGGTGAAGCGTGGCCTGATCGAGAGGCTCTCCGGCGAGTTCACCGTGCTGGCCGAGGTCGGCAGCAAGGATGCGGACTTCATCATGGCGCCCTACGTGTGGGTCGAGCAGATCGAAAGAGACCTCGACGCGGGCGCCTGGAAGGTGATCGCCGAGGCCCGTGAGTCCGGGACCGCGGGCATATATCGCGCCGACGGCGAGGTTCGCACGGGCCTGATCGACGAGATCGCACACGCGATCGACCCCGGACGCCTCATCTTCGAGGCGCCGCAGCGCGAGCAGCAGGTGTGGCTGCTGCAGCGCTTCGGCACAGAGTGCAACCTCGGGAACATCGCCGCCGATGACGTTCTGTCGCTCGAGACGCTGCGCCTGGGCCTGCGCTCGGACACGGTCGAGCGGTTCGCCCTGGGCGGCGAGGATTGACCCGAGCCGATCCGCTGGCGCGAGCCGTCTTCGCGCTGTTGGTCATCGCCTGCTTCGCCGCGTTCTTCGTCACGCAGCGGCTCAAGCACACCCCGACGGTGATCCAGCGCTTCGAACTGACGCCGCGCTTCTCGCCCTCTCGCAAAGGCCACATCAAAGAGGAGGCGATCTCGTTCAAGCTGGCCCGCGCGGACGCCGTCACCGTGATGATCATCGACACGGGCGGCGATGTTGTGGCGACGCTCGTGCGCGACCGTCCGGTGCCCCGATACAAACAGTTCTCGCTCCGCTGGAACGGCCGCCGCGGCACGGCCCACCGCTACAGGGAGCAGACGACCGAAGCGGGGCGGACGATCCTGCTGCCGGTCACGGTGGGCAGGCTCGCGCCCCCAGGTGAATACCGCGTGCGCGTGGTGCTGCGCGCCCAGGGCCGCACGGTGAACCCGGCGCGTACGTTCACGCTGGTGGGAGGGTGAGCGCCCTGAGCACGGCGCTGGCGGTCAAGCTGCCCGGCGCGGGCGTGCTGGCGGGAGTGCTCGCGGGCGCGCTCGTGGTGGTGGCCGCGCTCGTCGTGCTGATGCGCCGCCGTCCCGAGGCGTTTCCGCTGCTCGCGATTCTTGCGCTGCCTTTCCGCCTCCCGATCTCCGCGGAGGGACGGACCGTGAACCTCCTGATCCCCCTGTACCTCGTCGTGGCGGCCGGGGCGCTCGCGCACCTGGTGCCGCGGCTGCTGTCTCGCAGGAGCGCTACCGCGGGAGTCGCAGGCGAGCCTGGTCCGGGCATGCCCGAGGACGGTCTGGAGGGCCGCCACACGCGTGAAGCCGTGTCGCTGCGCCACCCGTCCACCTGGTTGACCCCGCGCGGCCTCGAGCTGGTGCTCATGACGGCCGTCGCGCTGTATGCGGTTCAGACGCTCTACTCCGCCGACCAGGCCAAGGCGGCGGCCAACCTCGCGTTCTTCTACATCCCCTTCGCGCTCCTCTTCCTGCTGATGCGCGAGGTTCGATGGACGCGTCAGCTGCTGCTCCAGTGCCTGGGCATCGCGGTGGTGCTCGCCGTGCTCTTCGCCGGGATCGGGTTCGTCGAGTACCAGCGCAAGGCGCTGTTCCTCAACCCGAAGGTGGTTGCGGCGAACGAGTACGACAACTACTTCCGGGTCAACTCGGTCTTCTTCGACCCGAACATCTACGGGCGCTTCCTCGCTCTCGTGATGATCGCGGTGACGACCGTCGTGCTGTGGGTCTCGCGGCGGCGGGACGTGCTGCTCGGCGCCGCCGTGCTGGCATGGGCGCTCGCCGGGCTCGTCACGAGCTTCTCGCAGTCCAGCATCGCCGCGCTGCTGCTGGGCCTCGCCGTGCTCGCCGCCTTGCGCTGGGACGTGCGGGGGACCCTGTACGTGTCGGCAGGCGTCCTCGCGCTCGGCCTCGCGCTCGTGCTGCTCGCGCCGGCGAGCCTGCACTTCGGCCTGAAGGGCACGGGGGGATCGACGAGCAACGCAACCAGCGGACGCACGAAGCTGGTCTCCGGAGGCCTCGAACTGTTCGCCGAGCGGCCGCTGCAGGGCTATGGCCCAGGATCCTTCGAAACGGAGTACAAGCGACACAACTCGGGCGCGGGCGCTCAGAACGCCACGTCGGCCTCGCACACGATCCCGGTGACGGTTGCCGCCGAGCAGGGAATCCTGGGTCTGGGCGTCTACGTCGTGCTGCTCCTCAGTGCCCTGGTCGTGCTGTTCCGCGGCGCCGGGCGCTCGCCGCCGCGGATCGCGATCGCCGCGTCCTTCGCCGGCCTGCTGCTGCACACATGGACCTACGCGGACTTCCTTGAGGATCCGCTGACGTGGACGCTGCTGGGCATCGGTGTCGCGCTCGCAGGCGCCGCGCGGACCGGGCGCGCGAGTAGCTTCTGAGCCGTGCTCGGCTACCTCAAGCGCCTGGTGAGCACGGGCGCGGCCTACCAGTTCGGGGACATCGTCGCGAAGGCGATCGCGCTGATCACGCTGCCGCTGTATACCCACCACCTCAGCCCCGCAGCCTACGGAGCCGCGGAATCGCTGCTGACCGCGGTCATCCTGTCGAGCATCCTGCTGCGCGCCGGCGTGGGCGAGGCGTTCATACGTTTCTACTTCGACGACAGCGATCCCCTCCGCCGTGAGCGCATCGCGCGCACGGCCACGGCGACGGTGGCATGGACCACGACCGTCGCCGCGCTCGCGGCGGTCGCGTTCGCCGGCGGGCTCTCGCGCCTGCTTCTGGGCTTCCACGATCCGGTGCTGATCGACTGTGCGGCGCTGGGGCTGTGGGCGTTCACCAACCTGGAGATGGCCTACGCGCAGCTGCGCGTGGACGAGCGCGCTCGCACCTACGTGCTCGCGTCGGGGGCGAACGTGGGGATGACCGTGGTCTTCACGATCGCCCTTGTGGTGTTCGGTCATCAGGGCGCCCGCGGCCTCTTGCTCGGCAACTTCGGAGCCTCCGCGCTGGTCGTGCTCGGCCTGTGGTGGGTGCTTCGCCGCCGCTTCTCGCTGCGGGTCAGGCGCGCCGACCTGCTCGCCATGCTCGGCTTCGGCCTGCCGACGGTGGCGGCGGACGCTAGCGTCTACGCGCTGCAGGTCGCCGACCGCTTCTACCTGTTCAGGGACTACTCCAAGGCCGCGGCCGGCCAGTATGCCGTCGCCATCAAGCTCGCGACGGTCGTCTTTGTGGCGGTCCGCGGGTTTCAGTACGCGTGGCCGCCGCTCGCATACTCCATCGAGAGCGACGAGGAGGCAGGTCGGCTGTACTCGCTCGTAACCACCTACTACGCCCTGGCCACCGGCGTGGTCGTCTGCGGCGTGGCTCTGCTCGGGCGCTGGATCGTGAGGCTCCTAGCGCCCGCGCCGGGCTACTTCGGCGCGCATCGCGCCCTGCCGTGGCTGGCCCTCGGATGGGCGCTCTACGGGCTGTACCTGGTGTTCGTCGTGATCGCCGGGCGCGCGCGCGTCACCTCGCGCAACTTCCCGGCCGCGGCCGCCGGGCTCGCCGTCAATGTCCTCCTGCTCCTCCTGCTCGTGCCCCGCAGCGGCGCGAACCTCGGGATCGCCGGAGCGGGCATCGCCCTCTGCGGCGCCTATGCGGCGATGCTCGTCGTGATGTACCTGCTGACCCGCGGCCTGTTCGAGGTCGGCTTCGAATGGCGCCGTCTGATCCAGCTGGCGGCGATCCTGACCGGTGTGGCGCTCTCGGGCGAGCTGCTGCTCCCGGCGCACGGCCTCGGCGGCCTGCTGCTGCGCGTGGCGTGGCTCGCGCTCGTACCCGCGCTGCTCCTGCTGACGCGCTTCTTCCATAAGCAGGAGTGGGAGCAGGCCCGCGTCCTGATAGCGGACGGACGCGGGCGCGTGAGGGCGTTCAGGGCTCGTCACGGCGACGTCGACGCCTACGCCGAGGACCCCCTCCGCGACCTCTGAGCAGCGGCGGGGGTCCCTCGTTCGCTGGTGCGAAGGCGTCGAATTGTCGAAGCGCCCGGGGATCGCTCAAGCCGTCGTGGGGGCAGGCCGATAGCGACCATCATGCGCGAGTCCCCCGCGGCCTCCGAGCTGTCCACCTCGACGCCGCGGCGTGCAGCCGGCGCGCGCGAGCGCCGGCGTAGGGCGGAGGCTCTGCGCAGCCACCGCGAGGACGAACGCGCGCAGCACATGGCCTCGGCCGGAAAGGTGACCTACCTGCGCGCGCAGCTGAGGCTCGCCGCACGACTGACCGCCCGCCTGGCCGCGACGAACGACGTCGACGAGATGGTCACGCTGGTCGTGGAGGAGCTGCATGGGACCTTCGCCTTCTACCTCGCCGCGATCCAGCGCCTCGACTCCGACGGTGTCCTGAGGCTCGTCGCCGGCAGCGGCGCTCTGGCCGAGGTCATGACCGAGTTCCTGCTCGTGGAGCAGTCGCTCGAGGACGGGATCAACGGGCGCGTCGCGCGCTCGGGCGTGAGCGCATTGGTCCCCGACACCCAGGACGACCCGGACTACATCGTGCGCGACCCGCAGACCGACCCGCGCTCGGAGCTGAGCGTGCCGATCATCGTCGACGGCTCGGTGTGGGGCGTGCTCAACCTGGAGGCCCCGGAGCCGCACGCGTTCGGCGAGGCCGACGCCGTGCTGGTCGAGGCGATCGCGTCGACGCTCGGGTCGTCGCTGCACCGTGCCGTCCTCGTGGCCGACCTCGAGCGGACCTTCACGACGACCCTCACCGCGTTGATGAGCACCGTCGAGGCGAAGGACGCCTACACGGCCTCCCACGAGCAGCAGGTTGCCGAGCTCGCCGAACGCGTCGCAGTGCGCCTCGGATGCGCGCCGCCGCTCGCCCGCGACGTTCACCATGCGGCGCTGCTGCACGACGTCGGAAAGGTCGCGGTGCCGAGCGAGATCCTGCTCAAGCCGGGACCGCTGAACGACGAGGAGTGGGGCGCGATGCGGGGGCACGCGGCCGTCGGCGGCGAGCTGGTCGCCCGGATCGACGCGTTCGCGCACCTCGCGCCGGCCGTGCGCGCGAGCCACGAGCGCTGGGATGGCGGCGGCTACCCCGATGGCCTCGCAGGTGGGGACATCCCCTTGGCGGCCCGGATCATCGCCGCCTGCGACACCTACGAGGCGATCACGACAGACAGGCCCTACCGCGAGGCGCGAACCGCCAGCCAGGCGCGCAAGGAGCTGCGTCGCGTGGCCGGCACCCAGCTCGACGCGCTCGTCGTCGAGGCGCTGCTCGAGGAGCTCTCCTCTCAGTAGCTGCTGCTGTTGTACTCGGCGGCGGCCTCGCGCAGGCCCTCGCCGCGGCCGGGACGGAGCGTCGCGGTCACGTGAAGCCAGTAGCGCCGCGCCGGGCGTCCGGGCACGGCGAGCGCCGCGAGCGCGCGCACCGCGTATGACCAGGCCGTGAGCCAGCGCACCGCTCGCGCCGCTGCCGCGGAGTGGTGCTTGCGCATGTACAGGTCCCTGTTGCGGGCCAGTTCGACGATCCTCCGCTCCGGCACCGCGTCGCTGGAGAGCTGCTCGTGGTGGACGGCCACCGCCGCCGGCACGTACACGCTGCGCCAGCCCGCGTCTCGCAGCCGGCGGGCGAAGTCGACCTCGTCCGAGTAGACGAAGAAGTCGGGGTCGAGGTAGTCGACCTGCGCGGCGGCCTCGCGCCGCACCAGCAGCGCCGCCGATTGGCACCAGTCGACCTCACGCGTGCGACGTCCCCTGCTCTGGACCGTCAGCAGGCGGTGCATGAAGAGGGCGCCCGCGAGGGCGGTGAGGGGGGTTGGAAAGCGCCATGCGCTGGCCTGGCGGCTTCCGTCGGGGCGCAGCAGGCGTGCTCCGGCGCAGGCGGCCCGCGGGCGTTCCTCGAGCGCCCGCCAGAGCACGCGCGTCGCTCCGGAGACGAGCTCGGAGTCCTCGTTGAGGAGCAGCGCGTAGCGCCCGCGCGCCCGCTTGAGCAGCTCTGAGTCGTTGAGGCCCTTGCCGCGCCTGACGGGCAGCGCGATCGTCTCGTCGACCGCCCGGTGCCCGCGGGCGGCCTCGGCAGAGCCGTCACGCGAGCCGTTATCGAGCACGAGCACCTCGCTGGCGAACGGCAGGCTCTCCCGCTCACGCGCGATCGCGTCGAGCCCGCGCACCAGGAACTCGCGCTGCGAGGTGTTCACGACGCAGTAGGTCAACTCGATCTGCGGCCCCGAGCGGGCCTCTGCCTCGGCGTGCGCGGCGTGCGTCATCCGCGCATTCTCGCCCCAACCGCACCTATTGTCCGTCCAAGTGCGCGTCCAGATCGTCGATCCCTCGGCCTACACGCCGCCGTATGACCATGCGCTGTGCGGCGCGCTCGCCGCATCGGGGGCCGCGGTCGAGCTCTACACGAGCCGCTTCGTCTACGGACCCGTGGCGCCCGCCGAGTGCTATGTGCGGCGGGAGAGCTTCTACCGCCTCGCCACGCGCCTACAGCGCCCGCGCCTCCGCCGGGCGGCAAAGCTCGCCGAGCACGTTCCCGACATGCTCCGCTACCGCCTTGCCGCGCGCGCGGCGGACGTCGTGCACTTCCAGTGGATGGCGGTCCAGCAGCTCGACCGCTACCTGCTCCCCCGCCGCCGGGCGTCCCGCCCGCTCGTGCTGACCGCCCACGACATCCTTCCCCGCGAGCCCCGCCGCGGGCAGCTGGACGCGCAACGGCGCTTGTATGACCGCTTCGACGCGGTCGTCGTGCACTCCGAGCACGGCGCCCGGCGCCTGACCCGTGAGCTTGCGATCGATCCGTCGCTCGTGCACGTGATCCCACATGGCGTGTTCGCGCACCTGGCGGGCGACGGGCTCAGCTCAGGCGCACCGCTCCCGCAGACCGACAAGGCGGTCGTCCTGTGCTTCGGGCTGATGCGCCCTTACAAGGGGATAGACCTGCTGCTCGACGCGTGGGGCGGGGTCGACGACGCGGAGCTGTGGATCGCGGGCATGCCGCGCATGGACATCTCGCCACTGCGGGCCCTGGCGCCCCCGAACGTCCGCTTCTTCCCGCGCTTCATCACCGACGGCGAGCTCCCCGCGTACTTCCGCAGGGCTGACCTGGTCGTGCTGCCGTATCGCGAGATCGACCAGTCTGGCGTGCTCTTCACGGCGCTCGCATTCGGAAAGCCGCTGCTGCTGAGCGACGTCGGCGGCTTCCCCGAGATCGCCGCGACGGGCGCCGCGCGGACCTTCCCCGCCGGTGACGCCTCGGCGTTGGGAGCCTCACTGCGTGAGCTGCTCGGAGATCGCTCGGCGCTCGCCGGGATGGCAGAGAGCGCGAGGGCCTCGGCGGAGGGGCCGTACTCGTGGAGGGCCGTGGCCGCCAGGACGCTCGCGCTGTACGAGTCGCTGCTGCGCGAGAATCGGCGCCGATGAGGACCGCGCTCGAAGTCGTCTTCTGGGTGTCCGTCGGGCTGATCGTGTGGACCCAGGTTGGGTACGCAGCCGCGCTCGCGGCGCTCGACTGGGCGCTGCAAGCCCGTGCGAAGCCTGCGGCCCCCGCACGCCCCATGCCCCCCAGTCTCTCGCTGATCGTCGCGGCCCACGACGAGGAGGGGGTGATCGCCGCGAAGGTGCACAACGCGCTGGCGCTCGACTACCCCGGCGAGCGGCTCGAGGTGATCGTCGCGTGCGACGGCTGCTCGGACGCCACCGCTGAGCTCGCACGTGGGGCCGGCGCGGATGTCGTGCTCGAGCTTCCCCGCGGAGGCAAGATCCGCGCGCAGGACGCCGCCGTCGAGCGCGCACACGGCGAGATCGTGGCCTTCTCCGACGCGAACTCCCTATGGGACGCCGGCGCGGCGCGTGCCCTCGTGGCCGCGTTCGAGGATCCGCGCGTCGGCTACGCCTGCGGCCAGGTCATCTTCGTGGGACCCGCCGGGGCAAGCCACGGAGCAAACCAGGAGGGCGTCTACTGGCGCTACGAGCTCGCCTTGCGCGCCCTCGAGTCGCGCCTGAGCTCGATCACGGCGGGCAACGGCGCGATCTACGCCACCCGGCGCGACTCATACATCGTCGTCGACCCGATCATGGGGCATGACCTCTCGCTTCCCTTCAAGATGGTCAAGCGGGGGCTGCGAGCCGTGTATGTACCGGCTGCCCGCGCGAGCGAGAAGATGGTCCCGTCGCTCGCGGGGGAGTTCGCGCGCAAGCGCCGGATGATGAGCCACACGTGGCCGATCCTCCTGCGCGGCGGGATGCTCTCCCCCCGCGGCTATCCACCGGGCTATGCGCTGATGATCGTCTCCCACCGCTTGCTTCGCTACCTGACGCCTGTCCTGCACGCCGTCGCGCTGGCGGCGAACGTCGCGCTCCTCGCGCTCGGTGCCGGGCCGCTCTACATCGTCACGCTTGCGCTCCAGCTGACGCTGCTCGCGGCCGCGGCGCTCGCCGGGGTGCTGACCGCCCGCCCGCTGCTGATCGCGCGCTACTACGTGCTCACCACGGCCTCGCCCGCGGCCGGGCTCTGGGACTGGCTGCGCCACGGCACGCCTGCGTCGTGGGAGGCGGCCGAGGGGACCCGCTGAGGGCGCGGGTCCTATTGTCCGCCGCGTGATTCGCCGCGTCCTCGACATCGTCGGGTCCTCCACGGTGCTCCTGCTGAGCGCGCCGCTGCTCGCGCTGGCCGCGCTGGCCATCCGCCTCGAGAGCCCCGGAGGAGTGATCTACCGCCAGCGTCGCGTCGGGCTGCACGGTCGCTCGTTCGATGCGCTGAAACTGCGCACGATGGTTCAGGGCGCCGAGCACATCGGCGCGCGCCTGGCGGTGAACGCGGACGACTCGCGGATCACGCGCGTTGGATCGGTCCTGCGCAGGACGTCGGTGGATGAGCTGCCCAACCTGGTGAACGTGCTGCGCGGGGAGATGTCGCTGATCGGCCCGCGGCCCACGCTGCCAGTGCAGGTCGAGCAGTACAGCGAGCGCCAGCGCGGACGGCTCGAGATCAAGCCGGGCATCACCGGCTGGGCCCAGGTCAACGGCCGCGCCTCGCTGCCGTGGAGCGAGCGGATCGAGCTCGACCTCTACTACATCGAGCACCGGTCGCTCGCGCTCGATCTCAGGATCCTGTGGCGGACAGCGGCGATGGTGCTCGGCGGGTCAGGCCTATACAAGGGGCAGTCGGGCGGATGGGAGGGGGAGCTGTGAGCCCGCCCGCGGTGCTCTTGACCGGCGCCGGCAAGCGTTATGACATCGTCTCCTGCTTCGCCCGGCTGACGAAGACGATCGTCGCCGATCCCTCGCCGCTGGCCCCGGCGCGCTACGCGGCGCACGTGCGCGCGTCGGTCCCGCTGATCGATGACCCGGCCTACGTGCCCGCGCTCGAGGCGCTGTGCGAGGAGCACGGCGTGGGCGCGGTGCTGCCGTTGACCGACCTCGATATCGAGGTGCTCGCGGTCGCCCGCGAGGAAGGTCGCCTGCCCGCACTCGTGCCGTCCTCGGAGGTCGCGCGCTCCACGTATGACAAGTACGCGGCGCACCTGCTGCTTCAGCGCCACGCGCTGCCCTCGCCGCCGACGGTCCTGCCGGATGACGATCTGGACGCGCTCGCCTATCCGGTGATGGTAAAGCCCCGTCAGGGCTCGGGGGCGCGCTCGATCCACCTGGCCGGTGACCCGTCGCAGGCGAGGTTCTTCGTCGACTACGTCTCGGAGCCCACCATGGTCCAGCGAGCGATGGGCGGCCCAGAGCTCTCGATCGACTGCCTCGGCGACCTGGACGGCCGCTGCCTGAACGCGATCCCCCGCACGATGCTCGAGTCGCGTGGAGGCGAGTCGATCAAGGGCCAGGTGATCCGCGACGAGGAGCTGATCGAGCTGGGCCGCCGCACGATGGAGGCACTGCGAGTGACCGGCCCGGCGACCATCCAGGTCTTTCGCGACCCGCAGCTGGGAGTCGCGATCACCGACGTCAACACCCGCTTCGGCGGCGCCTTCCCGGCCCCCGTGTTCGCAGCGCTCCCGGGGCGCACCTATCCGGAGCTGATCGTGCAGATGGCGGCCGGCGAAGAGGTCCCGGCACACGTCGGCGAGTTCCGGGCTGGGATGACCTTCACGCGCTACTACTGGCAGCTTGAGCTCGACGAGCGCCTCGCTCCGACCGGGCGCGACATCGTGCAGGGAGGCCCTGCGGCGCCGCGCTCGGACTGAGCCGTGGCCGGCAACCGACCGGCGGCGCCCGGCCGCTGGGTAGAATTTCACATCGTGGCCACTTCGCTAGCCGATCCTGCGCCTGCCGTCATCGACGGTCCGACGGTCCCCGGCGGGCCGCCCGGCGTCCCGCCTGAGCCGAGCGCCGTGGACGCGACGCCGCAGCCCGCGCAGCGGACGTGCGCCAACTGCGGCTCGCCGATGGACACTGGGCAGGACTGGTGCCTGCAGTGCGGAGCGGGCGCACCGGGAAGCCTGGGGGACCGGACGCCCGGTTGGCGCTCGGGGGCGGGCATCCTGATCGCGACGGCGATACTCGCGCTCGCGGCCGCAGCAGCCGGCTATGCGGCGCTCGATAAGGGCAACGGCCGGACGGTCGGCGTGACGAGAACCGTCGCACAGGCCACAGTCGCGCCGGCGGTGACCCCCGGAACCACACCCATCCCGACGCCGACGATTCCGAAAAGCCTCGGGACGCCCACGACCGTCAAACCCCTAACCCCGCTGCCGGGCACCAAACCGCCCAGCATCCCGCTGAGCGTCGCCACGCCGAAATCCACGACGAGCACGCCCGCGAGCACTCCCACACGGTCATCCACGACCACGACCCCGTCGGCGAGCGGCGGCACGGGCGAATCGCAGCCGCAGGCGATCCTGCTGGACACGAACGCAGCGAAGACGTACAACCCCTACGGCTACCCGGCCGCCAACTTCGGCGACCCCAGCCTGGCGATCGACCAGGAAACCTCGACGGGGTGGACGGCTCAGGTGGATCCGGCGGTGGCGCCGAAGATGGCCGAGGGGCTGGCGATCGACCTGAAGAGCGCGCGCAAGCTCGCGGCCGTGGCCCTCGTCACCACCACGCCGGGCATGACCGTGCAGGTCTACGGCACGAGCGGCTCCACGCTGCCGACCTCGATCACCGATCTTGCGTGGGTCAAGCTGAGCCCGAGCCTCCCCGTGAAAGCGAGGCACATGCGGATCAAGCTCAAATCGGCGAAGGCCGTTCGCTTCGTGACGCTGTGGATCAGCAAGGCGCCGGCCGCGTCGTCCGGAACGCCTCAGGCGCCCGGACGCGTCAGCGTCAACGAACTCGAATTGTTCCCCTAGGGGCGGGCCCGCGCCCGTTTCGCGGGACGTTTGCCGCGGGCGTTGGCGGGGCGCCTGGCGGGAGCGGCCCGCTTTCCCCAGACATCGTCGAGGAACGTCGCGATCTCGTTCGTCAGGCGCTCCGGACGGACGCGCAGCTCGATCAGGGAGTTGGCCTCGATCAGGCGGGAGTTCGGCATCTCCTCGGCGAGCATGCCCGCGTCGCTGAAGGGGTGGACCGGATCGCGACGGTGTCCGAGCACGAGCGCCGGAACCTCGAACGTGCGCCGTTCGCTGCGATGTGGGGCGATGCGCCCGAAGAACAGGCCCTGCAGCAGCGCGCCGCCGGGGCCGGGATCCTGACGCACGAGATCCAGCATCACGTTTCCGTAGAGCGGCAGCAGCGCCCGGGGCACGGCCCTCGTGACGCGCGAGAGCAGCCTCATCACCGGCTCGCCGAACGTGAGGGCGACGAGCAGCGGCGTGAAGGTCAGCGCGCTCGACAGCAGCCCGTTGTCGAGAACCGGCATCTCGATCACCAGGCCGCGCAGCCTGTCCGGCTTGCTCGCCGCGACCTCCAGTGCGGCATTGGCGCCAAGGGAGGTCCCCATCACGACCGCCTGGTCGATCTGGAGATGGTCCATCAACGCCACCACCTGTTCGCCGTAGAAGGCCATCGAGTAGCGCCACATGTCCCGTGGCCGGTCCGATTCGCCGTGTCCGAGCAGGTCGACGGTGATCACGCGGTTGCCGCGGGCGGCGAGGTCTTCGGCCAGCGGCCGGTGCATCTCCTGGCTGAGCAGCAGCCCGTGGAGCAGGATCAGGGGACGGTCACTTGCGGGGGAGCTCTTGGCCGTCCTCCCGCGCTCGCCACCGGGAGCCACGGCGGCCGGACCGCCGCCGAATTCGCGGTAGGCGATGCGCTGGTCCTCGTACTGGAAGGACGGCATGCCGGCACCCTACTACCCGTGTCGCGACCGCAGCGCGGTCTTCAGGGGCGGCGCGCTAGCGTTGGGGCACTCGTCAGCCCAGCGACACCAGGAGGACATTCATGGCCAAGGAGCCCCGCATCCTCGCCGGAGAGACCGCAGCGATCACGGGTGCCGCGCGTGGAATCGGACGCGCGACCGCGGAGGCGTTCCTCGGCAAGGGCATGAAGGTGGCGATCGGCGACGTCGACTTCGACGCGGCGCAGAGGACGGCATCGGAACTCGGCCCGAGCACGGTCGCGCTGCCGCTCGACGTCACCGACAGGGCCTCCTTCGCCGCCTTCCTCGACCGTGCGGAGGAGCAGCTCGGACCGGTCGACGTGCTGGTCAACAACGCCGGCATCATGCAGCTGGGGCGCTTCATCGACGAGGACGACCTCACCGCCAGGCGGATGGTCGACATCAACATCCACGGCGTGATCCTCGGCACGAAGCTGGCGCTCGAGCGCATGATGCCCCGCGACCACGGCCACATCGTGAACATCTCCTCGCAGGCGGGCAAGTTCGGCACGCCGGGCGGGGCGACCTATTCCGCGACCAAGCACGCCGTGGTGGGCCTCACGGAGGCCGTCCGGGGGGAGCTGCGCCTGATGGACGCGCACATCGATCTCAGCTATGTGATGCCCTTCGTCGTCAACACCGAGCTCGGGTCAGGGCTGGGCGAGGCGCGCGGCATGAGCAACCTCGAGCCCTCCGAAGTGGCCGACGCGATCGTCGAGGCGCTGCAGTACGCGATCGTCGACGTGTGGGTGCCGAAGTCCGCCAAGCGGACAAGCGTCCTCGGCGCGCTCCTGCCGCGCCCTCTGTCAGAGGGCATGGCGCGAGCGCTGAAGGCGGACCGCGTGCTCGCCACCGCCGACGTGGACACGCGGCGCGAGTACGAGTTGCGAGCCTCCCGCTCCGAGCCCGGCCTCGAGGGTGCGCCCGACCAGCCGCAGATCACGCAGGGCGCGGGCACCTGAGGCGGCGCGCCCGCGGCAGAGCGCTCAGCCGGCCGTGAGCCACTCGGCGATCAGGCCGCCGATCAGCGGTCCCTGGTCCTCCTGGAGGAAGTGGCTCGCGTTCTCGATCTTCCGCGGTGCGTCTCGCCCGATCGCCTCGGCGAAGCGCTCGCCGACGGAGAACGGCAGGACGGGATCGGAGTCGGCCCACAGCACCAGCGATGGCCGACGGTCGTCCCGCAGCGCCTCGGTGACGCGCTGCCCCGCCGCGGCGCCGGGCGCGTCGGGGCTCTGGGGGAGGATCAGCGGAAAGGCCCGCGCGCCCGCCTTGGAGGCCGCGTCGGGGTACGGCGCTTCATAGGCGTGGATCACCTCGTCGCCCGGGTCGGTCTTGCAGGCGCCACGCACGAGGAAGCCGACAGGCAGGTCCTCCGTGCGGGCGACGAAGTCGTGGAAGGCCAGCCACGCGTCGGTCATCTTCTGGCGCCCGCTGAACAGGCCCGTGTCCATGATCACGAGGCGCTCGATGCGATCCGGGTGCTCGACGGCGAGGCGCAACCCGATCGGGCCGCCCCAGTCGTGCACGACCATCGTCGCTCCGCGCAGGTCGAGATCCTCGAGCAGCGTCGCGGTCTGCTCCACGTGACGGTCGTAGCTGTAGAAGTCGATGTCGGTCGGCTTGTCCGAGCGCCCGAAGCCGGCGAGGTCAGGCGCGATGCAGCGGAATCCGGCGTCGCGAACGGGAGGGATGACCTTGCGCCAGAGGAACGACCAGGTGGGCTCGCCATGGAGGAATACGACCGGCGCGCCGTCACCCTCGTCGATGTGAGCGAGGCGTAGATCGCCGACCGTGCGGTAGTGCGAGTCGAACGGAAAGTCCACGAGCCCCTGCAGCGAGTCCTCGGGTGTGCGGACGACCGCGGTCATGTCGTCGCGCAGCATATCCCGCGCCTCATCGGCTAGGCTCGCGCCCGAATGCACCACATGGCCCTGCAGCTGGCGCCGGTTCTGGCCGCCGAGAAGAGCAAGGTCCCGTTCTACGTCGCGGGCGGCCTGCTCGTGGCGTGGGCGCTGATCGTGTCGCTGGCGCTCGGCCTGCGGAGGCCCGAGTTCCCCGGCAGCCAGGCGGGCGAGCGCGCCGTGATGGCGATCACCGCGGTGCTCGTTCTCGCGGCCATCTCCTCGGCGGTGCTGACCTCGGGATCCTCCCCGACCGCGAAGGCGGCGATCAGCCCATTGGCCGTCGCCCCGAACCCGTCCGTGCCCGCCGCCGCAGCACCTGCGTCTGCGCCGTCGAGCGCCTCACAGGCGCCCGCCTCGACGAGCGCCGCTCCGGCCGCGGCTCCGGCTCCGGCCGCGGCTCCGGTGAACGCCGGCGCTGCGGCGTCGCTGAAGCTCGCCGCGGACCCCGGCGGCCTCCTGCGCTTCGACAGCAAGCTGCTGAGCGCGAAGGCAGGGACGGTGACGATCGCGTTCACCAACGCATCTCCCATCGAACACAACCTGACCGTCGCGCAGGGGACCGGCGTCCTCGCAGCCACGCCGACGTTCACGGGCGGAGCCAAGACGCTCACGCTGAAGCTGAAGCCGGGAACGTACACCTTCTACTGCAGCGTGCCGGGACATCGCCAGGCCGGGATGGAAGGGACGCTGAAGGTCCCGTGAAGCTCTACGTCTGCTGGGGCACCTTCCCCACGCCCCGCCCGGGCGGCCACCCGTGCGCCAACGCACACGGCGCGTTGCGGGACGCCGGCCACGATCCGGAGGTGGTCAAGTCCTACGGGTTCGCGCCACTGCCGGGAGTGTTCAACCAGACCCGCGGGCGCAGGGATGTCCAGGAGCTGACGGGCAACCGCTGGGTCCCGACACTCGTGCTCGACGACGGGAGCGTCATCGACGGCTCGAGGGAGATCGTCGTCTGGGCTCGGGCGAACCCGGCGTAGCTCTGCCGGCGGGCGGCGATCGATTCAGTGAGGTCCTCCGCAAGCAACGCCATGTCCCTGTCGCCCTGCGCCGCGGCGCGCCCGAGAGCAACCACGAGTGTCGCGGCGAATCCGACACCCGCGAACACCAATGCGAGGATGAAGATCAACGAAATCGGCGATCACCTCTGCTCCACGGCGGACCCTCGCATAGTGGGCGGACGGGAATCCACCCCCACCGCGAGGATCACGTCGCTGTAAAGGTCAAAATTCTGCCCCCGGGGGACATGTCCTTCCCGCGGCCGGAGCAAACACGAGAAAGAGAAGGAGACATTTCATGAACGTTCTCGCCAGGCTGGACGAGACCCGCGCTGCGAGGAGCATCCTCGAGCATCCCTTCTACCTCCGCTGGAGCGCCGGCGAGCTGAGCGCGCAGGAGCTCAGTTGCTACGCCGGCGAGTACCGGCACGCGGTCGTGGCCCTGGCCGAGGCCTCGGCGCGTGCGGCCGCGAAGGCGCCGCCGGCGCACGCACCCGCGCTGCAAGCGCATGCCGCCGAGGAGGCGTCGCACGTCGCGCTGTGGGACGAGTTCGCTCGCGCCGCCGGTGCCCCCTGCGCGAACGGAGAGCCCGTGCTGCCGGAGACCGAGGCGTGCGCACAGGCGTGGACGCAGGGTGAGGATCTGCTCGAGCATCTTGCGGTGCTCTACGCGATCGAGGCCTCCCAGCCGGAGGTCGCCCGGACGAAGCTCGATGGGCTCAGCGCCCACTACGGCTACGCTGCGGAAGGCCCTGCCGTGGAGTACTTCACGACACATGAGCTGCGGGACCTCGAGCACGCGCGAGAGGCGGGCGTGTTGATCGACGAGCTGATGGCGACCGTGGAGGACCCGCGCGGCAAGGCCGACGCGATGGTCCAGCGCGCCGCCGAAGCTCTGGACGGGAACTGGAGGCTGCTC
>JAOPZM010000234.1 GCA_025964115.1 Solirubrobacterales bacterium
GCACGGTCGGACGGTCGAGGGTCAAGCGAGACAAGGACGCAAGGAGCGTGGCGTGCTAGGCACGCGAGCGACCGAGGACGCCGTCTCGCGCCGGCCATCGAGCGTCCTGATCGGCGTGCTGGCGCTGCAGGGAGGCTTCGAGGCGCACGAGCGGATGCTCCGGAAATTGAAGCCCACCCCGCCGCGCACGCGCGAGGTGCGCGTGCCGGGTGATCTCGACGGCCTGGACGGGCTCGTGATCCCCGGCGGCGAGTCCACGACGATGACGCTCGGCGTGCAGCGCGAGGGCCTCGCCGATCCGCTGCGCGAGCTCTCCGCCGCCGGCGTGCCGGTGCTCGGCTCGTGCGCCGGTCTGATCATGCTCGACCGTGAGCACCTCGGCCTGATGGACATCCGTGCCGATCGCAATGCCTTCGGACGCCAGATCAGGAGCTTCGAGACCGACGTCGAGCTGCAGGGGCTTCAGGGAGGCCCGATGAGGGGGATATTCATCCGTGCGCCGTGGATCGCCGAGCACGGGCCGGCCGTGGAGATCCTCGCCGAGGTCGAGGGCCATCCCGTCGCCGCCAGGCAGGGAAGCATGCTGGCCGTCTCCTTCCACACGGAGCTGGGCGACGACGACCGCCTGCACCGCTGGTTCCTGCACCTCGTGGGCGAGCGCCGGGCCGCCGGCGGCGTGCCCGAGCCGCGCTGAGCCTCGCGGCCCGTAGTCACGAGGCGCCTGCCGGCGCTGGCGCGGGTGCCGGCGCCGTGCGTTCGAGCGCTTCCCAGCCCTGGTCCAGCTCGCCCTCGGCCGCGTCGGCCGCCGCGCCCCCGCGCAGGCCAAAGAGCCGCTTGGCGAACAGCAGGTAGATGACCACGGCTACGTTGATCACGAAGGCGACCACCTTCAGCACGGTCGTGCGCGTGGCGATCTCGTAGATCTCGAGCGGCAGCAGCGAGCTGGTGACGAGGAACGTGAGGTACTCGGCCCAGCGCTTCTGGTACCACAGGCCGACCGCCTCGACGCCCTCGACAACGGCGTATGCGAGCAGCACGGCGCCGAGCTGGTGCAGGTGCGTCGAGGAGGTGGTGAAGAGGTTGTCGAGCTCGTGCAGGAGCCCGTGGCGTCCGTGCGACTGGCCCGAGACGACCCCTCCCTGGAGGTCGGCGATGACTTTGTAGAAGGTCGGGCGCAGGGTGCTGCGGTTGGCTGCGAACAGCAGCACCAGCGCGCCAAGCGCGCCGAGCACCAGGAAATGGAAGGCACGGTTGATCGCGATGAGGCGCAGCACGATCATGTCGCGCAGCCGCTTGCCCCTGAGCGGCAGCTCGATCTCGTCTCGCTCGGGGGGATACCGGCGTGCGGGATGCTCGGGCGGTGGCAGCGGCAGCCAGCTGTCGCAGCGCAGGCAGCGGTACCAGCGGGTGCCGGCCGTGTCCTCGCGGGCGAAGATCGCGTCCTGCGGGCGCAGCTCCGCGGCGTCGGTGCCGACGAGCTCGTGCCCGCTCACCCCGCACAGCAGAAGCTCCCAGTGCAGGCGCGGTCGAAAGCGCCGCGGCGGCTGCGTGCCGGGAGGTTCGTGTGTCACGGCGTCACCGTATCTGCCGTCGGCGACGGCCGCGGCCGGTTGGGCGTCCTTGAGAGCTGCCTGATCGGTGATACTGGGCGGGGATGCTGATCTCGGTCGCGGCCGATGAGGTGACGGGCGTTGCCGGTGCCCTGATCGCCGAGCTGAGGCGCCGCGGTCATGAGACGCTCGCACACGGAGCGCTCGGCGACGGCGAGCGCGAGGACTGGGCCTGGGCCTCCGAGGCGGCCGCGCGTGACGTGGCGACCGGTCGCGCCGAGCAGGCCATCGTCTGCTGCTGGACGGGCACTGGCGCATCGATCGCGGCGAACAAGGTGGGCGGCGTGCGCGCGGCGCTGTGCCTCGACGCGGCGACTGCCAGCGGCGCGCGGCGCTGGAACGACGCGAACGTCCTCGCGCTCAGCCTGCGGGCCACCTCCGAGGCGGAGCTCGGGGAGATCCTCGACGGGTGGTTCGCGGCAGAGCCCAGCGCCGAGGCGAGCGATCGCGCGAACGTCGAGCACCTGCGCGAGATCGAGCGGGGCTAGCCGCCAGGCGAAAGTTCCTGCGAAGGCCGCCACGCACCGGCGCCGGCACGTCACCTGACGCGCTCAGGCCAGGCCGAGTACTCCGGGCAGCTCATCCAGTGAACGCAGCACATCGGCGCCGGCATCGCGCAGCGCCTGCTCGTCGCTGTCGGCCGTGTAGCCGAGCACGCTCATGCCGGCGGCGACTGCCCCCCCAACGCCGGACGGCGTGTCCTCGACGACCACGCAGCCAGCGGCTTCGGCTCCCATCGTGCTGGCCGCGTGCAGGAAGAGGTCAGGCGCCGGCTTCCCGCTCGCAACCGAGTAGGCGGAGAAGACAGTGCCGTCTGGGAAGAAGCGCTCGAGGCCGGTCAACGCAAGCGAGAGCCGCGTCTTCGCCAGCTTGCCCTGCGACGCGACGCAGAGCGGAACCCCGGCCGCCGCAATCCGCTGCACGGCCTCCATCGCTCCCGCGACCGGGCGCAGTTCGCGGCGAAACGCGCTCTCCCGCTCGCGCTCGAACCTCGCGAGCCAGCCCTCGGCCAGCGGGCGGCCGAGACCCGCCTCGGCACGGGCGCCGACGTCGCTGAGCATCAGGCCCTGATAGGCCCGGCGTGCCTCGGCGAGCGTGGTCGGCATGCCCTCCGCCGTGAGCAGCTCTGCGAGTACCCCGTTGGAGATCCGCTCGCTGTCGACGAGCACGCCGTCGCAATCGA
>JAOPZM010000010.1 GCA_025964115.1 Solirubrobacterales bacterium
GCCGTTGAAGTTATGACCGCTCGCGTACCTCAGCACGACCTGGCCGGCCTCGTCCATCGCGCGCAGCGTGCCCTCGTCGGCGTAGTAGCGCCCCCAGGAGTGCTTCGCGGGGATGCTCAGCCGCCGGCCGGACTCGCATGCGCCCGTGAAGGCGGTATCGGACCGCACGACGTCGAGCTGCACCTGGCGGAAGGTGAACCTGAGGTTGGCGTTCGGCAGCAGGGCGCCGGGGAGCAGGTGCGCCTCGCAGAGCACCTGGAAGCCGTTGCAGATCCCGAGCACCAGGCCGCCGTCGCGTGCGAAGGCGATGACCGACTCCATCGCCGGGGAGAAGCGGGCGATCGCGCCGGCCCGAAGGTAGTCGCCGTAGGAGAAGCCTCCGGGGACGATGATCGCGTCGGCTGCACCGAGGTCGCGATCGCGGTGCCAGATCAACTCGGCGTCGCCCACGCGCCGGGCCGCTCCGAGCGCGTCGATCTCGTCGCAGGAGCCGGGGAACTGGAGGACGCCGAACTTCACTTCTTCTCAGCCGCTCGCGTCGAGAAGCTGGACCTCGTAGTCCTCGACGAGGGGGTTCGCGAGGAGCTTCTCGCACATCGCCTGCAGCTGCTCGGGGTCCTCGACGTCGAGCTCGATGAGTCTGCCGACGTGGACCGCAGAGACGCCGCCGAAGCCAAGGGCGGGGAGGGCCCGCTCGACGGCGTCGCCCTGAGGATCGAGGATGCCGGCCTTGGGGCGGATCAGCACGCGCGCCCTCATGCCGCGGTCTCGCCGGAGCCCGTGCGGCGCAGCCACTCGCCGAAGGGCTCGCCGACGATGCGCTCGTAGGCCTCGATGTAGCGGGCGCGCGTGCCGGCGACGACGTCGTCCGGGATCGCGGGCGCCGGCGGCTTCTTGTCCCAGCCGCTCGCCGACGCCCAGTCGCGCACGTACTGCTTGTCAAAGCTCGGCTGCCCGCGACCCACCTCGAAGCCGTCCGCGGGCCAGTAGCGGGAGGAGTCGGGCGTGAGCACCTCGTCCCCCACGACGAGCTCGCCGTCCTCGTCCAGCCCGAACTCGAACTTGGTGTCGGCGAGGATCACGCCGTTGCGCCGCGCGTGCTCGGCGGCGAAGGAGTAGAGCTCGATGGAGACGTCGGCAACGCGCCGCATCAGCGCCCGGTCGCCGACCAGCTCGGCGGCGCGGTCGAAGTCGATCGTCTCGTCGTGACCCTCGAGGGCCTTGGTGCTCGGCGTGAAGATCGGCTGCGGCAGCCGCTCTGACTCGCGCAGGCCCTCGGGCAGCTCAATCCCGGAGATGCGACTGGTCGCCTGGTAGTCCTTCCAGCCAGAGCCGGTGATGTAGCCGCGGACCACGCACTCGACGGGGAGCATCTGCAGCCGGCGCACCGCGAGCGCGCGGCCGCGGGATTCCTCGGGCACGCCCTCGGTGGCGGAGATCATGTGGTTGGCGACGATGTGACTGGTCTTTGCGAACCAGAAGACCGACAGGCCGGTGAGCACCTTGCCCTTGTCGGGAATGGGCGTGGGGTGAACGACGTCGTAGGTGGAGATCCTGTCGCTCGCGACCATCAGCAGGCTCGGGGCGCCGGAGGCGCTCTCGGCTCCGAGCTCGTACATCTCGCGGACCTTCCCGCTGGCGATGAGGGGCAGGTCGGCGAGGGTGGTCACTCCGGGCGATGCTACCAGCGGTATCGGGCGGTCCTGAGCGGGCGTTTCAGGCGATGGCGTCGAGCCTGCCGACGATCTCGCCGGCGTGGCGGACGTAGTGTCCGTAGTCGAAGATCTCATCGAGGTCGAGCTCGCGCCCGTGCTCGTCGGCGGCGAGCAACTCGCGCAGGCCGATGCCCTCGTCCCAGGCGCGCTGGGCGAGACCCTGGACGAGACGGTAGGCGTCGTCGCGGGTGGCGCCTCGCTCGACGAGCGCGAGCAGGACGCGTTGGGAGAAGAGCGCTCCGTGGGTGAGCTCGAGGTTCGCGCGCATCCTGTCCGCGTCGACGGTCATGCCGTCGATCAGCGCGATGGCGCTGTGCTGGAGGTAGTCGAGCAGGATGGTCGAGTCGGGCAGGATGATGCGCTCGACGGAGGAGTGGGAGATGTCGCGCTCGTGCCAGAGGGCGACATCCTCGAGGGCGGCCTGGGCGTTGCCGCGGAGCACGCGCGCCAGCCCCGAGATCTGCTCGCTCTTGATGGGGTTGCGCTTGTGGGGCATCGCTGAGGAGCCCTTCTGGCCGGCGCGGAAGGGCTCCTGCGCCTCGCGCACCTCGGTCCGCTGCAGATGGCGGATCTCGGTGGCGATGCGCTCGAGACCGGCGCCGGCGACCGCGATCGCGCTGAGCAGCTCGGCGTGGCGGTCGCGGGCGACGACCTGGGTGGAGACGTCCTCGCCGGCGAGGCCGAGGCGCGCCAGCACGTGGGCCTCGAAGCCGGGGCTCGTCGCAGCGTAGGTGCCGACCGCGCCGGAGACGGCGCCGACGGCCGCCTGGGCGAAGGCGCGATCGAGACGCTCGGCGTTGCGGTGCGCCTCGAAGGCGAAGCCAGCGAGCTTCACGCCGAAGGTGGTGGGCTCGGCGTGCACTCCGTGGGTGCGGCCCACGCAGATCGTGTTCTTGTGCTGGCGCGCGCGCGCCGCCAGCGAGTCGACGAGCTGGTGGG
>JAOPZM010000016.1 GCA_025964115.1 Solirubrobacterales bacterium
TCGCCCGCCCGGCGCCGCTCGCTGAGGACCGGCCGACCGTCGCGCGGCCCGAGCGGGCCGGAGCGTCGCTTCGGGAGGAGCGCCCGCCGCGGGCCAGCGACAGGTGGGGGGCGCGCAGCGGCGCCCATGCGTCGTTCGTCGCCTCCCCGGCCCATACGAGGTCCCAGAGCGCCTCGCGGAGCGCCTCCGCGGGAGCATCGACCTCGGAGAGGAGGTCGGTGAAGAAGCACGGGCCCTCCCGCAGGCGGGCTCGTAGGAGCTCGTGCTCGGGCCCACCCGGCGGCGGGGTGGCTGCCCGCCCACCGGCGGGCGGGCCGATCAGAGGGGCGTCCTCGCGGAAGTAGAGCGCGACGCGCCCGGAGCGTCCGAGCGCTCCCGCGCCGACCCATACGACCTCGCCGCTCGCGCAGAGGCTGTCGAGCCAGCTCGGCGAGTAGGCGCCGGTGCGCCTCGGCAGCACGTCGCGCTCCCAGATCTCGGCCGGGAGCGCGATGCCCTGGAGCGGAACGAGGATCTCGCGCAGCCGGTCGACGCCCGCGCCCGCGCCGGAGTGGCGGTCCACGCCCTGCCACGACGGCAGGAACGCGGCGAGTCGCCGCTGCTCGGCCGGCTCGATCTCCTTCCGCAGAACCGCCAGCGAGGCACGTCTGAGCCGGCGCAGGACCTCGACGTCGCACCAGTCGCGGTCGACGCCGCCGGGGCGAAGCTCGCCGCGGACCAGGTCGCCGGCGCGCTCGAGCTCGCGCAGCACGGCGCCGGCGTCGATGCCGTAGCGCGCGCGCAGCTCATCGGTCGTGAACGGGCCGTGCGTGCGGGCGTAGCGGGCGACGAGCTCGCGCAGCGCGTCGGGGACGTCCTCCAGAAAGGCCTCGGGCAGCCCGCCCGGGGGCATCGCGCCGAGCGCGTCGCGGTAGAGGGCCGCCTCGTCGGCCGCCACGAAGCGGTCCTCCCCGCCGATCCGCAGGCGGATCGCGCGCCGTTCGCGCTGAAGCTCTGCGAGCAGCGTCGCGGCGTCCAGGCCCTCGAGGACACGCTCTGAGATCTGCGCGTCCGTGAGGTCGCCCACGCGGCGAAGCACGTCGTGGAGTGTGTCGCGTGAGGTCGCCCGGGTCATCTCGGAGCGGTGCTGCAGATCGTCTTCGACGCGTGCCAGCGCGCCCGGGTCGATCAGCTCGCGCAGCTCCTCCTGCCCCAGCAGCTCGCGCAGGAGATCGCGGTCGAGCGACAGGGCGGCGGCCCTGCGCTCCGCGTTGGGCGTGTCGCCCTCGTACATGTAGGTCGCCACATAGTCGAAGAGCAGCGAGGAGGCGAAGGGCGACGCGGTGCGCGTCTCGACGTCGACGAGCGAGATCTCGCGCGTGTGCAGGGACCGCATGAGCGCTTCGAGCCCGGGCAGGTCGAGAACGTCGCGAAGGCACTCGCGGTAGGTCTCGAGGATGATCGGGAAGTCGGCGTAGCGACGGGCGACCTCGAGCAGGTTCTGTGCCTTCAGCCGCTGCTGCCACAGCGGCGTGCGCCGGCCGGGGTAGGCGCGGGGGATCAGGAGCGCCCGCGAGGCGTTCTCGCGAAAGCGCGCGCCGAACAGCGCCGATCCGGCCAGCTCGGCGATGACCGCCTGCTCGATCTCCTCGGGCTCGAGCAGCACGAGCTCGGCGGCCGAGGGCAGCGACTCGGCTTCCTCGGCGTCGAGGTCTGGGAGGTGCAGGATGATCCCGTCGTCGGTCCAGATCGCGTCGGACTCCAGATCGAAGCGCTCGCGGATCCGTGCGCTGAGCGCGAGCCCCCAGGCCGCGTGGACGCGCCCGCCGTAGGGGGAGAGCACACACAGCCGCCAGTCGCCGATCTCATCCCGGAAGCGCTCGACGACGATCGTGCGCTCGCTCGGCAGCACGCGCGTTGCCTGCTGCTGCTCGCGCAGGTAGGCGATCAGGTTGCGCGCGGCGCGCGCGTCGAGGTCGTAGTCGCGCTCGAGCGTCTCGGCATCCTGCTCGACGGCCCAGCGGGAGAAGGCGCCGATCGCCTCGCCGAGCTCCTTCGGGCGACCGATCGAGTCGCCCTTCCAGAACGGGACCGCCCCGGGCGCGCCGGGCGCGGGCGTGACGATCACGCGGTCGCGCCCGATCTCCTCGATCCGCCAGGTGGAGGCGCCGAGCAGGAACGCCTGCCCGGGCCGCGCCTCGTAGACCATCTCCTCGTCGAGCTCGCCCACGCGGCGCCCGTCGGGGAGCGTGACGGTGTAGAGGCCGCGATCGGGGATCGTGCCCGCGTTGGCGATCGCGAGCTGGCGCGATCCCTTGCGCGGTCTGATCGTCCCCTCCACGCGGTCCCAGACGATGCGCGCGCGCAGCTCGCCGAACTCCTTTGACGGATAGCGACCGTCGAGCATGTCGAGCACGTTCTCCAGCAGCTCCCTCGAGAGCTCGGAATAGGAGTAGGTGCGGGTGATGAGGCCGTGGAGCTCGTCGACCGAGACGCTCCCCGCATCGGCGGTCTCGGCTGAGACGGCGATCGCGACGATCTGCTGTGCCAGCACGTCGAGTGCGTTGCGGGGAACGACGGTCGGCTCGATCAGCCCTTCGTGCATGCGGCGGGCGACCACTGCGCACTCGAGCAGGTCGCCGCGGAACTTCGGGAAGATCCTTCCGGTGCTCACGTCGCCCACCCCGTGACCGGCCCTGCCGATTCGCTGCAGGCCGCGGGCGACCGACTTGGGGGACTCGATCTGCAGCACGAGGTCGACGGCGCCCATGTCGATGCCGAGCTCGAGCGAGCTGGTGGCGACGAGGCAGGGCAGCTGGCCGGCCTTCAGCAGCTCCTCGACCTTGGTGCGCTCCTCGCGGGCGAGCGACCCGTGATGGGCGCGGGCGATCTCGAGCGGCGCAACCGGGTTGTCGCCGACGACCGGGCCGTCGCCGACAGGTGCCGTGGCGTCGGAGCCCTGCTCCTGCGCGGAGGCGAGCTCGTTCAGGCGCAGCGCGACCCGCTCGGCCGCGCGTCGGTTGTTCACGAAGATGATCGTCGAGTTGTGGTCTCGCACCAGCTGGAGCAGCTCCGGATAGATCGCCGGCCAGATCGACCCGCGCGTCGCCTCGCCGCCGGCGACGGGGTCGAGCGGGTCCTGCTGGGGGTCGGTCGGGCCGTTCGGTTCAGCCATCGACTCGACCGGCACCTCGATCCGCAGATCAAGCTCCTTGCGGGCGCCGGCGTCGACGATCGTTACCTGCCGCTTCGGCCCGACGAGGTAGCGGCCGATCTCCTCGAGGGGGTTCTGCGTGGCGCTCAGGCCGATCCGCTGGATCTGACGCGCGCCGCGCTGGTCATCCGCCTGCGCGAGCTCCTGCAGGCGCTCGAGGGTCAGCGCCAGGTGCGCCCCGCGCTTCGAATGTGCGACGGCGTGGATCTCATCGACGATCACCGCCTCGACCCCGCTCAGCATCTCTCGCGCGCGCGATGTGAGCATCAGATAGAGCGACTCGGGTGTCGTGACGAGGATGTCGGGGGGGTTGCGGAGCATCGCGGCTCGGTCTCGCTGCGGCGTGTCGCCGGTGCGGATGCCGACGCTCACCTCATCGGCGCCGATCCCCCGCAGGGGCGCACGGAGGTTGCGCTCGATGTCGTATGCGAGCGCCTTGAGCGGGCTCACGTAGACGACGCGCGTCCCGGTGCCGTCGGAGCCAGCCTCGGCCGTCAGCCTGTCGAGGGCCCAGAGAAACGCGGCGAGCGTCTTGCCGGAACCGGTCGGCGCGGAGACGAGCACGTGCTCGCCCCTCGCGATGGCCGGCCATGCCTGGATCTGGGCAGGCGTGGGGGCGGCGAAGGCCTGCTCAAACCAACGCCTAGTCCGGGGAGTGAAGCTGGACAGAGGCACGCATGCGAGGGTAGCGCCCGGGCGCAGGCGTCCGCGGACACCGCGCGCAGTGAGGGCGGCGGTGTCCGAGGAGGCCCCGCGTCAGGGAATGTGACGCCTCGATCACTCGGGGAGCGTCGTCAAGAGGGAGAGACGAGCTCCGGTGAAGGCCCGAGCCGCACGGCGGGCGCGCGGCTCGGGCAGAGGGGCAATGCAACGCGCTCAACCCTATGCCCGTCGCGCCAGCGTCTTCAACGCGTGTTTCTCATCGCGAGGGGAGCTGGGCCGCGGGCGTCCGGCATGCGTTCCGGGTCCCTGGCACGGGCAAATAGACTTGGAGGTCGATGGGCGAGCGAACGGATGTGACCGCCGCACCCGTTTCGGGCACCCAGCTCGGTGACGGCGTCGGTGGCAGTGGCGGCTTGGCCGGTGTGCTCCCATCTCAACGCCTGCGCGATGCCGTGTCCGCTGGATGGATCGTCGCGGGCGACTGGAGGATCCCACCGGAGTCGATCCAGCCTGCGAGCGTCGACCTGCGACTCGGCGGGGAGGCGTGGGCGCTGCGCTGCAGCTTCCTTCCGGACAGCGACTCGACGGTAGAGCAGAAGGTCCAGGATCTCGCCTTCGAAAAGATCGACCTGCGCGACGGCGCGACGCTCGAGCGCGACCGCCCCTACCTGATCCCGCTGATCGAGGAGCTTCGGCTCCCCGACGAGATCCGCGCGAAGGCCAACCCGAAGAGCTCGACCGGGCGCCTCGACGTGTTCACCCGCGTCCTCACGGATCGCAGCCACCGCTTCGACGAGATCTCGGCGGGCTACAACGGGAGGCTGTACCTGGAGGTCGTGCCGCGAACGTTCGCGATCCGCGTCAAGACCGGCCTGGCGCTCAACCAGGTGCGACTGATCTCCGGGGACGGGCGTCTCGGCGACCAGGAGCTCGTCGCTCTGCATGACGAGATCCCGCTGCTGTATCGCGACTCCGAGCCGCTGTCCGCCGCGGCGCTGTCGCTCGGCGATGGGCTTTTCCTGAGCCTGGAGGTCTCGGACTCGGTCGAGGCCACCGTCGGCTACCGGGCGAAGAAGAACAGCCTGCCGATCGATCTCACCAAGGTCGGCGGCCTGCGCTGGCAGGACTACTGGGAACCGGTGCACCCGGAGCACGGCGGGCGGATCGTGCTCGAGCCGGAGGTCTTCTACCTGCTCCTCTCGGCCGAGGGCGTCAGCATCCCACCGTCATACGCCGCCGAGATGCTC
>JAOPZM010000023.1 GCA_025964115.1 Solirubrobacterales bacterium
TGACTCGCCCTGCGCTCCGGCGGCCTGAGCGTCGGCCTGCGCCGTGGCGTCCTCCTCGACCTCGGGCGGTTTGACCCCCTCCTTCGCCCACAGCTCGTCGAACTCCACCCGCCATTTGCCCTCCTCGGTCTGGCTCAGGGCGAGATGCGCGCGGAAGCTGCGCCCGCTGCGTCCGCGGAAGCCCGTCACGGCCCGCTCCGTGTAGCCCCTCTTGATCAGCTCGCGCGCGACCGCGATCGGCAGCTGCTTGCCGGCTTTGGCCTTCCAGATCACGAAGCCGCAGCCCGGGTCCTCGCGGGCCCAGCAGGAGTAGCCCTTGCGGTTCTCCACGATCTCGTGCCCGCACACCGGGCACGGCCCCAGGCGCGCGCGCGGGATCCGCACGTCCTTGAGCGTCTCGTCGAGTTGCTTGACGGTCTCCTGCGCGAAGCCGGCGATGTCGCCCATGAACTTCTTGCGTGAATCCTCGCCTCGCTCGATCTTGCCCAGGCGCTGCTCCCAGCTGCCGGTCAGGCTCGGCGAGGTGAGCGCGTGCTCGTTGAGCAGCCTGATCACGTTCAGCCCCTTCTCGGTGGCCACAAGCGCGCGGCCGTCGCGCTCCACGTAGCCCACCGCGATCAGCCGCTCGATGATCGCCGACCGCGTCGCCGGCGTGCCGATGCCCGAGTCCTTCATCGCCTCGCGCAGCTCTTCGTCGTCGACGAGCTTTCCCGCCGTCTCCATCGCCCCCAGCAGCGAGGCGTCGCTGTAGCGCCGCGGCGGTTTGGTTTCCTTGCGCAGGCTCTCGATCTCGCGCGTCTGCACCTCCTCCGCCTCCAGGAGCCGCGGCAGCTGCTGATCGGCGACCTCGTCTTCCTCCCCGCGCTGGCCGATCTCCGATCGGTCGCCGTCGCCCTTCGCGTCCGCGGTCGGCGACGACCCGGTCGCAACCTCGTCGTAGACGCCGCGCCAGCCGGGGACGAGCAGGACCTTGCCGCGCGTACGGAACACGTAGCCGCCCTCCTTCTCCGGCTCGCTCGCGGGGACGGTCGTCTCCACACGGGTGTTCTCGAAGACCGCCTCCGGGTGGAACACGGCGAGGAAGCGCCTGGCAGCCATGTCGTAGACCCGCCGGTCGTCGGGGCCCATCTTGTCGAGCTGGTGCTGGGAGCGCGTGGGGATGATCGCGTGGTGGTCGGTGACCTTCTCGTCGTTGACGACACGGCCGAGCGGCAGCACATCGAGCGCCGTGACGTACTCGGCGGCCTTCCTGTACTCGGGCTGCGCGCCGACCAGCTCGGCCGTCGGCTTGATCTCCTCGACCATGTCGCTGGGCAGGTAGCGCGAGTTGGTGCGCGGGTAGGTCAGCGCCTTGTGCTCCTCGTAGAGCCGCTGCGCTGCGGCCAGGGTTCGCTTGGCGGAGAACCCGTAGCGGTTGTTCGCCTCCCGCTGCAGGGTGGTGAGGTCGTAGAGCATCGGCGCTTTCTCGCGCTGCTCTTTCTTCTCCAGCTTGGTGATCGTGGCGATCCTGCCCTCGCACGCCTCCACGATCGCCGTGGCCTCCTCGGCGGAGGCGATACGCGGTTTGTTCGCGGCGTGAAAGCGGCCGACGTACGTCCGCTCGCCGCTGACCGCCTCCCCCTCCAGTGCGCCTGCGGCGAACTTCGCGTCCACGAGCCAGTAGGGCTCGGGCTGAAAGGCCCTGATCTCCTCCTCGCGGCGGGCGATGATAGCCAGTGTCGGGGTCTGCACCCGCCCGAGCGACACGGCGCCGTCGAAGGAGCTGCGCAGGCGGATCGTCGCGGCGCGCGTGGCGTTCATTCCGACGATCCAGTCGGCCTCCGAGCGGGATCTCGCCGCCTGCTCGAGCAGCGCGAACTCCTCGGCGGGGCGCAGCGACGCAAGCGCGTCCCTCATCGCGGCAGTCGTCATCGAGTTCAGCCATAGCCGTTTCACGGGCTTGCTCGCTTTCGCCTTCTCGTACAGATAGGCGAAGATCAGCTCACCCTCGCGTCCGGCATCGCACCCGTTGACGACCTCCTCGACGTCCTCGCGGGCCAGCTGCTTGCTGACGACGCTCATCTGCTTGCGCGAGCGCTCGTCGCGCACGACAAGTTTGAACCGCTCGGGGACGATCGGAAGGTCTGCCATCCGCCAGCTCTTGTACTTGGGGTCGTACGCGTCGGGTTCGGCGAGCTGCACCAGGTGGCCGACCGCCCAGGTGATCACATGCTCCGGGCCCTCGAGGAAGCCCTCGTTCTTCTGAAACGGGCCCTGCAGCACGCGAGCGAGGTCCTGCCCCACGGAGGGCTTCTCGGCGATCACGAGCGTCTTTGACATCGCGGTCAGCGTAGCGGGTGCCATCTCGGCGGCCACGGCAGCGGCGCCCCACGTCACGCTGCCGGCGTGTAGCGCTTCGCGGCCCTGACAGGCGGACCGCCGGGTCCAGCCGGCCGGCCTAGCCGCCCGCGCAGGGGCCTGTGCCGACGCCGCCACCGCTGCTGGCCCGCGCGCGGGCCCCGGCCAGGACCGAGGAGACGGTTTCGTTGGCGACCCCGTAGCCGCCGGGTGTGCCGCCCCCGACCGTCGCCGCGAAGACGGTCGTCAGCACATTGCCGTTTTCGTCCACGAGCGGGCCGCCGCTGTTTCCCGGCTGAACCAGGCCGCGGAGGGGCGTGAGCAGTCGTGACACGGGCCCCTGCCCGTACGCGTTCTGCGTCAGCACGCTCTGCGTGCGCCCGATCCGTCCCGGGCGCACGGCGAACGGGCCGTTCTCGGGATAGCCGAGGATCGCGCCTGAGCGGCCGGCCGGCGGATTCGGCTGAAGCCGCAGCGAGGGCAGGCCCAGTTGGGGGACACGCAGCACGGCGATGTCGTCGGTTGGATCGAAGGCGACCGGTTCCGCGGGCAGGCTCGGAGCATGCCCGCCGGGCTCGACCGTGGTGTCCTGCTCCCCCGCGACGACATGCGCGTTGGTCACGACGAGGCCGGGGGACGCCACCCAGCCCGAGCCCTCGACGGCGAGCCCGCACGCGGTGCCGAGCACGCGGACCACGCTTCGCGAGGCCGCCCGTACTCCGGGCACGTGCGCGATCCGCGGTTCGGGCGCCGCGACGTTCGGCGATGGACCCGTGATCGACGGCAGCGGATCCAGTCGCGAGAGGGCATTCAGGATCGGCCCTGACGGAGGCAGCAGTTCGTTGAGTTTGCTGAGGATCGCCGAGCGCTGGATGTCGGCCCGCAGCTGCCGCTGGCCCGGTGTCTGAGCGGCAACCGCCGCCACGATCCATACGATTCCGAGGGCGAGCGCCGCGCCCAGCGCGGCGCCCAGCACACCGTCCAGCAGACCGACGCCGGGTATCACGATCGTTCGGCGGAGCATGAACCCGAGACCCTCCAGGCCGCTCGCCAGCATCGCGCCGCCCAGCAGCGCCCCGAACAGGCCGAACGCCGGCGCATAGGGCGAGGCCGAACCTTTGGGAAGCAGAAGAGGACCCAGGCGTGTCCCGAGGAAAGCACCCAGTGCGAAGCCGGCGAATGAGAGTGTTCCGACGATGAAGCCCTGCCGAAAGCCGAACGAGGCGAGCACCGCGGCGAACGCGACAATGATCCAGTCCAGTTTTGTCACCCGCCATGTTCTACCGTTACCTTGACTGAGAGCCCGACGCGAACGCGCCGCGTGCTCCCGGTGCTGGCGCTGGCGGGAGTGTCCTTCGCGGTCGGTGCGATCGTCGGCGCCCACGCGTCCGTGCCCGCCTCGCACGCGCTCGCGTCGAAGTTCGTCGCCGCCTGGGCGCGAAGCGACTACGGGGCGATGTACTCCGAGATCGACGCCTCCTCGCAGCGGGGAACAACCCCGACGGCGTTCGCCAGCGCCTACCGGCAGGCGCTGATCACGGCGACCGCGACGCACCTGCAGGTGGTGGGCAAGCCGAGCGACCAGCCCGAAGGGATCGTGGCCGTGCCGGTTCGCGTGCATACGAGCCTGTTCGGCACGCTCGCGCTCCGCTTCATGCTGAAGGTCGCAGCGCAGAACGCTGGGGAAGGCGAGCGCATCGCCTGGTCGCGCTCGCTGCTGTTCCCGGGCCTCCTGGCCGAAGAGCGCCTGAGCCGCACGACGACGCTGCCGCGCCGGGCGACGCTGCTGGCACGCGATGGAACGGTCCTGGCAGAAGGGTCGACGAGCGGCGTGCTCGGGGAACAGACCCGCAGCTCGCCTCTGGGGGAACTGGCGAGCGCCGTGATCGGAGCCGTCGGACCCGTCGCGCCCGCCCGCCGCCAGGCGCTGGAGGCGCAGGGCGTCGAACCCGACGCGATCGTCGGCGTGAGCGGACTCGAGCTGGCGTTCGATGACCGGCTGCGGGGTACGCCCGGCGGCGAGCTGCTCGCCCAGAGCCAGCGGGAAGCCGGCCGTGGGCGCGTGCTCGCCTCGGCCGTGGCGCGGCCCGCGCGGGCGCTTCGCAGCTCGATCTCCCCGTCCATCCAGCGCGCCGCCGTGACCGCGCTCGGGGGCCAGCTCGGCGGCATAGTCGCGATGGAGCCCGCCACAGGACGCATCCTCGCCGTCGCGGGGATCGGCCTGAATGGACTTCAGCCGCCCGGCTCGACGTTCAAGATGATCACCCTGAGCGGCGTCCTGCAGTACGGCGTCGCCAACCCGCGCACAACCTTTCAGTACGCCTCCTACTCGACGCTTGACGGCGTCAGGCTGAACAACGCGAACGGCGAGAACTGCGGCGGCACGCTCGAACTGGCCTTCGCCGTGTCGTGCAACTCCGTGTTCGCCCCGCTGGGCGTCAAGCTCGGCGCTGCCCGCCTCGTCTCGACGGCGGAACGCTTCGGCTTCAACCACGACCCGGGCATCGCCGGCGCGGGCGAGAGCACGCTGCCCGTCGCCTCCGCGATCCAGGGCGAACTCGCCGTCGGCTCGACCGCGATCGGCCAGGGGCAGGTGCTGGCGACCCCGCTCGAGATGGCGAGCGTCGCCGCGACGATCGCGGACGGCGGACGACGGCCGCTGCCGACGTTCGACCAGGCCTCGGCGCCCGCTCCCACGGTCCGCGCGATCAGCGCGCCGGTCGCGCGCACGGTTCGCCGGCTGATGACCGCGGTCGTGCGCCTCGGCACGGGAACCGCCGCGGCGATCCCCGGCGTGGTCGTCGCAGGCAAGACGGGCACGGCCGAACTCAAGACCCAGTGCTCCTCGGCCGGATCCGAAGCGGGCGCCCATGAAGAAAGCCACACCCGCGGCGCCTCCGAAGCGTGTCAGGGCACGAGCAGCGAAGCGAGCAACACCGATGCATGGTTCGCCGCGTTCGCACCGGCCCTGCATCCCCGCGTCGTGGTCGGGGTGCTACTCGTCAAAGATGGCGCCGGCGGCACGACGGCGGCGCCGGTCGCCCGGCAGGTGCTCGAAGCGGGGCTCCAGGCCGGCGCCCACTAGACGTCGAGTTCGGCCGAGGCCGTCAGCGAGGGGTTGGTGGGGTCGACGATCTTGAACTCGAACGGGCGGTTGTCGAGCGAGGTGACCTGGATCTTGTAGAGCACGAGCGAGCCCTGCGTCGGTCCGAAGGACGGAACCGACTGCGGCACCGGCAGCTGACTCTCCGCCGGCACGAGTCCCGCGCGGTAGGAGAACGGGTTGGTCTGGTCGGGCAGGATCGGGCTGTAGACGTTGTTCTGCGTGTCGGTGATCGTCAGGCTGGTCGCAGCGGGGAGGGCACGGCCGGTGTGGTTGTAGACCTGCATGAAGACGGCAAACCACTCCTGGCCCGGCAGCAGCTGGCGCTGGGCCGGAGTGAGCCCCTCAAGATACGCCGCGTCCTCGGTGTCGCTGGGGTTCAGCTGGCGCGAGATCTGGACCTCGTAGCTGAGCGGCCCGACGTCCAGATAGGGCGCGTTCGCGCCGCCGACGCCCGCGTAGGTCCCAGTGGTGACCCTGGTGTGGGAGTCGCCGCAGGCGCCGAGCGCAAGGACGGCGAGCAGGGCTATCGCTACGAGCGGTAACTTGCGCAGGCGGCTTGACATGCGACGCGGCAGTCTATCCAGCGGCGACGGTGACGCGCTGGCCGCGGCCCTCTCCCTGCTCGAGTATTCCCCGCAGCCGGCGCATCGCCCGCCCGTTCTTGCGCCTGGTCCAAGCGCGGCCGCCGAGGCTCTCCATGACGCGATCTGAGAGCGTCGCCGGAACTGTGAGCAGCGTGAACGTCACGCGCGTGGCACCCAGTGGCGCCGGCTGCAGGTCATACACGCCAAGCGTGCGGATGCGGTTGTACTTGCCCGTGCGCCCCGCCTCGACGATCCGCTGGGGCCGCTCCACCTCGACGAAGCTCACATCCGCCCAGCTGAAGCGCACGCCGGGGACCTTCATGCGAAAGCGGGCCCCGGCGCCGAGGCCGACCGAGTCGATGCGCGTGAGATGCCAGTCCACGAGGTAGTGATCGGTGAACTCCGAGTGATTGGCGATGTCCTGCAGGTAGTCGAACACCTGCTCGCGCGGAGCTGAGACGACGATCGAGACGCTGACGGGATCCACGGGCCCGAGAGTCTAGAGGCCCGTTTCAGCGGGCAGGGCTCAGGCGGCGCGCGCGGTGAGGCGGACCGTGTATCCGTGCTCGCAATGCCGCACGAGCTCGGTGGCGAGCGGTGCCTCACGGCGCCCCGGACGGCACAGCGCACAGACGATCCGCTCCTCGCCTCCGCCGTAGACGTGCACGTGCTCCCCGGTCAACGGGGTGCGTCCGCAGTCAGCACAGCGATGGCGGTCGGCCTCGAGGGCTCCAACGCCTCTGCGCAGGAGCACTCGTTCCAGCTGCTCCACATGGGTCGCGGTCGAGGACATCGATCCGGAGTTCGCCACCCAGGAACAGGCTCCTGCAAGGCGCCCGCCAAGCCGTCCGACCTCGTTTGAGGCGGTTGGGCGGCGGGTAGACGCACAGCGGCGGAGGCTGCCCTCGGGAAGGTGCGCGTGGCGGCCATATTCCAACAGTCAGACTTCGATTCCGAATTGACAGGCTTGTTATGATCGCCACGAGATTCCCTCGACGCGGATCGCCACCGTGGAGTGCGGATGAGAAAGGGCGGAGCAGGGTCATGGACTCACTAACTTCGGGCACCTTTGTGGGGGCGGGCTCGTTCAGGTGCACCCGCTGCGGCTACGTGCAGACGCTGGTCGGATCCGACACGCTGGGGGACTGCCCCGGCTGCGCAGGGCGCAGCTTCGTTCGGGCCTCGCTGTTCAGCGCCGATCCGATGACGACCGACCGCTGGCTCGAGCATTCCTCCAATACGCTCGCGGAGCCGGCGAACGCCGAGCAGGGGAAGCTGCTCGCCGAGGCGAGGCAGCACATCGAGGAGCCCGGCGAGTACCTCTGCTACGAGGAGCACGGCGAGCTGCAGACCGTGGCGCTGACCCGCGAGTGGACGCGGATCGGGCGCAGCCTGGCGGCCGATGTGCGCCTGGACGACCCGACCGTCTCACGCCGGCATGCGCTGATCGTCCGCCATCCCGAAGGCGTGCGGCTGCTCGACGACCGCAGCCTCAACGGCGTCTTCGTGAACGATGCACGCGTCGAGAGCAAGATCCTCAAGGACGGCGATGAGATCATCATCGGGCGCTACCGCGTGACAATGATCAGCGTCCCCCAGGAACAGGGACCGAACGTGTCCGCAGCCGATCCGGCCTCGGTCCACGACGCCGACTGAGCCGCTTTCCGGAGGGCCGCCGAGGCAGCGCGGCCCTGGCTCGTTCGCTCGCGTAGTATCGCGCCAACGATGAGCCAAACGATCGCCGTGCTCTCCCAGAAGGGAGGGACGGGAAAGACGACCACCGTCCGCACGCTCGCCGACGCACTCCGGCGCAGCGGGGTGCGAACCCTGGCCGTCGATCTCGATCCGCAGGGCAACCTGTCCGACTACTTCGATCTTCCGCCCGACGTCGAGCCCACGATCGCCGACGTGCTTTCGGGGCGCGCCTCGGCCGCCGACGCGGTGCACGAAGAGCTGATCCCGGCCAATCTCAGTCTCGCCGAGGCGGAGCTGATGCTCGGCGGCAAGATGGGCCGCGAGCTCACGCTCAGGCGGGTGTTGTCGGCGCTGCCCGAGGAATACGAGGTGATCCTGATCGACTGCCCGCCATCGCTCGGCCTGCTGACGATCAACGCTCTCGTCGCAGCCGACTGGGCGCTGATCACCGCCGAGGCCCAGTATTTCGCCCTGCAGGGAGTGGAGCAGGCGATGGAGGTCGTCGAACTGGCGCGCGACAGCCTGAATCCGAAGCTGACGCTCCTCGGCGTGCTGCTCAACCTCGCCGACATGCGCACGGTTCATTCGCGCGAGGCGCTCGTGTCCCTGAAGGAGCGCTTCGGCGAGCAGGTCTTCGATACCGTCATCCGCGCCTCGATCGCGTACGCCGAGTCCGCCGAGCGCGCGCGGTCGATCCTCGACCACCGTCCCGACCTCGGCGCGGACTACGTCGGGCTCGCCGACGAGATCCTGGCCCGCCTGCCCGGGCTGACCGACGCTCGCATGCGGCTCGCCGGGCTCAGCTGAGCTCGCCGACGTAGGCGCCCTGGGTCTCGAACGGCGCTCTCAGCAGGGTGGCCCACCCCTCGATCTCCGGACCCAGCGCTTCGGCGACGGCGCCGGTCTGCTCGTAGAAGCACCACACCAGGACGGTCGGGCCGGCGCCGGAGATCGTCGCACCCAGCGCCCCCAGCTCGGGCGCGCGGGAGGCGAGCTCGAACGATCGCGGGAACAGGTGCGCGCGGTAGGGCTGGTGCAGACGGTCCTGGAGCCCCCGCGCCAGCAGATCCCAGTCGCCGCGAGCCAGGCCGAGCGTCAGCAGGGCACCGTGGGCGATGTTGAACACGGCATCCTGCATCGGCACCTCCGCGGGGAGGGCCACACGGGCTGCCCGCGTGCGGACCGCTTCCTCCGGCACGACGGCCAGCGCCTCGAGCCCGGTCGGCGGCTCGAAGCGGGCCACGTCGCCGTCCGCGCACACGACGAATCCGCCGCGCAGGCACGCGGCCACGTTGTCGGGATGGCCCTCGAGCTCGGTGGCGCAGGCGAGCAGGTCGGCGTCGAGCTCGAACATGTGGTCCGCCGCCATCAGCCCGGCCACGATCGCGGCCGCACTGGATCCCAGGCCGCCCGACAGGGGGATCTGCGAGCGGATCGTGAAGCTGAAGGCGTCCGCGGGATGCAGCGTCTCGAAGGCGCGCACGCAGAGGTTCTCGCGGCCCCTCGAGACGGGAAGCTCGGACTGCACCGCGAAGCTGCCCGTCTCGACCACATCAAGCTCCAGGTGCAGCGCGACCGCGGCGGCCATGCAGTCGAAGCCGGGCCCCAGGTTCGCCGAGGACGCCGGCGCCCGCACGAGCCTCCTACGGGTCACCCAGCACCGCTTCCTCGATCGGCCCCGTCTCGGCGGCGCACTGGATGATCATGCCGTCGTTGTGCGCGATCGCCGTCTCGGGATCCTTCAGGCCACGGCCGGTGAGCACGCAGACGATCTGCTCGGCCCCGTCGGTCCCGTACTTGAGCAGGCCGGCCACCGAGGCGGCGGAGGCCGGCTCGCAGAACATCCCTTCCCTGGAAGCGAGCAGCCTGAACGCCGCGAGGATCTCCTCGTCGCTGACCGAGCGGATCGAGCCGCGCGAGTCCGTCGCCGCCGCCATTGCGTCCTCCCAGCGCACGGGGTTGCCGATGCGGATCGCGCTCGCGACTGTTTCCGGGTGCTCGATGACCCTCCCCTCGACCAGCGGCGCCGCGCCCTCGGCCTGGAAGCCGAACAGCCTTGGCGCGGCCCCCATCTCGCGAAAGCCGCGCCAGTAGGAGGTGATGTTGCCGGCGTTGCCGACCGGGATGCAGAGCGCTTCAAGCTCCCCTCCCAGGTCCTCGTGGATCTCGAGCGCGGCGGTCTTCTGACCTTCGATGCGGAACTCGTTGACCGAGTTGACGAGCACGATCGGATGGTTGGCCGTCAGCTCTCGCACGAGCGTCAGGGCCTGGTCGAAGTTGCCGGCGAGCGAGATCACACGCGCCCCGTGGACCAGCGTCTGGGCCATCTTTCCCTGCGCGATCTTCCCCTCGGGCACGATCACCGCACAGGTGATGCCCGCTCGGGCCGCATAGGCGGCCGCGCTCGCCGCCGTGTTCCCCGTCGAAGCGCAGACCACCGCCTTGGCGCCTTCGCGCACGGCCGCCGAGACGGCGCATGTCATGCCGCGATCCTTGAAGGAGCCCGTGGGGTTCGCGCCCTCGAGCTTCAGGCGCACCGTGGCGCCGAGCATCTCGGAGAGGATGGGCGCGCGCAGCAGGGGCGTGGAGCCCTCCTGCAGGCTCACCAGCGGGTCGCCCTCGGCGAACGGCAGGCGATCGCGGAAGCGCTCGATCAGCGGCACGTGGCGGTCGGTCATCGGCAACTGCTCTCGGTCATGTGAACTCCTCTTCGATCACCCGGATGCTGCGCGGCGTGGAGCGCACGAATTCAAACGCACCGACCTCGTCCATCGCGGTGCGCAGGCTCGACTCGAGCACCGGATGGGTGACCATCACAAGCCGCGCGTTCTCGCCGATGCCGCGCTGCACGACGGACTTGATCGACACGCCCTGCTCTCCCAGGACCTTCGTCACGGCGGCCAGCACGCCGGGGCGGTCAGCGACCTCCATGTGCAGGTAGAAGGCGCTCTCGACGTCCTTGACCAGGCGCAACGCCAGCGGAGGAGCCGGTGGCCTGGCTCCTCCGGTCATCACGCTCACGACGTCGCCGAGCACCGCGCTCGCGGTCTGCCGGCCGCCGGCGCCGGGCCCGGAGATCGTGATCTCGGTGATCGTCTCGGACTCGACGGTCACCGCGTTGAACGCTCCCGACACGGACGCGAGCGGATGCCCCGGGTAGAGGAAGGCGGGATGGACCCGCACGGACAGCCCGCCGTCGCGACGCTCGGCGGTGCCTATCAGCCTGAGACCGAGGCCCAGCTCGCGCGCATACTCGAGGTCCTCCCCGTGCAGATGCTCGATGCCCTCGTAGGGGACGTCGTTCAGATGCACGGGCGTGCCGAAGGCCAGGCGAGCGAGGATCGCCATCTTCGCCGCGGCGTCTCGCCCGCTCACGTCGTCGCTGGGGTCGGCCTCGGCGTAGCCCTTGCTCTGGGCGTCCGCGAGAGCCTGCGCATAGGAGCTGCCCTGCGCCATCTCGGTGAGGATGAAGTTCGTCGTGCCGTTGACGATCCCGTGAATGCGCTCGATGGGGGTGGCCGAGAGTGACTCCTCGAGCAGCCGAACGACCGGCACCGCTCCCCCCACCGCCGCCTCGAAACGCAGCCTCACGTCACGCTCGCGGGCGGTCTCGAACAGCTCCTCGCCGTACTGGGACAGCAACTGCTTGTTGGCGCTGACCACGTGCTTGCCGGCTCGCAGGGCTGCGAGCACATACCCGCGCGCCGGCTCGATCCCACCGATCAACTCGACGAGCAGGTCGCAGCCGGCGAGGATCTCCTCGAAGTCGCCCTGCGTGCGCGTCAGCACCCCGCTGATCACCGGCTTGCGGCCGTTGAAGCGCTCGATCTCTGCGGCTCGCTCTCCGAGCAGCTCCGCGAACGCGGAGCCGACCGTGCCGTGGCCGAGCAGGCCGACCTTGAAGTCAGCGTCCGGCATCGCGGGCGTCCGGTCCTCTAGGAGACATCGCGGGCCGTCAGGTCCTCGAGGGTCTCGCGTCTGAGCACCAGACGCGCGTCGCCGTCGGAGCAGAAGATCACCGGCGGACGTGTCACACCGTTGTAGTTGTTGGCCATCGAGAAGCCGTACGCGCCCGTCGCCGGGGTGACGAGCACGTCGCCCGGCCGTGGATCGTCGAGCAGCGCGTCACGCACGATCACATCGCCCGACTCGCAGTGCTTGCCGGCCACCACGCACCGCGTGCTGCCACCGAAGCGGTCCGCCACGTGCGCCTCGTAGGTAGCGCCGTAGAGCATCGGGCGCAGGTTGTCCGACATGCCGCCGTCGACCGCAACCCAGCGCGAGACGTTCTGCTTGACGCTCTCGACCGTGTAGAGCGTCACGCAGGCGTTGGCGCTGAGCGACCTGCCCGGCTCGATCAGCAGCCGCCGGTCGGCGCCGATTCCGTGCTCGTTGGCCGCGCCGACGATCGCGGCGACGTAGTCCTCGACCGGCGGCGGGGCGGCCTGGTGCTCTGTGTACTGCACGCCGAGCCCGCCCCCGAAGTCCCAGACCGGGAAGTCCCCGAGCCCGGACAGCTCTGCGGCGAGCGCGCGGAACGGCTCCAGGTCGAGCAGCTGCGAGCCGATGTGCGCGTGGACTCCCTGGAGCGAGAGCCCCTCGACGCCCTCCACGCGGGCGAACGCCTCTGCGGCGTCGCCCATCGAGAAGCCGAACTTGGAGTCGGCCTGACCGGTCGAGATCTTCTCGTGGGTCGCACCCTGCACGTCGGGCGTGACTCGCACCAGCACCTCCTGCTCGGCGCCGGCGCCCGGCGCCCGCCCCGGCAGCAGCCGTGCGAGCCGGTCGATCTCGTCGAAGTTGTCGATCACGATCAGGCCCACGCCGGCGCGCAGCGCCATGCGCAGCTCCGCCTCGGACTTGGCGTTGCCGTGGAGCACGGTTCGCTGGGCCGGGAATCCGGCCGCCAGAGCGAGGTGCAGCTCGCCGCCCGAGGCGACGTCGCACCAGAGACCCTCCTGCGCGAACAGCCGCAGGACCGCCACGCAGGGGAAGGCCTTCGACGCGAAGACGACGTGGAGGTCGGAGTGGCCCGAGTCGCGTCCGGCCTGCGTGAACGCGCGGGCGCGGGTTCGCAGGTCCTCTTCCGCGACCACGTAGGCCGGCGTCCCGAACTCCCTGGCGAGCTCGATCGCGTCGCAGCCACCGACCTCGAGCCGGCCGCGCTCGTTCAGCCGGCTACCGAGGGGAAACACATGCGAGAGGCTCGTGCCGGTGGCCATCGCCGCTGATTATCGCTTGCCGGCTCGGGTGCCCGTCGGACGGCCGCGGTCAGGCCGTGCTCGGGCGGAGAGCCTGCACACCGCCGTGACGCACGAGCGCCGCCAGCCACACGAGTCCGATCGCGAGCAGTCCCAGGCTCTCGAGCTGGGGCGCCGTCAGGCCGGCGAGCACCTCGCTGTTGCGCCGTATGAACTCGACGAGAAAGCGCTCGAGCCCGCTCAGCACGAGGTAGAGGGCGAAGATCACGCCAGGACGCACGCGATCGCGCAGCGACCACAGCGCGTACGCGACGAGGCACATCGCGACCGTCTCGTAGATCGGCGTCGGCTGCACCGTGACGCCGGGCGGCGTCGGGACGGTCCCATGCGGATAGCCCATCGCCCACGGGAGGCTCGAGGCGATCCCGTAGTCGCCGTCGCCCGAGACCTGGCAGCCGATGCGGCCGATGGCGTACCCGAGCGCGAGCGCAGTCGCGCACATGTCGAGCATCCTCAGTTCCAGAGCATGCCGCCAGCGCATCCATCCGATCACCCCGATCGCGCCGCCGATCGCGCCGCCGTACCACACCAGGCCGGTGACCGAGAAGATGCTGCCCAACAGGTCGTGCTTGACCTGCGAGTAGTTCTGGATGACGTAGTAGCCGCGTGCGCCGACGATGCCGCCGATCAGGGCGGCGAAGACGATCTCGTACGCCCAGTCGACCGGCTTGCCCAGCTCGCGCAGCCTGCGGGCCACGACCAGGCCGCAGGCGAGGAAGCCGAGCGCGAAGGTCAGGCCGAAGGTCTTGATCGAGATGCCGAGCAGGTGTATTTCTGGCTTCATGGGTATCGGAGGGGCGCGGGGACCGGCATCGCACTTTAGGGCAACGAGATCTGCGTCTGCCACAATCAGCGCGATGGCGAGAAGACCAGCGAGCTTCGGTAGAGACACGGGCCTGCAGGTGCGGATGCTGACGACGCTGTTCCTGCTCGGCCTGCTCTACGTCGTCTTCGTCGGCGTGCTGTTCGCAGCCGGCGCCGGTGCCGGCATCATCGTCGTCGTGGCGCTCGTGCTGCTGCTGCTGCAGCTGTTCGCCTCGGACAAAATCGCGATGGCGACGCTCGGGGTCAAGGAGGTGTCGCCCGCCGAAGAGCCAGAGCTGCACGGGATCATCGAGCGGCTGTGCGTGCAGGCGGACCTGCCCAAGCCGAGGGTGTGCGTGATGGAGACCTCGATGCCCAACGCATTCGCGATGGGCCGGACGCGCAAGTCGACAACCGTCTGCGCCACACGCGGGATCCTCGAGCTGCTGTCGCCCCCGGAGCTCGAAGGCGTGCTCGCTCACGAGATCACGCACGTGATCAATCGCGACGTGATGGTGATGACGCTGGCCGGCTTCTTCGCATCGCTTGCCGCGCTGATCCTCCAGTTCGCCTTCTTCTTCGGCGGCGGTGGCAACAGCGAAGAAGGCGAGGAAGACATCTTCATCGTCGTGATCGCCTCGATGGTCGTCTACGCGGTCTCGTTCCTGCTGATGCGCGCGCTGTCGCGCTATCGCGAGTTCGCGGCCGACCGCGGCGGGGCGGTGCTCACCGGGCGCCCGAGCGCGCTGGCATCGGCGCTCATCAAGGTCAGCGGCACGATGGAACGCGTCCCGAGCCAGGACCTGCGCTCGGCGGAAAGCTTGAGCGCGTTCTTCATCGTCCCCGCCAAGGCGAAGAAGTCGCTGTACAACCTGTTCGCCGACCATCCGCCGCTCGAGCAGCGCCTCGCGGCGCTCGAGCGGCTGGAGTCGCAGCTTCAGAGCGCCGGCTGACGTGGGCCTGCGCGACATCCTCACGGGTCGCCATGAGGTGAAGGGCCCGGCGCCCGACCGCCTCTTCGCGATCGCGACCGCCTACGTGACGCTTCAATCCGAGCATCAGATAGAGCCTGCGGGCTCGGCGGCGATCGTCTTCCAGGCGCTGGCGACGAGCGAGTTCGAAACCACGCTGCGCGACACCGAAGAAGTCGTAACGGCCACCTGCGGAGACAGCGGCACGACCGTCAAGACCGAAGACGACAGCTACGGCTACCGCTGGATGATCCTCAACAACGCACCGGGGACGCCAAGCGTCGAAGACCTCGCCGTGGGCCTCAACGCCGTCTCCAGCTCGATCGAGAACGCCGGCCATGGCGAGCGGCTGCTCGCCGCGGTGTTCGCCTTCATCGACGCCCAGAAACGGCGGATCTACTTCATCTACAACTACAAGCGCGGCTTCTGGTACCCGTTCGTGCCCGACCCCGCCAACTCCCAGCAGCGCCTCACCGAGCGCGAGCTGCAGCTCAAGGCGCAGATGGCCGACGAACTGCCGATGGAGCCCGAACTGGAGCGCTGGTTCCCGCTCTGGGGAATACCGATCTGAGCAGACCGCGGCTCAGGGCGGACTGCTGCCGTGTGCGACCGCCTCGATGTTGTGTCCGTCCGGATCGAGCACGAAGGCGCCGTAGTAGCCCTCGGAGTACTCCGGCCTGAGGCCGGGAGCCCCGTTGTCGCGACCGCCGGCCGCGAGAGCGGCGGCGTGGAAGGCATCGACCTGTTCGCGGCGGTCGGCGGCGAAGGCGACATGCACCGGCGCGCCCGTCGGGTAGGCCGTGGAGATCGCGAAGTTGGGCGCCTCTTCCAGGCCGAACTCCACCTCCGGCAGACCGGCGGGCGAGATCGCGATCTCGCTGAAGCCGAGCGGCAGCAGCGCGCGGGTGTAGAAGGCGCGGCTCCTCTCCAGGTCGCTCACGCCGACGGTGACATGGTCGATCACGACACGACGCCTCGGCACATGACGACTGTACCCACCTGGCTGGCGCGAGTACCGGGCCCCGTCTCGGCGGGGCCGCCAAGGCTAGTCCGGGATCAGGCCCTCGCCCGTGAACTCGGCGCCGGCCTCGGCGAAGCTGATGTCGGGCGGAGGCAGGATGCAGTCGGAGCCCTGCAGGTCGTCGTCGGCGACGCGCGTGCCGTGCGATCGCACGAACTCAAGCAGTGCGCCGTAGGCGTCGGCGAAGCCGTCCTCGCGGCCGCTCTCGACGATGGCCACCACCGCGTTGTCCAGCTCGTTCAGCTTTCCGGCTTCCTCATCGGCGAGCTCGTACTGATCCTCGCCGGAGATCCGCACGATCATGTCTGCTGGCCCTCGGACGGGCTGCTCTGGGAGGGAATCTGGCCGGCCGGAGCGGAGCCGCTGCCGGCTCCGATTTCGCCCTTCATCTTCGCCAGCTCGTCGTCGACGGCGGGCTGGCTTGAGAGCTGCTTGAGCTGGCGGTCGATGTCGTCTTCGCCGGATCCGAGGGCCGTCAGGTCGTCGAACGTGCCGGCCGCTTCGAGCTCCTGCACGGCGTCCGCGCGAGCGCGCATGTTTTCGGTCTTGTCGACCGCCCGCTGCATCGCGAGGCCGACATCGGCCATCTGCTCGCCGACACCGGTGGCCGCCTCGGAGATCCGCACCTGGGCCTCGGCGGCGGAGTACTGAGCCTTGATGACCTCCTTCTTGGTCCGGAAGGCTTCGATCTTGACACGCAGCTTCTGCTCGGAGTCGGTCAGCTTCTGCTGCTGGTCCTCGAGTTCGCTGACCTGCGTGTCGAGTCCCTGCATCTCGGTCTGGGCCACGTTCTTGCGTTCCAGAGCCGCTCGAGCGAGATCTTCCTGGCCCGCGGCGACGGCCTGTCGCGCCTGCGTGTCGAGCTTGACGACGCTCTGCTGCAGCGAGGACTCCTGCATCTGCAGGCGCTTCTTGGCGGTCACCACGTCGGCGATGCCCTTCTTCACGTTCTGCAGCTGTTCGACCTGCTTCTGATAGCTGTAGTCCAGCGTCTCGGCGGGGTCTTCGGCGCGGTCCAGCAGCTTGGAGACCTTCGCCTTTACGACTGTTGACATACGCCCGGTCAAGCCGGCCATCTGATCCTCCTGTTTCCTTTCACGGGGCGACCGAGCGAGATCGGTCAGCAGGCTGCCTCCAAGCGTAGCCGACCGGAGCCCGGCGTCAGAGGCCGAGCGGATGCCGGACGGCGTAGCCGGTGTTGCCCGTGCGCAGCGGCCGCCAGCGGGGGCCCTGCTGGTTGGAGGGGTCGTCCGCGGCGCTCGTGTCGAGGCGCAGGCCGGCGACGGTCATGTACGCGTGGCCGGGGTTGGAGAAGATCGCGACCCAGCGTCCGACCCCGTGGGAGCCCCACGCCATGAATTCGGAGGAGTCCTCCGGGGTGGCCAGCAGGGCGGCTCCGTGCAGCGCGAAGGAGACGGTGCCCGAGCAGTCGTAGCCCGGCGAGCTGAAGGAGGCGTGGCCGCCCCCGAAGATGTAGGGCAGGCCGATGATCTGGTTGCCCGCCCAGATCATCTGCTGGACCGCCGCGGGGACGGACATCGGCGCGGCCGCCAGTCCGGCAACGTAGCGGGCTGTCGAACCGGGGACCAGGAGCTCGGGCTTGCTGATCACGGCGGCGGCGACCGGGCTTCCGCCGGTCGCGGCGCCGAGGCGACTGGCGAGCGCCGGCGGCACGTAGGGGACGATCGCGCCGGTGGCGGTCTTCTGGTAGACCGGGCCCCTGTAGGCGAGGTTGGAGGACCGTGCGGTGACGGGCGCCGTGTGGATGCGCGGTGGTGCGACGGGCGGCGTCGCGGTCGGGGCGGGGCTGGAGGCCGGCTCGCCGGGGGCGGCGCCTCCGGTTTCGCCCGCCAGGGCGGGGGTCGCGAAAGAGGCCAGGAACATAGAACTACAGAAGACAGCGCTGAGAGCCCGCACCCGCAAGAAGACAACCTCTTTCGTCGGCCTGCGGGGTTAGCTGACGGGCTAGCGCTGAAAGAGCCTGCGCTTCCCAACGGTTCTACCGTGGGATTCGCCCCAACAACCTGGGTCCCCCGTTCCCTGACATCTGGTCAGGGATTCGGCGTTCTTGGCGGGGCAGCCTAGCAAAGCACAATGACGCCTGCGCGAGTTGCATGGATTTTCGCGCGTTCTGCCCGCAAATGCCGCGAATTTGGCGCTGCGGCGGACCTCGCGGCGAGCGTTTGGAGCCTCTCGCCAGGCGCGGCGCAAGGCGCCCTGCGGATGCCCGGAACCGCACGCCCGAGCCGCTCGCTAGGGTGCTCGAAAATGCGACGCTCATGCCCAGGCTGGACCTTGATCCTCCTCGCCATCGTGCTGGCCGCGGCGCTCGGAGGATGCGGCAAGTCGGCGATGGGCCGGCGCCCAGCTGACGGGCCCGCGGGGGCGATCGCACCGGTGGCCTCTCAGGGAGCGGTCAGCGTCGTGACGAAGAACACGGCGCGGCTCGGCGGCGCCGACGCGGCCTCGGACGCCGCCGCGGTTGCCCGGACCGTGTATCCGGCGCTCACCCCGGCCACGCGCCCCCAGGCGGTCGTGGTCGTCGACGAGCGCAATTGGGCGGCCTCGCTGGCCGCCTCGGCGCTCGCCGGTGCGCCGCTGCGCGCGCCGCTCCTGTACAGCGACGGCGGCACGCTGCCGGAAGTCAGCAGACAGGCGCTCGAAGCGATGCACCCGACCGGGGCTCCGGCGCTGGGAGGCGCCCAGGTGATCCTCCTCGGCACGTCCGCCGCGCTCCCGAGCGGGTATCGAACCCAGACGGTGACCGTCGCCGCCAGCGATCCCGCGACGGCTGCGGGCGTCGAGCGGCTGCTCCTGAGCACGCGCGGGTCGAGGCCCCGGCAGGTGATCCTGGTGGCGGCGGACGCGCCGCGTGCGCTGCAGATGCCCGCCGCCGGCCTGGCGGCCGAGAGCGGGGCGCCGATCCTGTTCACGGGGGCCACCGCCGTCCCGGCTGCGACGAGCGCCGTGCTCTCGCACCTGCGCCGTCCCGCGATCTACCTCCTAGGGGCCTCGGGCATCAGCAAGGGGACGCTGGGCGAACTCGCACGATTCGGTCCGGTGACGCCGATCGCGCAGGCGAGTGCGGCGGCGGAAGGCCCGACTCCCGTGGACAACGCGATCGCCGTAGCGCGCTTCACCGACGGGGTGTTCGGCTGGGGCGTCAAAGAACCCGGCCACGGCCTGGTGTTCGCGAATGCGGCCCGCCCGCTCGACGCCCCCGCCGGGGCGCTCCTCTCGGCCACCGGCGAGTACGGACCGCTGCTGCTGCTCGACAGCCCCGCTGCCGTGCCCCTGGCGCTCGCGAGCTACCTCAGCAACATCCAGCCGGCGTACGGACGGGCGCCGCAGTACCAGCCGGTCCACGGCGCCTACAATCACGGTTGGCTGATCGGGGACGAAAGCGCGATCGCGCCGGCCACGCAGGCCGAAATAGACGCGATGCTCGAGATCGCGCCCGCCAAGGGCTCATCCGAAGAAACGGGGCCCTCGCCCGAATGACCGACCGGCCGAGACGACATGAGTGAAGCCGAAGATCCCAACCGACTGATGCGCGCCCAGCACGTGCGTGAGGTGACCGTCGAGGACGTGCGCCAGCTGATGGGCGCATCCACGCCCCACTTCGCGCTGCAGCTGCGCAACCGCATCGCGAAGCTGATCGCCGACCTGCCGCCCGATCACGCCGCACGCGTGGAAGGCGAACGGGAGATCGTCCGTTTGCAACGTCTGGGACTGGTTGGCGAGACCCGCGGTGAGGGCCCGCACGACGGCGAGCAGCCGCTGCCGTCGCTGAGCCTCGAGGCAGCCGGCGAGGCGGACTGAGCCGGGCTAGCGACGTCCGGTGAACGTCCGCTCGCGGCGGGCGTCGATGAAGCGGGCGCGCAGCACTTTGAAGAGGAAGGCGAAGAGGCCGCCGTCGAGGAGCAGCAGCGCGACCTGCAGCCAGCCGGGGACGCGCGTGAAGGCCGAGACCCCCAGGGCGACCGCCGAATGGAAGATGATCGTCGGCAGCAGCGCGAGGATCAGCGCATGCGAGCGATACCCGCTGAGGTGCTCGCGCAGGGTCACCTCGATGGTGCCGATCATCACCGCCGCGAGCCCTGCGAACAGTGCGGGGCCCCC
>JAOPZM010000249.1 GCA_025964115.1 Solirubrobacterales bacterium
CTCGGCGCTGCGCTCACTGCCCCATCGTCGCGGTTCGCGCGAGGACGCGTCGCCCGAGCCCCGGCGCGACGGCGCGACCGCGCGCACGTGTGCGCTGCCGCCGGCGGCCACGTTCAGCAGCAGTCCCATCGCGGCGAGCATCACGATCAGGCTGCTGGACCCATAGGAGACGAAGGGCAGCGGCACACCCGTCAGCGGCGCGAGCCCGAGCACCGCGAAGACGTTGAGGGTGGCCTGGGAGAGGATCAGCGCCGTCACCCCGACGGCGATCAGCGCGCTGTCGAGGCTGCGCGCCGCCTTCGCCGCGCGCAGGCCCGCGTATGCGATCAGCCCGTAGAGGAACAGCAGCGCGCATACCCCGATCGCGCCGAGCTCCTCGGCGATCACGGCGAGGATGAAGTCGGTGGGCGCCTCGGGCAGGTAGAAGATCTTCTGCACCGACTGGCCGGGCCCGACGCCGAACATCCCGCCGGAGCCGATCGCGATCTGCCCCTGCACCGCCTGGAAGCCGCTCGAGGAGGCGTGCGCCCAGGGGTCAAGGAAGGAGGTCAGCCGCGCCCGCGCGTAGGGTCGCACCAGCGCGTAGAGCAGCACCAGCCCGATCACCCCGCCGGTGAGGATGGCCAGGTTGCGCATCGGGATTCCCGCGGCGACCAGCAGCGCGATGACGGTGAAGGCGATCACCATCGCCGTGCCGAGGTCGGGCTGGGTGAAGACGAGCAGGCAAGCGGCGCCGACGACGATCAGCAGCGGTTTGGCGAGCTCCTTGAGGTCGTACACCCTCTCGGGCCGCCTGGCGAGGAGCGTCGCCGAGTAGAGCACGAGCGCGAGCTTCATGATCTCCGAGGGCTGGAACTGCAGTGGACCGGTGCCGAGCCAGCGGCGGGCGCCGTTCACGCTGACGCCGAGATGGGGTACGTGGACGGCGAGCACCAGCACGAAGGAGACGGCGAGCAGCGGCGCGATCAGGCTCTGCACCCTCTCCACGCCGTCGCGCGCGAGCACGCGCATCACGATCAGGCCGAGCGCCCCGTAGACGACGTACTTGACGAGGTAGCCGCTGCCGTAGCCGTGCCCCTGAACGACAGTCGTGGCCGAGGAGGCGCTGTAGACCATCACGGCGCCGAACGCGAGCAGGCAGAGCGTCGCGGTCAGCAGGATCCGGTGCTCCAGCGAGTGCTCCGCAGCCGCCCTGTGCCGACGACGCGTCCCCCCTCCAGCGCGTGACGGAGGGGCTCCCGCCTTGCGGGGTCGCCGGGCTGCGGCTGCTGGCATCCCAGCTCATTTCGACATCGACGCGGCGAAGCCTCTCGCCGTCGACGAAAAGCGCCGCGGTGGCGGTCAGGCGGCGGAGACCTTCGTCTGCTGTGAGCCTGCGCCGCCGTTCTGCGCGCTCGCCTCGGCGGTGGACGGCTGGGGCTCCCGCTCGCCGATCGCCACGGCCGCTGCGGAGCCGAGCGCGCCGGCGAGCAGCTGGAGGATCGCCCATCGGAGCCCCGACTTACGGATGCCGAGGGCCTCATCGAGCGACAGCTTGCCCGGCCCCAGGTCGGTTATCGCGAAGACGATGGCCAGCAGCACCAGGTTGTACTCGTAGCCGCCTTTGCTGGCCCACGGCCCGTTCGCGGCATGGACCTTGCGGATCGCCGTGATCATCGTCCCGCTAAGCAGGGAGGCCCCCAGGGGCGTGAGCAGGCCGGCAGCGACCAGCGCGCCGCCCCCCGTCTCGCTGATGCCGGCCGCGGTCGCATGCGCCTTGCCCGGCTTGAGTCCCATCGCCTCGAAGCTCTCGCCGGTCGCCCGCAGCCCGTGGCCTTCGAACCAGCCCGTGAGCTTCTGCAGTCCATGGCCCATGAAGAGGGCCCCTACAACGACGCGCAACATTGCAAGACCCAACATTGGAGGACCTCCGGGGGAAGAAGTTGCCGTTGGCAGGAGCTACCCGCCTGCGACCCATTCACAACACACTAGGCCGACTTCACCCGAGGCCCACCCCGCCACCGGGCTGGTGCACCGGCGCGCCGGTCAGATACCGCGGCTCTGCCTGTAGATCGTGAAGCCGATCGCGCCGCAGATCGACGCGACGATCCAGAAGCGCAGGATGATCTTCGTCTCCGACCATGCCTTCAGCTCGAAATGGTGGTGGATCGGCGCCATCAGGAACACGCGCCTGCGGGTCGTCTGGAAGGAGATGACCTGGATCACGACCGACAGCGCCTCGATTACGAAGATGCCGCCCAGCAGGACCAGCAGCAGCTCGGTCTTCGTCATCACGGCGAGCCCGGCGATCGCCCCGCCGAGGCCGAGCGATCCCGTGTCGCCCATGAAGATCGTGGCCGGGAAGGCGTTGAACCACAGAAACCCGATGCAGGCGCCCACGAGGACGCCGGCGAGCATCGCCAGGTCCGCGTCGCCTTCACCTGTGATGAAGGTGATGCCGACGTAGGCGAGCAGCACGATCGCGGCGCAGCCCGCCGCCAGCCCGTCGAGGCCATCGGTGAGGTTCACCGCGCTCGTCGTGCCGGCGACGACGAGGTAGATCAGCACGGGATACAGCGGCCCCAGCTCGATGTGGTAGTCGACGAAGCGCAGCCAGAGGTTCGGCTGCAGGTGGGCCTCGTGCTGCGCGATGAACCACAGCCCGAGCGAGATCGCGATCGTGACCAGCAGCTTCGTGCGGGCGCGAAGGCCGAGCGAGCGGCGCTTGACGAGCTTCGTGTAGTCGTCGGCGAACCCGAGCAGCGCACAGGCGAGCGCCGCGCCGAACACGCCCATCGATCGCCATTCGAAGTCCGTGAGGATCAGGAACGGGATCGATACGGCCAGGAAGACGATCACGCCGCCCATCGTCGGCGTCCCGGCCTTCAGGTGATGGCCCTCGGGACCGTCCTCCCGGATGTGCTGTCCGAACTCGCGCTTGCGCAGGAACTCGATGAACTTGGGGCTGAGGAAGATGCAGATCAGCAGCGCGGCCGTGCCCCCGAAGAGAATTCGCCCCATTCAGCGCCGTCCAGGCCTGCCGGGCACGAGCAACTCCTCGCCCGAGCCCAGCGTCTGGGCCACGAGCTCAAGGCCCACCCCGCGCGAGCCCTTCACAAGCACGGCGTCGCCCGCGCGCAGGAGGCCGCCGAGCAGCTCGGCGGCCGCAGCCGCGTCGGCCACCGAGCGGGCATCGCGCCCAAACCCCTCGCGCATCAGGGCGGCGAGCGGGCCGACCGTGACGAGCAGATCGATGCCCCGGGCCGCCGCGCGGGCGCCGATCTCGCGGTGAAAGCGCGGCGCATCCTCACCGAGCTCGAGCATGTCGCCGAGCACCGCGACGCGCCTGGACGCGTCCGTCTCGGCCAGCTCGTCGATCGCGGCGCGCATGGACATCGGGTTGGCGTTGTAGCAGTCGTCGATCAGCAGCACGCCACCGGGCAGTCTGCGGCGCTCCCCGCGCAGCGACGAGAAGCGCACCTCCAGCGGGCCCTCGTGGCGCACGCCGAGTGCCTCGGCCGCGGCGACCGCGGCGAGCAGGTTTTGCAGGTTGTGCGCTCCTCCGAACGAGGGACGCACCGTGACCTGCTCGCCGCCCTGACGGATGGAGACGGCGCCGTCGCCGCCGGCCTTCACCAGCTCGACGTCGCCTCCGTCGCCGAATCGCACGGTGTGGAGCTCGCCGCGCAGGTGGGGCTCGAGCAGCGGCTCATCGGCGGGGATCACGATGCTCGCACCGGGAGCCAGGCCGTCGATCAGCTCGGCCTTGGCGGCAGCGATCGCCTCGATCGAGCCGAGCAGCTCCAGGTGCGCCGGGCCCACGTTCACGATCACGCCGACGTCGGGCTGCGCGATCGCTGTGAGCTCGCCGATCTGGCCGGCGCCCCGCATCGCCATCTCGAGCACGAGCGCCTCGGTGCCGGACGGTGCCCTCAGCACCGCAAGCGGCAGCCCGATCTCGGTGTTTAGGTTCTCGGGACTCGCGAAGGTGCGTAGGTGAGCGCCCAGCAGCGCCGCGAGGATGTCCTTGGTCGACGTCTTGCCCGTCGAGCCCGTGATTGCCACGACCCTCGTGCCCCCGGCCCCCAGCTCGCTCCTCCAGGCCCGCGCGAGCGCCTGCAGCGCATGCAGCGTCTGCGGATGCG
>JAOPZM010000058.1 GCA_025964115.1 Solirubrobacterales bacterium
ACTTCGCTGCTGTTGAGCGAGTGGAAGTGGCCGCTGAACGTGAACGTGAACACCACGGGGTGGCCTCCGAGAATGCCTTTCTCGGTCGCCTTCTTCGTGAACCACCGGCCCGACGTGACAACTTTTATCGTGACTTCTGCGGCTTCGAGGTGGTCGACGCCGGTGGCGGCTCCTTCGCCGGTGCACTGCAGACTCGTCGCGGGGATGTAGACGTCCTGAACGTGTGTACTGTTCCCCGAGACGAAGAATTTCAGCCCCGTGCCGTTGCCCGGGATCGCTCCTGTGTAGCTGCCGGGCGGTGGCGGCGCGGTCGTCTGCGTGGGCTGGGAGTCACGCGTGGCGGAGAAGGATTGGTTGTTCGTCGTGCACCTGCGCGTCGAGCCTTCGTAGGTGACGTCCTCGCGATAGAAACCGGCGGCCCTCTCGACTTCGCTGCTGTTGAGCGAGTGGAAGTGGCCGCTGAACGTGAACGTGAACACGACTGGGTGGCCTTCGAGCTTGCCTTTCTCGGTTGTCGCCTTCGCGAACGATGTGCCTGAAGTGCCGGATTCGAGGGTGACTTCTGCGGCTTCGAGGTGGTCGACGCCGGTGGCGGCTCCTTCGCCGGTGCACTGGAGACTCGTCGCCGGGATGTAGACGTCCTGAAGGTGCGCGCTGTCGGCGGACACGAAGAGTTTCAGCCCCGTGCCATTGCCCGGAATCGCGCCTGTGTAGCTGCCGGGCGGTGGCGGCGCCGTCGTCTGCGTGGGCTGGGAGTCACGTTTCGCCGACCATGGCTGACTGTTGGTCGTGCATTTACGAGTGGAGCCTTCGTATGCGATGTCCTCGCGATAGGTGCCGGAGGCTTCTTCGCCGTTGACGTTGAACTGGCCGCTGAATGTGTAGGTGAACACGACGTGATGCCCTTCGAGGATGCCTTCCTTTGTCGTCGTGCTCGCGAGCGAGCCGCCGGATTCGAGGGTGACGTCTGCGGCTTCGAGGTGGTCGACGCCGGTGGCGGCTCCTTCGCCGGTGCACTGGAGACTCGTCGCCGGGATGTAGACGTCCTGAAGGTGCGCGCTGTCGGCGGACACGAAGAACTTCAGGCCCGTGCCATTGCCCGGGATCGCCCCTGTGTAGCTGCCGGGCAGTGGAGCCGCCGCATATGCGACCGAGCTCAAGCCGAATGCCAGGGCGAGCGACATAGCGCACGCCGCAGCCAACAACCCCGGCAGCGAATGGACCAGCCGTCCCCCTAGTCCGAACATCGTCTCCCCCAGTCCCCTCGTTTGGGAGCAGCGTACATGAGCCGCTGCCACAGTGAGTTGCCGATAGGGCAACCTGACCGAGCCCGATACCGTGAGACGCGTGATTCGCGAGGGCGTCGGCTCGCGGTCTGCTTCGACGCCGCTACCATCCGGGCCGTGATCGAGCCCGGCCAGCAAGCCCCCGACTTCGAGCTCCCCGACGAGGACGGACGCGTGGTCAAGCTCTCCGACTACCGCGGAGCGCCCGTCGTCATCTACTTCTATCCCAAGGCCGACACGCCCGGCTGCACGACTCAGGCCTGCGGCGTGCGCGACCACGAGGCCGACTATTCGGCCGTCGGCGCCACGGTGCTCGGCATCTCGCCTGATCCGGTGGCGAAGGTCAAGAAGTTCCACGCCAAGCAGGCTCTCAACTTCACGCTGCTGGCCGACGAGGACCATGCGGTCGCCGAGGCATACGGCGTCTGGGTGGAGAAGTCGATGTACGGCCGCACCTACATGGGCAACGAGCGCACGAGCTTCGTGGTCGATGCCGGCGGCAGGGTGGCGGCGGTGCTGCGGAAGGTCAAGCCGGCCGAGCACGATGAGCAGGTGTTGAAGGCGCTCGCCGAAGTGGCGCCGCCGGTGGTGTAGGAGCCCAGGCGGTGAGCGCACTCGAGAGCAGCGTGGAGCTCGGTGGCGGCCGGCGCGCTGCCTATGAGGTCATCGGAGAGGGCGAGCCGCTTTTGTATTTCCAGGGCGGCCCAGGACTGAGCGCCGTGCCGCTGCGCGATGACGCGCGGCTCCTCTCCGATCGCTTTGCCGTTCACCTGATCGAGCCGCATGGACTGGGCGGCTCGACCCCTCCGGCGGACCCGTCGTCGTACGACGACGTGGGCCATGCGCGTTTCTACGACGAGGTTCGGCGGGCTCTTGGTCTCGAGCGCGCGACGATCATGGGCCTCTCGTTCGGCGGGACGGTCGCGCTGTGCTACGCCGCGCTGTTCCCGGAGGTGGCCGTCCGCTGCGTCTCGATCGCGGGCAGGGCGACGGGGGAGGAGGTCGCCGGTGACGAGTCGGCAGAGGAGATGGAGCGGTTCCTCACTCGCCACGCGCAGGCTCCGTGGTATCCGTCGGCGCGCATCGTGTGGGACGAGTGGACCGAGCGAGCGCTCGCCGCCGAGAACGCCGCGGACTTGGACGCGATGATGGCCGAGGTGCTTCCGCTTTACATGGCACACCCCGAGCGGCCGAGCGTGGAGGCACTGATCGAGAAATGGCGGGCGGACGGGCGCAGCGACCTCGCGGCCACGAAGGCGTGGGAGGGCGGGCTGTGGCAGACGCTCGACGTGCGACCCCTGCTTGCGCAGATCGAGTGTCCGACGCTCGTGCTCGTGGGCGCGCTCGACATGATCTGCGGGCCCGCCCAGGGTCAGGTGATCGCTCAGGGGGTGGCGCAGGCCGAGGTGGTCACGGTGCCGGACTGCGGCCACTTCATCCCTGGTGAGGCGCCTGACGAGTTCCGTACGGCGGTCCTCGCATTCTGTGACCGTCACGCCGTGCGATGAGTTGCACCCGCTCGAGCAGTCTCTTTACTTAACCTAACTCACGACCCAGGAGACGGCATGGCAAGGCTCAGGTTCCAGATCTCGATGTCACTTGACGGCTTCGTCGCGGGGCCGAATCAGAGCGAGGAGAATCCGCTGGGCGAGGGCGGCATGCAGCTTCACGAGTGGGCCTTCAGGCTGGCCGCCTGGCGTGAGCCGCACGGCGAGCCGGGCGGCGAGGTCAACGCCTCGACGAAGGTCGTCGAGGAGTCGCTCGAGAACATCGGAGCCACCGTGATGGGCAGGAAAATGTTCGGCGGCAGCGGAGCGTGGGGCGATGACCCCTGGGAAGGCTGGTGGGGTGAGGACCCGCCGTTTCACACGCCCGTCTTCATCGTCACGCACCATGCGCGCCCACCCGTAGCCAAGCTCGGAGGGACCACGTTCACGTTCGTCACCGACGGCATCGAGTCCGCCCTCGAGCAGGCGCGCTCGGCCGCAGGCGGCAAGGACGTCGCCGTGGGCGGTGGCGCCAGCGTCGCCCAGCAGTACATGAAGGCGGGGCTGGTCGACGAGATGCAGATCCACCTGGTGCCCGTACTGCTCGGTGGCGGCGCCCGGCTGTTCGACAACCTCGACGGCGCGAAGCCGGGGCTCGAGTGCGTGGGCTCGGTCGCGGCCCCGGGCGTCACCCACCTCACCTATCGCGTGACCTGAACCGGCCACCGCCTCACGACGGCTCGGAGATCACGAGCCGCAGCGCGCCGTCAAAGCTCTCCTGCTCTCGCAGGTGGCCATGCTCGGCGTCCCATCCGCCCGACTCAAGCGCCGCGGCCAGGCGCTGCACGATCCGCACCTCGACGCCGGGATCGAGCAGCCTCCACATCGACTGGGCGCTGCGGATGCTGGGATCCAGCAGCGCCTCGGGGCGTCGCCAGAAGGCCTCGAAGAAGCCGTCGACGCAGTCGCCGGGCGTCGGGATTCGCTCGACCCGCGTGTGCCCCCCGAGCGCGGACGCGATGTCCTCGATGGCCGGGAACCGCGGCCGCTCGATCACGAGCCCCTCATGGAGGAACTCCTGCTGCCAGGCCGGGAGGCCGTCGAGCTCGAAGGTGAGAATCACCACGGGGCCACGGGACACCCTGCGCAGCTCGGCGAGGCCCGCCCATGGAGGCTCCCAGTGATGGATCGTCACGCAGGCCATCGCCGCGTCCACCGCGTCGTCGTCCAGTGGGAGCGCCTCGGCACGGGCGCCGACCGCCGGCGCCGCACCCGCCTCGCGTTGGGCACGCATGGTCGCGCTTGGCTCGACGGCGAGCACCCAGCGATCGCGCGGCTCGTAGGACCCGGTTCCGGCACCGACGTTCAGCACCGTCCGCGCATCGCCCAGCGCCGCGTAGATGCGAGCGGCGATACGTGGGTCGGCGCGGCGATGCCGGCCGTACGTGCCGCCGTGGCGCTCATAGTCGACTCGTGGCTCGATCGACCGGCCTCTTTGCGCTATCGCGTAGTTACGGACGTGGAAAGCTCCGGACGGCTCGCGAGCGTCTGGTAGACGACGCAGTAGCGCTCGGTGAGCTCGAGCAGCTTCGCGAGCTGCTCGGCCGTGGCGTCGCTCTCGAGGTCGAACGAAAGGCGGATCGCGCTGAAGCCAACCGGCGCGTCCCGTTCGACGCCAAGCGTGCCGCGGAAGTCGAGGTCGCCCTCGGCGCCGACGTTCCCGGACGTCACCGAGACACCCAGCGAGGTGGCGACCGCCCTCATCGTCACGCCCGCGCAGGCGACGAGCGCCTCCAGCAGCATGTCGCCCGAGCACAGCAGCGAACCGTCGCCGCCGCTCGCCGGATGCAGCCCGGCCTGTGCGACGGCCCGCCCCGTCTGGACAGAGCAGGAGATGCCGTCATCGAGGGTCGCGCTCGCCGAGAGTGTCACGAGCGCGGCGGCCGGCTCGTCGCGGTAGCGCTGCTTCAGCGGCGCTTGCGCGGCTCGTAGCTGCTCGCGGTCCACCCCTAGATCCTACGTGGCGCCACCGGGTGCTGGACGGTCGCCTTGACCGCTTCGGTGAGGGCCGGCTGACGGAGATCTCCAGTGCCGGCTTTCTCGCCCGAGATCGGGCGGGGGCCCGGCGCTGCCGACCGCTCTCTACGGGTGAATCGTCTCGCCCGCCTCGAGCATCGCCACGAACTTCGCCAGGCGCCGAGCGCGGGTCTCGGGCCGCTTGGCGTCCTGGAGGCGGTAGAGGATCGCGTAGCGGTTCTGGCTTGAGAGCTGCTCGAAGAACGCGCTGGCCTGCGGGCGAGCATCGAGCTCGCGCTGCAGGTCGACGGGAACGGTGATGCTCCTCTGGCCCTCGTAGGCGGCGTCCCAACGCCCGTCCGCCTTGGCTCGGTCGACCTCGGCGAGGCCCGCTGGACGCATGCTGCCTTCGGCGGTCAGCCGTTCGGCGGTCTCGCGGTTGATTCGCGACCATCTGCTGCGCTGCCTGCGGGGCGTGAAGCGCTGCAGGAAGTGCCGCTCATCGAGCGCCTCGCGTCGCCCGTCGATCCAGCCGAAGCAGAGGGCGACCTCGAGCACCTCGGGGTAGCGGACGCTGTCGATGGCGGCGTCCTTCTTGGCCATCTTGATCCATACGCCCTCGCAGGCTGCGTGGCGGTCCTCGAGCCACCGCTCCCAGTCGGCGGCGGAGGCGAACGGCAGTGTCGGAAGGCCATCGTCGGCGCCCATCCGCTGCAGGCTAGCTCCCCGGCTGGCGCTGCCCAGCGCGCGTCAGCGAATCAGCGGATCGAGCCGCGCGGCCGTAACCGTCTCGCGGAGGGTCTGCAGCGCGTCGTGCTTCGGGCGCCAGCGCAGCTCGCGGCGCGCCTTCGTGGTGTCCATGATCGTCGGTACCCGGAAGGCGGCGATCCACTGGGCGCGCGCCGGCAGGAAGCCCAGGCGCGCCACCATCTCCGCCACGGCGTCGACGGCGAGGTCGGGCACGGGGATCGAGTACCAGCCGAGCTCGTCGGCGAGCTGCTTGACCGTCAGCTCCCCAGGGCCCGCGAGGTTGTAGACGCCGGGCGCTCCGCGTCCGAGGACGGCGGAGCGCATCGCGCTCGCGACGTCGTCGTGGTGGACGAGCTGGAAGGGAACGCCGGGGTCCGGCAGCACGGGCTTGAGGATCGGCACGCCGTCCAGCAACCGCAGGACGGCCGCGGGCAGCCGCTCGGAGATCTGCGTGTAGGGCAGGCTGTCGATCAGCAGCGGAGCGTCCGCTCCGCCGACGATGCAGGGCCGGAAGAGGTAGGCGTCCGTCCCGGCGCCGGCGAGCGTGCTCTCCAGGAGCGCCTCGACCTCGGCCTTGTGGGCAGAGTAGTAGTGGCTGGCCGTTCCCCGCGCTGGGACCTCCTCGGTCAACGGCTGGGGGTTCTCGCGGTGGAACCCGTACGCCGCCACCGAGGACGCATAGATCAGCCGCTTCGCCCGCGCGGCGACGGTCGCCTCGAAGACGTTGCGCGAGCCGTCGAGGTTGACCGTGCGGCTCTCCTGCTCGCTGCCCATGATGATGAACGCCAGATGGACGACCACGTCGGCCTCTGCGACGAGATCGGCCACCGCCGCGCGGTCGAGCACGTCGCCGCGCCGGTAGGAGACCTTCTTCCAGCCGCTCTCCGCCGGGTCGAAGGGCCTGCGTGCCATGCCCAGCACCCTGCCCACCTCCCGCGAGCGCTCGAGCGCTGAGACGACCGCCCTGCCAATCTCGCCGGTCGGCCCGGTCACCGCGACGGTGAGGCCAGCGGGCTTCGCCGGTCGGGATGCCATCGCAGGGTTGTATCGCATCCTCTGTGACGCCGAGTGGGCAGCTGGTTGCCCGGCACGGCTGTCGGGGGCTGTCGGAGTCCCAAGCGAGGGCCGCGTCCGTACGCTTGAGGCTGTGCCAGCGCTCACGGCGTCCACCTCGATCGGTCACAGCATCTCGACGTTCTTCGACGCGGTCGGAAAGTTCTTCGCCGACCTGGCGGCCGTTCACTGGGGCGCGCTGATGCTCGCCCTGCTCTTCTTCGGGCTGAACCTCACCGTGCGCTCACGCGCGTACTTCAACAGCCTTCGTGCCGCCTACCCGGCGGTCAGGTTCCAGTGGCGGCGCATCTGGGGAGCGTATTTCGCGGCTGTCGGCTTCAACAACGTCGTGCCGGCCCGCGGAGGGGACGTCATCAAGCTGTTCCTCACGCGCTCGTCGATCCCGGGCGCGACCTTTCCGACCGTGTACGCGGCCTTCCTCGTCGAGTCCGTGTTCGACGCGTCCGTCGGTGTGTTCGTGCTCATCTTCGCCTTCACCCAGGGCGTGTTCCCGAAGCCGCCGCAGTTCGCGAAACTGAACTCGTTCGACATCGCCTACCTGGCCGAACACTTCCGCTTCACGCTGTTCTTGATCACGGTGCTGGGCGTCATTGGCCTGTTGGCGTTCGCGATCCTGTCGGTGCGCGTCAAGGCGTTTTGGGCGCGCCTGCGCCAGGGCCTGACGATCCTCGGCGACCGCCGACGGTATCTGCGCGAAGTCGCCTCGCTGCAGGCGGTCGGCTGGATCTGCCGCTTCGCGGCCTTCTGGTTCATGCTCGACGCGTTTCGGGTCGGCGGCTCGGTCAAGAACGTACTGCTCGTCTTCGGCGTGAACCAGGTCGCGGGCGCCGTCCCGTTCACGCCCGGCGGCGCTGGGGTCCAGCAGGCGCTCCTGGTGAAGGTGTTCGCGACAACCGCCTCGACTACGGTGGTCGCGGCCTACTCGGTCGGCCAGCAGATCGCGATTGCCGTGTTCACGGCGCTGATCGGCCTGGCTTCGGTGGTCTTCATCTTCCGCTTCCGCTCCTTCAAGGAAGTGATCCGTGCCGGACAGGCCTCACGGGACGCGGAGCGGGAGGCCGAGCGCGCCGGCCCGAGCCACAGGGGAGAAGACGAGCCGTTCGCCGACGAGGAGGAGCCGCCGGTTCGCCCCACGCGCCCGCGCGGGGCCCGAGCGCGCTACTGAAGGCCCTCGCGTGCCTCGCGCACGAGGGCCACTGCCTCGGGGAAGACGCGGGCCATCACGGTGCGAATCTCCTCGGCCTGGGCATCGGCGTTGCCCTGCACGTTGACACGTGCGATCGCGGCCACCGTGAGGTCGACCGCGAGCTTGATCGCGTTGTCTGCCCATACGAGACGCTGCTGGCCCTGCATCTGTTCTGCGAACTCTGCGAGGCGCCGCTGGAGCTCCTCCGGATCACCGAACAGATCTCCGAGGCCGCCGCTCTCCATGGTCGCATCATAGACTGCGCTGCTCGTGCCCAGCGCAAGCGAGATCCGTGACCAGACCTCTCAGGAGCTAGAGCGGCGCAAGCAGCTGGCCGTGCCCGCCTTCGCCGGAGGGGTGCTGTACCTGCTGAGCGCCGTGGCGATCGCGGGCGTGCTGAAGGGCGCGCCGACGGTGGGCCTGTTCCAGGGCCTCGAACCGGCGCTGCGCGGCGAAGCCAGCCCCCGGGTGAGCCCGCGGGCCAGCGAGGTCAAATTCATCAGCCACCATGCGTTCGGCCTGATCTCCGCAAGCGTGCTCGCCGCGATCGCGATCGCCGTTCTCACGCTCGTCCTGTTGCTGCTGGCCGATGCCACGCGCTTTCGCCGGCCCGACATGTGGCGCGCGGCGCGCCCGCTGGTTCTCTACGGCGGGATCTCCTTCGCGGTCGTGAGCCTCGCGCACCAGATCGTCGGTGCGATCGAGACCCACAAATTCGCGGTGGGACACGACTTCTCCAACCATGCCGTCGATCAGGCGCTGACAAAAGGCGCGCCGAACATGATCGTCGTCTACCTCGCACTGATCGCCGCCGTGGCGCTCGCTGGCGGGACGATCGTCGTCTCGATGAATGCGCAGCGCGTGGGGTTGCTCCCTCGCTGGATGGGCATCATCGGCGTCTTCACGGGCGTGCTGATCTTCCTGCCGATCGGCGGGGCGCAGCTGCAGGTCGTTCCCGCCTTCTGGCTGGTGATGCTCGGGATCCTCTTCATGGGCCGCTGGTCCAAAGGCGACCCGCCCGCCTGGGCCGCTGGAGAGGCGCGGCCATGGCCGTCGCAGGCCCAGATACGCGCCGAAAAGGGATCGGGCGAGCCGCGTGGCAATGGTCGCCGCTTGCCCTCCAAGTCGGGCCCGGACGTCGCGCCCGCACCGGCTCAGCCGGCATCGGGGGGCTCCTCGCGCAGGCGGCGGCGCAAGCGAAAGGCGCGTGGCTGAGCGGCCGCACCTGGTGGACGGCGCACGGGGCCGCAGGCTGGATCGGGCCGGTAGAGTCAAGCCATGAGCCCCAGACCGGAGGAGGCCGAGGGCGAGGCGCTCGACAGTGAGCTCGCCGGCCTGCTCAAGGTCGAGACGTTCGAACCATCGCCCGAGTTCCGGGCGCAGGCTCTGCTGAGCGACCCGGCCGTCTACGAGGAGGCCGCGCGCGATCCGCAGGTGTGGTGGGCACGGCAGGCCGAGGCGCTCGACTGGTTCACGCCGTGGGAGACGGTTCTCGATGACTCGAATCCGCCGTTCTACAAGTGGTTCGTCGGTGGCAAGCTCAACGCCTCCTACAACTGCCTGGACCGCCACGTGCTGGCGGGGCGCGGGGATCGCGTGGCGCTTCACTGGCGGGGCGAGGAGGGGCAGGAGCGCGACATCACCTACGTTCAGCTGCTCGAGGAGGTGCAGCGCTTCGCGGGCGCCCTGAAGAGTCTCGGGGTGCAGAAGGGCGACGTCGTCGGGATCTACCTGCCGATGATCCCCGAGGTGGTCGTCGCGATGCTCGCCTGCGCCCGCATCGGGGCGCCGCACAACGTCGTCTTCGGCGGCTTCTCCGCCGAGGCGGTGCGCGAGCGGATGGAGTTCTCCGAGGCGAGGCTGCTGATCACGGCCGACGGTGCGGCACGCAAGGGAAAGACCGCTGCCGTGAAGGATCGCGTGGACGAGGTCATGGGCGATCTGGACACGCTCGAGAAGATCGTCGTGGTCAGGAGCAGCGGCACGCCGTGCGAGATGCGCGAGGGCCGCGACTTCTACTACGACGAGCTCCTGGCAGCGGCCGATCCCGACTGCCCGGCAGAGCCCCTGGACGCCGAGCATCCGCTCTACATCCTCTACACGTCGGGCTCGACCGCGAAGCCGAAGGGCATCCTGCACACGACGGGCGGCTATCTGACCGGGGTGACGGCCACCCACCGCTACGTCTTCGATCTGAAGCCCGAGTCTGATGTCTACTGGTGCGCCGCCGACGTCGGCTGGGTGACGGGGCACTCGTACATCGTCTACGGGCCGCTGGCGAACGGCGCGACGTCGGTGATGTGGGAGGGCGCCCCCGACTACCCCAACAAGGGCATCTGGTGGGAGCTCGTCGAGCGCTACGGGGTGACGATCCTCTACTGCGCCCCGACGGCGATCCGGGCTTGCATCAAGTGGGGCGCCGAGTGGCCCAATCGACACGACCTGTCCTCGCTGCGCCTGCTGGGCTCGGTGGGCGAGCCGATCAACCCCAAGGCGTGGCTCTGGTACCACAAGGTGATCGGCGGGAGCCGCTGCCCGGTCGTCGACACCTGGTGGCAGACCGAGACAGGGGCGATCATGATCACGCCGCTTCCGGGCATCACCGCGACCAAGCCCGGCTCGGCGACGCATCCGTTCCCGGGGGTCGAGGCGGACGTGCTGGACGAGTCCTCGGGCGAGCCGGTCGCCGAGGGCCAGGGCCTCCTGGTGCTGACGCGCCCCTGGCCCTCGATGCTGCGCAGCCTCTACCGCGAGCAGGAGCGTTTCGTCGAGACCTACTTCAAGCGCTTCGGCAACGAGACCTATCTCGTCGGCGACGCCGCTCGCCGTGACGCCGACGGGTACCTGTGGGTGATCGGCCGGATCGACGACGTCGTCAACGTCTCCGGCCACCGGCTCTCAACGGCCGAGGTCGAGTCGGCGATCGTCGCCCACCCCGACGTGGCCGAGGCAGCGGTGATCGGCCAGCACGACGAGGACACCGGGCAGGCGATCGTCGCCTTCGTGACCCTCCAGGGAGACCTCGACGGCGATGAGCAGACGGTCGATGGCATCCGCGCCACGGTCGCCGATCGGATCGGCAAGTTCGCACGCCCCAGGCGCATCATCTGGTCAGATGACCTGCCGAAGACGCGCTCGGGGAAGATCATGCGCCGGCTGCTGCGCGACATCGCCGAGGGCCGCGAGCTCGGCGACGTGACGACCCTGCGCGACCCCACCGTGACCGCGCAGCTCGAGCAGCGGGTGAAGGAGCTCCAGGCCCAGGAGGACTGACGAGGGCCGTCGGCCCCGAATTGGTGAGAGCGGCGCTGCGGCCGCCCCCGCGGCGAGCGCGGTGCGAGCACGGGACCTAGGGGTAATCCCCTATGTCGGCCGACCGAGCCGCTGCGATGATGGACTGCTGGCATCGGCGCAAACAGCGACTAAGGGTGAGACCGAGGCTCCCGCGACCGGCTCGTCCGACGCCCCGCAGGCCGGCGCCTCGCAGGGATCGGCGCCGCCCGAGCCATCCGCTTCGCGGGCCAACGTCCAGCGACAGCTGCGCCGCCACCCGGACCGCGGGCTCCTCGGTGGAGTCTGCGCCGGCCTGGCTGATCATTTCGGCGTCCCGGTGCTCGTCGTCCGCCTCCTGACGGCGATGCTCATCGCGATCGGCGGCATCGGCGTGGCAATCTACGCGATCGCCTGGGCGCTGGTTCCCGTGGCCCCGGAGAGCGAGGGCCTCGGGCGACGACCGGGCGCCTGGCGTGAGGCGGTGCTGATCGTGGTCGGCGTGGCCGGACTGCTCGTCGGCCTACGGCTCCTTGGCCTCGGACTTGCCGGCGCGGTCATCTGGCCGCTGGTGCTCGGTGTCTGCGGGATGGCGCTCGTGTGGCGACCGACGGTCGATGCCGCCCAGCAGGCCGCCACGCGCCGGCGCCTCTCGCCGCGCGAGCCGCTGCGCAGCTCGGGGAGGCTGGACGCTCCCAGGTTGGCCCTCGGCGCACTGCTCGTCGCGTTCGCCTCGGCCTCGCTGCTGCACATGCTCGGCGTCCTGCACAGCCTCGGTGCGGGGCTGGGGGCCGTGGCGATCATCGCGGTGATGCTCAGCCTCCTGTTCGGGCCGTGGTTCATGCGAATGGGCCGCAGCCTGTCGTTCGAGCGCGCAGCTCGAATCCGTGAGCAGGAGCGCGCAGAGCTCGCCGCTCACCTGCACGACTCGGGCCTGCAGACGCTCGCGCTGATCCAGAAGCGGGCCGCGGATCCCAGCGTCGTGGCGGGCCTGGCACGTCGTCAGGAGCGTGAGCTTCGCCGCTGGCTGCTCGAGCGGCCCGATCCCGGTGCCGGAGACAGCATCGCTACCGCGCTGGAACGCGCGGCCGCCGAGGTCGAGGAGCTCCACCAGGTGCCCATCGAGGTGGTGACGGTCGGCGACGGGCCACTGGACGGCGACCTCGACGCGATGGTGCAGGCCGCGCGCGAGGCGATGACGAACGCTGCGAAGTTCGCGGGCAGCGACCGCATCGACCTGTACGCGGAGGTGGAGCCCGGCAGCGTCGAGGTGTTCGTTCGCGATCGGGGCGTGGGCTTCGACCCGCTCTCGATCCCCTCCGACCGCCGTGGCGTGCGCGACTCGATCGTCGGCCGCATGGAGCGCCACCAGGGCCGCGCGGCGGTGCAGAGCAGGGTTGGCGAGGGCACCGAGGTTGAGCTCGTGATGCAACGGGGGTCGGCCCCATGACGGCCGAGCCGCGCGTCGTGATCGTCGACGACCACCACCTCTTCCGCTCGGGGGTACGCGCCGAGCTCGGGAGCGAGGTCGCGGTCGTGGGCGACGCAGGCAGTGTCGAGGAGGCTGTCGGCGTCATCTCCGAGCAGCAGCCGGATGTGGTGCTGGTGGACGTGCACATGCCCGACGGCGGCGGCGTGGAGGTGATCAGGCGCGTCTGCGGCGAGCAGCCGAAGGTTCGCTTTCTCGCGCTCTCGGTCTCCGATGCCGCCGAGGATGTGATCGCCGTGATCCGGGCCGGGGCCCGCGGGTACGTGACGAAGACGATCTCCGGGACCGAGCTGGCCGACGCCGTGAGGCGGGTGGCCAGCGGCGACGCGGTCTTCTCGCCGCGGCTGGCGGGCTTCGTGCTAGACGCGTTCGCGGGAGACGTCCCGCCCACCGAGGACCGTGAGCTCGACCAGCTCACGCCCCGGGAGCGGGAGGTGCTGCGGCACATCGCCCGTGGCTACATGTACAAGGAGATCGCGCAGCGCCTCGGGATCTCGGTGAAGACCGTCGAGGCGCACGTGTCCGCCGTCCTGCGGAAGCTGCAGCTCTCGAGCCGCCACGAGCTCAGCCGCTGGGCCGTGCAGCGGCGGCTGGTCAGCCTCGACGGGCCCTGAGCACCGGCAGGCCGGGCGCGAGGCCCGCGGAGGCCCTAGGGGCAATCCCCAATTGCGGGGGGCGCTCGGGTCGGTCAAGGTGGAGCCATGAGCGATCCAGCCAGCAACGCCCCGGCGATCGAGACCAGGGGCCTGACCAAGCGCTTCGGCACACGCACCGCCGTCGACGGGGTCGACCTGCTCGTCCCCCGGGCCTGCGCATTCGGGTTCCTCGGCCCGAATGGTGCCGGCAAGACGACGATGATCCGGATGCTCCTCGGGCTCACCGGCGCCAGCGACGGCGAGATGAGCCTGCTCGGATATCCCGTCCCGGCGCAGCGCGGAGTCGCGCTGCGGCGAGTCGGCGCAATCGTCGAGGACCCTCGCTTCCACACCCACCTCACCGGGCGGGAGAACCTGCGCGTCGTCGCGGCGGTCCGCGGGCCTGAGGCGGAGGCGCGGATCGCGCCCGCTCTGGCACGCGTCGGGCTCTCCGAGCGCGCGGACGACAAGGTCAGGCGCTACTCGCTGGGGATGAGACAGCGCCTGGGCGTCGCGCGCTGCCTGCTCGCAGACCCGCAGCTGCTGATACTGGACGAGCCAACGAACGGGCTGGACCCCGGCGGCATCCAGGAGTTTCGCGAAATGATCCGCGCGCTCGTCGAGCAGGAGGGGCGGACGGTGTTCCTCTCCTCCCACCTGCTCGACGAGGTCGAAAAGATCTGTGACGCGGCGGCGATCGTCGACCGTGGGACGGTGCTGACGCAGGGTCCGATCGCGGAGCTCGCCGGAGGCGGCGCGCGTCACGAGCTGATCGTCGGGGTCGACGACGCCGAGACAGCGCTTGACGTGCTCGCCGGCGCCGACACCGTGCTCGAGGCCCACCGCTCCGACGAGGGTCTTCGCGTCGTGCTCGCCTTCGGACCCGACACCGCGGCTGAGATCAACGCGCTGCTCGTCTCCGCAGGGCTGGCCGTGACTCGCCTGGAGCCGGTTCGCCACAGCCTCGAGCACCGCTTCCTCGAGATCACCTCACGGCTCGACGCCCCCGCGGAAGAGGTGCGGGCATGACCGCGATCGCGTTGCGCATGGTCGACGCGGACGTGCTCAAGCTGCGCAAGAAGCGCGGCACGCTGGCCTGGGCGCTCGTGCTGGCGCTGCTGCCCGTCGTCATCCTGTTCGCGGTGAAGGCGATTCAGCACTCCTCGAACCCGGCGCACTACGGCGCGGCCGGCGGCACGGCGGGCTTCACCGACGGGCTGCGGCTGCTCAGCGCGTTCTTCGGCCCGCTGGCCGCGATCCTGATCGGCGTCGAGGCAGGCGTGGGCGACTCGGCCGCGGGCGTCTTCCGTGATCTTGTGGTCACCGGCCGCTCGCGGTTGGCGCTGTTCGCGTCGCGTGTGCCGGCGGCTCTCGCGATCTGCTGGTCGGTGGTCGTCGTCGGCTACCTGCTCGTGCTGCTGGGGACCTACGCGTTCGCCGGGAATCTCCCCACGCCGGACGGCGCGCTGATCCTCAACGGCCTCGGCTTCACGCTGCTGGCAACGGGCGTCGTCTGCGTGGTGGCCGTCGGCTTCGCAGCGCTCACGAACTCCAAGCCCGCTGCGATCACGGCGCTGATCGGCTGGCAGCTCGTCGCAAGCCCGCTGATCGCGAACATCAGCTCGCTCGGAAGCGCGCGTGACGGCGTGCTCTCGCAGGCGCTCGTGCACTTCTCGCCGGTTCGCTTCGGCGGCCGTGGCGACGTCGTGGCCATGTCCGGAGGCGTCGCCCTCATCGTCGCCGCCGCATGGCTGGCCGTATTTCTCGCCCTCGGGGCGTGGCGAACACGCACGATGGACGCCTGAGCACCCGGGAGACCACTTCCGCCATACAGGGCGAACCAGGCTCCGCTGCCCGCGCCCCCGCGGGCAGCGGCATTGCTGAGAGGTCGTGCGCCGTCAGACCTTGTGATGCTCGGGCACCCAGGAGCCGTCATCCTGGCGGACGAAATCCTGAAACAGGCCTGGCGCCTCGGCCTGCATCATCCGAGCGATCTTGTCGAAGACCAGTCGCAGCTCCTCCTCGGCTCCCTCGGCGGTGCGCATCTCGATGACGTGGCGCAGGGTGCGAGCGTTCGCCGTCCAGACGATGTCGGTGCTCAGCCCGATGGGCGCGAGCCGGCGAAGGGCCGAGGTGACCTCCTTCTTGACGTGGAAAGGCACGCCGTCCTCGTCGATACCCAGCTCCCTGGCGGCGCTGACCTGGAACTCCTCGAGCTGCTCGACGATCGAGAGCACCTGCTCGCGCACCGGCTCGAGCGCCGGAGGAACGCGGAAGCCGATATCGGCCAGGCGGACGTAGCGCAGGCTCTCCTGGCTGAAGGCGGAGCCGGCCCGATGCCTAATTAACTCATGTGTGAAAACGCGCGAACAGTTCCTTATTGCCAAGGAGTAGTTCGCGTGCTCGAGAACGCTGCCGTGGGCCGAGCGCAGGATGTTGGCGAAGTACTCGCGCCGATCGGTCCGAACCTTGGTGACGTACGGGTTGAGCCCCGGCTCCCAGCTGCGGTAGCAGGCGCGCCCGCCGAACTCGACGAGCAGCTCGCCGCCGTTGGGCTCGCCGTCGGCCTCGCCGAGCCTGCGCTCGAGCCACGACTCGCCGCCCACGTCCCGCAGGTAGCCCCGCATCCCGTCCACGTCGATCGAGGGGCGGGCTATGAGGAAGACTTCGGGGCTGGTCTCGTGCATCGGGCGGACGATGCTACATATCGCTTCGGGCGTCGTCTCTACACTTCGTGCCGATGAACGGAGCTGCCGCCCAGGGCGGTTCGGAGAAGCTCGTCGAGGCCGAGGATCTGCGCCGCCGCTACGGCGAGGGCGAAGCGGCGGTGGACGCGCTCGCGGGCGTCACCGTCGCGTTCCCGGCGGGGCGATTCGCCGCGATCATGGGCCCGTCAGGGTCTGGCAAGTCGACGCTCATGCACATCCTCGCGGGGCTCGATCGACCGACGTCCGGCACTGTTCGCATCGGCGGCGTCGAGCTCACGGAGCTCGCCGACCGCGAGCTCACCCAGCTGCGGCGTGACCGGATCGGCTTCATCTTCCAGACCTTCAACCTGCTCCCGGTCCTCAACGGCGAAGAGAACATCCTGCTTCCGCTGTCGATTGCGGGACGCAAGCCCGACCGCGAATGGTTCGACCGGCTCATCGACACCGTCGGGATCCGCGACCGCCTGTCGCACCGACCCGCCGAGCTCTCGGGCGGCCAGCAGCAGCGCGTCGCCGTAGCGCGCGCGCTGATCACGCGGCCAACGGTCGTCTTTGCCGACGAGCCCTCGGGCAACCTCGACTCGAAGGCCTCCAACGACGTGCTCGAGCTGCTGCGCCACGCCGTCGACGACTTCGGGCAGACCGTCGTGATGGTCACCCACGACGCCCACGCAGCGTCGTTCGCCGATCGGCTACTCGTCCTCGCCGACGGGCGGATCGTGCACGATGGTGAGTCGCTCAGCTCCGAGCACGCGCTGGACCTCATGAAGTCCGTGGGCTGATGCTCTCGCTGGTGCTCAGGGGCTTCATGCAGCGCAAGCTGCGGGTGCTGCTGACGGGCATCGCGATCGCGCTCGGCGTCGCCCTGATGGCCGGCACCTACATCCTCACCGACACGATCAACAAGTCGTTCGCGGGGATCTTCAACGTGGCGAACCGCGGCCACGACGTGGTCATCACGCCGAGGCAGTCGCTCGGTCGCAACACGCGCTCGAAGACCTCCCCGGTGACCGACCAGATCCTCGCTCAGGTGCGTGCGACACCCGGGGTGGCCGAAGCAGCAGGGTCGATCTTCACCCCGGGGTCGTTCCTCGACGTGCATGGCAAACGTCTGACCGTCGGTGGCGCGCCCGCGTTCATCGGCTCGGAGGTGCCCAAGCGGTTTGAGTCCTTCACTGTCGCCCACGGACGCTTCGCGACCAACGCCAACGAGGTCGCCATCGACGAAGCGACCGCCAATCGGAACAACCTCAAGCTCGGCGAGAAGATGGTCGTCGCGGGTTCAGCGCCCGCCAGGGACTACACGATCGTCGGCATCCTCCGCTTCGGCGGCGGCCAGTCCTTCGGCGGCGCGGGAGCGGCGATCCTCACGCTGCCCGAGGCCCAGCGCGTGCTCGCGCTGCCGGGCCATTTCGATCAGATCGACGTCGCCGCGGAATCGAATCCCGCCCACCCCGTCTCGGCGAGCGTGCTGCGCGAGCGCATCCGCGCGGTCCTGCCGGCGACGGTCGACGTGCGCACCGGCGTGCAGCAGGCCGCGAAGGACACCTCAGACCTCGAAAGCAACCTCAGCTTCATCCGCACCTTCCTGCTCGTCTTCGCGTACGTCGCGCTCGTCGTCGGGGCGTTCATCATCTTCAACACCTTCTCGATCACCGTCGCCCAGCGCACGCGCGAGTTCGGGCTGCTTCGCACGCTCGGCGGCTCGCGACGGCAGATCATGCAGTCGGTGGTCTACGAAGGCCTGCTGCTCGGTGTGGGGGGCGCGGTGCTCGGCCTGCTCGGCGGCCTCGTGCTGGCGCCTGCGTTGAACGCGCTCTTCAAGGCCTTCGGCGCGGACCTGCCGCACAACGGCACGGTGCTTGAGACGCGGACGATCGTGGTCTCGCTGCTCGTCGGGATCGTCGTGACCCTGCTCGCCGGATTGCCGCCCGCGCTGCGCGCGACCCGCGTGCCGCCGCTCGCGGCGATGCGCGAGGGCGTGGAGATCCCGCCGCGGCCGCTGCCATCGCGCCGGGCGCTGATCGCCCGCACCGTCGGCCTGCTCCTCGTCTGTGTTCTGCTCGGGCTGGCGGCCGGCGGTGGCGTCGTGCTCGTGCTGCTCCTGCTGGCGTGGGCGTGGTGGCTCGGTAAAACGTTGCTGCGGGTCCGCCGCGGCGGCGGCCCTCCGCACTACCGTCTCGTGCCGGCGCTCGCGCAGGTGATAGGCGTCCTCGTGACGTGGAGGGGAGTAACGGGGCAGCTGGCGCGTGAGAACTCGATCCGCCAGCCGGGTCGCACGCTGATCACCGCTGGCGCCCTCACCGTCGGCCTGGCGCTGGTCGCCTTCGTGGCCGTCCTGGCTGACGGCACGAAGGCCACGATCAACCGGGCGGTGAGCCGGTCCTTCGCCGGCGATCTGATCATCGAGAACTCTCAGGAAGGCAATAGAGAACAGGGAATTCCCGCGCTGCTGGCGCCCACCGTGCGCCAGGTGTCAGGCGTCGCCAGCGTGACGCCGGTCGCGTTCACCGTGGGTCGCCTGCCCGGCAGCTCGAGCAACGCGACGATCACGGCGATCGACCCCGCCACTTTCGAGCGCGTCTATCGGGTCGAATGGAAGCAGGGATCGAACGCCACTCTGCTCGGCCTCGGCAACGAAGGCGTCGTGCTCACGAAGGGCTACGCGGAATCGAAGCACCTCAAGCTCGGACAGACGATCTCAATGCTGACCCCTGCTGAAAAGCACGTGTCGCTGACCGTACGCGGCATCGCCTCCGACAATGCGCGGCTGCTCGGCAATCTCACGATCACGCTGGCGCTCGCGCGGGCCTCCTTCGGACAGCGCGACGACGCGCTGGATTTCGTCTCATACGCCCCCGGCGCGACCAACGCGCAGGTCCAGCCGGCCGTCAACCGGCTGCTGGCCGCCGCGTTCCCGCAGGCCCGCTCGCGCACTGCCGCGCAGTTCAAGCAGGACCAGGCGAACCAGATCAACACGCTGCTGGCGCTCATCTACGTGCTGCTCGCGCTCTCGGTGATCGTCTCGCTGTTCGGGATCGTCAACACGCTCATCCTCTCGATCTACGAGCGCACCCGTGAGCTCGGGATGATGCGGGCGATCGGCACCTCGCGGCGCCAGGTGCGCCAGATGATCCGCTACGAGTCGGTGATCACCGCGCTGATCGGCGGCGTGTTCGGCCTGGTGATCGGCGTCGTCGGGGCGGTGCTCGTGACCAGCCTGACCCTGTCCGGCTCGGGCTACGTGCAGTCGATCCCCGTGGGCACGCTGGCGATACTGCTTGTGGTCGCGGCGGTCGCAGGCCTGCTCGCGGCGCAGCTCCCGGCCCGCCGGGCCGCTCGCCTGGACATGCTCCAGGCGCTCATGAGCGAGTAGCGGCCGCGCCTGCGGATCGTCGGCGAGCGGCAGCTAAGCTCCGGGCAATGGCCACCGAAGCCCTGCCCGAGTCGACCGACCCTGAGCTCGAGGCGACCGCGTGGGATCTGGAGCCGCTCGTCGACGGCGAGGGCAAGGAGGGCGTCGAGCGGCGTCTGACCGAGGCGCTCGAGCGGGCCCGGGCCTTCGCGGAGCGCTACGCCGGCAAGCTCGGCGAGCTCGATGGAGCGGGGCTCGCAGAGGCGATGCACGAGCTCGCCGAGATCCTCGAGCTCGTCTCGCGCGCCGGTCACTACGCGATGCTGCGCTTCTCCACCGATACGGCCGACCCGGCCAACGGCGCGCTGCTGCAGCGCGTCCAGGAGCAGGAGACCGCGATCCAGACGACGCTGCTGTTCTTCGAGCTCGAGTGGGCCGCGCTTCCGGACGAGCGTGCTGACGATCTGCTCGGGAGCGACGGGCTCGACTTCGCGCGCCATCACCTGCGCACTGCCCGGCGCTACAAAGACCATCTGCTCTCCGAGCCCGAGGAGAGGATCGTCGCCGAGAAGGCGCTCTCGGGAGCGAGCGCCTGGACGCGGCTGTTCGAGGAGCTGACCTCCGCGATCGAGGTGGAGCTGCCGGCCTCGGGCGCGTCCGGCGAGCAGCCGAGCGGGCAGGACGGCCAGAAGGTCGCCCTGGACGTGGCGCTCAGCCGCCTGTCGCTCGCCGATCGCGACGTTCGGCGCACGACCGCCGAGGCGGTTACCGCGGCGCTCGCGCCGGGACTGCGCACACGCGCGTTCCTGTTCAACACGCTGCTCGTCGACAAGGCCACCGACGACCGCCTGCGCAGGTATCCGCACTGGCTCGCGGCCCGCAATCTGGCCAACGAGGCGAGCGACGAGTCCGTGCAGGCGCTCCTGGAGGCTGTCCGGGGACGCTATGAGATCGCGCGCCGCTGGTATCGGTTGAAGGCCAGGCTGCTCGGCGTCGAGCGCCTGGCCGACTACGATCGCAGCGCGGCCGTCACGGAGGACGAGGTCACCTTCCCGTTCGCCCGCGGGCGCGAGATCGTGCTCGACTGCTACTCCTCGTTCTCCCCCGAGCTCGGAGCGCTCGCGACGCGCTTCTTCGACGAGCGCCGCATCGACGCGCCCGTGCGTCCCGCCAAGCGCGGAGGCGCCTTCGCCGCCTCCGCGGTCCCGTCGGTCTTCCCCTACGTGATGCTCAACTACACATCACGCAGGCGGGACGTGCTCACGCTCGCCCACGAGCTCGGGCACGGCGTGCACTTCGCGCTCGCCGCCCGCCAGGGCATCTTCCACCAGAGCACACCGCTGACGCTGGCCGAGACGGCCTCCGTGTTCGGCGAGACGATCGTCTTCGGGAGGTTGCTGGAAGAGGACAGCGCGCCCTCTTCGCGGCTCGCGCTGCTGGCGGAGAACCTCGAGGACATGATCGCCACGGTCTTCCGCCAGGTTGCAATGAACCGCTTCGAGGACCTCGTCCACACCGAGCGGCGCGCACAGGGCGAGCTGTCGGTGCAGCGCCTCGGCGAGCTCTGGGCCGAGAGCCAGACAGAGATGTTCGGCGACTCGGTGGAGATCACAGACGGGTATCGCTCGTGGTGGTCCTACATCCCCCACTTCATCGGCAGCCCGGGCTACGTG
>JAOPZM010000074.1 GCA_025964115.1 Solirubrobacterales bacterium
CAGCATCAGAGCGCCGCCGAGCGCGTGCGCCCGACCCGCGACTCGCGCACGGGCGAGCGGACGCCCGGCGAGATCGGCCCCGGAGGCCGCAGACGCGTCGTGATCGACTCGCAGGCCTCGCGAAGGCAGCAGACGGGCCCGGCCAACCAGCCCCAGCGGCGCCCACGCCGTGGACGGCGGCGGCGCGGAACCTACGACGAGACGATCGCGCCGATCGACACGGCGGCGCTAGAGGCCACCGACCTGATCCGGATCAACTCGGGCTCGACCGTCAAGGACGTTGCCGAGTATCTCGGCGTGGCCGTGCCCGAGGTGATCAAGAAGCTGATGTCGCTCGGCGAGATGGCGACGCTCACCCAGACGCTGTCCGACGACGCGATCCAGGTGCTGGCGGACGAGTTCGACAAGAAGATCGAGGTCGTGCACGCCGCCGACGACGTCGAGCTCGAGCCGGTCTTCGAAGACGCCGAGGAGGATCTGATCGACCGCCCGCCGGTCGTCACGATCATGGGCCACGTCGACCACGGCAAGACCTCGCTGCTGGACGCGATCCGCGAGACGGAGGTCGCGGCGGGCGAGGCCGGCGGCATCACCCAGCACATCGGCGCCTACCAGGTGCATCACAACGACAAGGAGATCACCTTCCTGGACACGCCGGGCCACGAAGCCTTCACCGCGATGCGCGCCCGCGGCGCGCGGGTCACCGACCTCGCGGTGATCGTCGTCGCGGCCGACGACGGCGTCAAGCCGCAGACCGAGGAGGCGATCGACCACGCCCGGGCAGCCGAAGTGCCGATCGTCGTGGCCGTCAACAAGATCGACAAGGAGGGTGCGCAACCCGAGCGCGTGCGTACCGAGATGACCCAGCGCGGCCTGCAGCCGGCCGAGTGGGGCGGTGACATCGAGTTCGTCGACGTCAGCGCCAAGACCCGGCAGGGACTGGACTCGCTGCTCGACACCATCCAGGTGGTGACCGAGCTCGAGGAACTGAGGGCAAACAGCCAGACCGAGGCCTCCGGAACCGTGATCGAGAGCAAGCTCGACCCGGGGCGGGGCCCGGTGGTGACCGTGCTGATCCAGCGCGGGACGCTCAGGGTCGGCGACGCGCTCGTCGCGGGCGCCCACTTCGGCAGGGTGCGCGCGATGCACGATTTCATCGGCGGTCGCGTCAAGCGCGCGACGCCCGGCCAGCCCGTCGAGATGCTCGGCTTCGATGGCGTGCCCGAGGCCGGCGAGCCGGTGCGGGTCGTCGACAACGAGCGGCGGGCGCGCCAGCTGGCGGGAGAGCGCGCCAACCGGCTGAAGACGGAGGCGCTCGCACGACGCTCCGGCCGCAAGGTCTCACTCGAGGACGTATTCAAGCTTGCACAGGAGGGCACCGTCAAGGAGCTCGGCCTGGTCGTCAAGGCGGACGTGGCCGGCTCGCTCGAGGCGCTCGAGGACGAGATCGCCAAGCTTCCCCAGCAGGAGGTCTCGGTGAACATCATCCACAGGGGCGTCGGCGGCATCAACGAGTCAGACGTGATGCTCGCCGCGGCATCGGAGGGCGTGATCCTCGCGTTCAACGTGCGGCCGGTCGGCGACGCGCGCCAGATCGCCGAGCGCGAGGGCGTCGAGATCCGCTCCTACTCGGTCATCTACAGGGCCATCGACGAGCTGCGCGCCGCGATGCAGGGAATGCTCGAGCCCGCGGAGGTCGAGACGCCGCTCGGCCAGGCGGAGGTGCGCCAGCTGTTCCGCGCCTCGCGCATCGGCACGATCGCCGGCTCCTTCGTCACCGAGGGACGGGTCACCCGCGGCGCCAGGGTACGCGTCGTGCGCGACGGCACCGTGATCTACGACACGACCGTGGAGAGCCTGCGCCGCTTCAACGATGACGTGCGCGAGGTGACGAGCGGGTTCGAGTGCGGCATCGTGCTGGCCAACTTCCAGGATCTGCACGAGGGTGACGTGCTCGAGACCTATGAGACGCGCAAGGTTGAGCGCGAGCTGTCCTCCTGAGGACCAGCTTCGCGGCGTCGCCCGGCTCGCCAAGCGCTCACATGCTGCTACGCGTTCCCGAACGGTTGGCAGGTAGCATGAGCACCGCACGTATGCGTCGGGTCGACGAGGCGATTCGTCAGGTCATCGGCGATGCTCTACCAGGAGATCTGAAGGATCCTCGAGTTGGATTCGTAACCGTGACCGATGTCAGGACCAGCGCCGACCTACGCCATGCTCGCGTATACGTGAGCGTCCTTGGCGATGGCGGAGCGCCGTCGGAGCCCGACCAGCGCGAGGCGACGCTCGAGGGACTGCGAAGCGCGCACGGCTACCTGCAGGGGCGGATCGCTGGCGAGCTGCGGCTCAAGCGCACGCCGACACTCGAGTTCGTCTATGACGACACGACCGATCGCGCGCTCCGCGTCGATGCGCTGATCGACGAGATCGGCCGCCAGTGAGCGATGTGGAGAGCACCGAGGCGAGCCTGGCGACCCGCGAGCAGGTGCTGGCGCGGATCCGTGAGGACTCCCGCTTCGTGCTCGCCACGCACGAGAACCCCGACGGCGACGCGCTCGGATCGCTCGTCGGCATGCACGGCCTGCTCACCGCGCTCGGCAAGGAGTCCGCGATCTTCATCGCCCCGGAGGACATGCCCCTCCCCGACGAGTACCAGGACTTCCCGCTCGATGGGCTGATCTCCTCGCCGCCGGCGGATGTGGCCGAGCGAACGGTCGTGTTCCTGGACTGCGGCAACATCGACCGCAACTCAGCCAGCGTGCTGCGCGACGGCATGCACCTGCTGAACATCGACCACCACCACGACAACACCAACTTCGGAACGCTCAACTACGTCGTGCCGGAGGCCTGCTGTACCGCGGAGATCATCTGGGACCTGATGCACGACCTCGGCGTTCGCCCCTCGCCGACAATCGCGCAGGCGCTCTACGTCGGGCTGATCACCGACACGGGACGCTTCATGTACGAGAACACCACCCCGCGCGCGCACCTGATGGCCGCCGAGCTGATCGAAGCCGGGGTGGACGTCCCGGCGGTCTACGAGCGGCTGTACGAGAACGTGCAGCCCGCCAAGCTCACGCTGCTGGCGACAGCCCTCCAGCACGTGCAGCGCTTCGACTCCGGTGAGCTCACGATCTCCTCGCTGAGCACCGAGGACTTCAGCCGGGCGGAGGCCGAGGAGAGCTACTCCGAGGGCATCATCGACCACCTGCGCGCCGTCCGCGGCACCAGGGTCGCGGCGCTGGTGCGCGAGTTGAGCGGCCCGGACCGCAAGGGTCAGCGCAAAGTCTCCCTTCGCGCCACCGACGACGCGGTCGACGTGTCCGCGATCGCCCGTGCACAGGGCGGCGGCGGACACCGCCGCGCCGCGGGCTTCACAACGGCCCTCGAGCTCGGCGAGCTGATCGTGTTCCTGCGCAGCCAGATCGCCGTCCAGCTGCACGCGAGCTCCGACGGGCGCGCCGCGGCGACGCTCGTCTGAGGGCCGGCGACCATGACGGCCGGTGGCGGTGAGCACACGCCGCTCGACGGCGTGCTGCTGATCGACAAGCCGCCCGGCATGACCTCACACGACGTCGTCGCCGCGGTCCGGCGGTCGCTGGGTGGCGTGCGCACGGGCCACGCGGGCACGCTGGACCCGTTCGCGACGGGGCTGCTGCTCGTGCTCGTCGGCAGGGCGACCAAAAGCCAACGGCAGCTGATGGAGCTGTCCAAGCGATATGAGACGGTCGCGCAGCTCGGGGCCCTGTCGAGCACCGGCGACACCGAGGGCGAGATCACGCGGACGGGGCGCCTCCCGCCCGATCCGCCGCAGCTGCCCACCGGAGAGGTGCGCCAGCGGCCGCCGATCTACTCGGCGGTCAAGATCGAAGGCCAGCGCGCCTACCGTCGTGCGCGCCGCGGCGAGCAGATCGAGATGCCCGAGCGCATCGTCACGGTCCATCGCTTCGTCCAGCGCTGGCGCGAGCCGGCCGCGGCGGGCGAGCTGCCGCGGGCCGGATACGAGATCGAGTGCGGCTCCGGCACATACGTGCGCTCGCTGATCGCCGACCTCGGTGACGCCTACTGCCTGCAGCTGAGGCGCACGGCGATCGGCCCGTTCGACGTGCGCGACGCCGCCGCGCCGCCGGCACGGGACGAGCCCTGGGGCGCGCCCGGGTTGATCGCGCTGGACGCAGCGCTCGCCCGGCTTGACGGATCCGGCGGCTAGTAGCGGGCAACCGGCCCGCACCCGACGCTCAGGCGATGGCACGCCCACCCACCAATCGTGGGCCGCCCGTGTCGGCTCGGGTCCGAGCGGCAAGGCTGCACGCGGCCACCCGCACTAGGCTGTGCGGCCGTGAAGGTCACCCGCCTGCCTGATGTCGAGCGCAGAGAGCGAAGCGTCGCGGTGGGCACCTTCGACGGGGTGCACCTCGGCCATCGCGCCGTGATCGACGGCTCCGAGAGCGTGCTCACGTTCGATCCGCATCCCGTCTCGGTGGTCGCCCCCCCGCACACGCCCAGGCTCCTGACGACGCCCGCGCGCAAGGCCGAGCTGATTGCCTCGCTGGGCGTGCAGGAGCTGATCGTGATCCCCTTCGACGCCGAGTTCGCCAGACGCTCGGCCGACGAGTTCATCGAGGACGTGCTGATCGGAGCGCTCGGCGCCACACGGGTCGCGATCGGGGAGAACTTCCGCTTCGGCCACAAGGCACAGGGCGACACGCGGCTGCTCGCGGCCGACGGGCGCTTCACCACCGACGTGCGGCCCCTGCTCGAGGTGGACGGGGAGATCGTCTCCTCGAGCCACATCCGCGGGCTCGTGCTCGCCGGCGAGGTGGCCGAGGCCAACGAGCTGCTCGGCGCCCCCTTCCAGCTGAGCGGCGAGGTCGCACACGGCGACCGGCGCGGCCGCGAGCTGGGCTTCCCCACCGCCAACCTCGTCCCCGACGAGGCGCTCGTGCTGCCCGGTCACGGCGTCTACGCCTGCCTGGCCAACGGCCGTCCTGCGGCCGTCAGCGTCGGCGTGCGCCCGACCTTCCAGACCGGCCGCGGCGAGCTGATCGAGGCCTACATCCTCGATTTCGAGGGCGATATCTACGGCAGCGAGCTGCGAGTGGACTTCCTCGCGCGGCTGCGCGGAGAGCGGCGCTTCGAGAGCCCACAGGCGCTGATCGAGCAGATGCACCGCGATGTGGAGCAAACGCGGACGATCACGCAGGGCCGTCCGGGCGGCTGAGCGTCTGCTACCGTCCCCGCCTGTATGACGGCCATAACCACCGAGCGCAAGCGCGAGATCGCAGCCAAGTTCGGAGCCAACGAAAAGGACATGGGCTCCACGAAGGTGCAGGTCGCGCTGCTCACCGAGCGCATCAACCACCTCACCGAGCACCTGCGCGAGCAGAGCAAGGACCACAGCTCCCGCCGGGGCCTGTTGATGCTCGTAGGGCGCCGCCGGCGCTTCCTGGACTACCTGCATCGCCGCGACCTCGAGGGCTACCGCGCCCTGATCAAAGAGCTCGGCCTGCGCAAGTAGCCCTGAGATGACCGTGATCGCGCCTGGCACACCGGCGCCGAGCTTCACGCTCGCTCTCGGGGATGGCAGGACCTTCACCGAGGAGGATCTCAAGGGCCAGACGACCGTGCTCGTCTTCTATCCGTTCGCCTTCAGCCCCGTCTGCACCGATCAGCTGCAGCTGTACGACGGTCTGCTCGGCGAGCTGGCCCAGCAGGGAGCCCGGCTGTACGGCGTATCCTGCGACTCGACCTGGGCCCAGCGCGCCTTCGCGGAGAAGCTGGGCGTGAGCAGCGAGCAGCTCTCGGACTTCGAGCCCAAGGGCGCGGCATGCGCGGCCTTCGGGGTGCTGCACGAGGGCGGCTTTCCCCAGCGTGCCCTGGTCGTGATCGGGCCTGACGGGATCGTGCGCTGGAGCTATCAGGCTCCCTCGCCGGGCGATCTACCCGGCTTGGAGCTGCTGCGCGAGGGCATCGACGCGGCCGTCGCCGCCGGCGCGTAGGGCAAGCCGACCCACGCGCGCTGAGCCCGTCTGGAGGCCTGCCAGGGGCCTTCGGCCGCGCCGGAGGCCGCACACCGTCTCCGCTAAGCTGCGTTGGTTCGGAGAATGAGAAAAAAGAACAGGACCGCCGACCGACGGGCGGAACAGGAAGGCAGTGAATATGAGTAGTGATGCCATTACGCGGATCTCCGCGGAGATTGCTGGCAGCGAGATTTCGTTCGAGACCGGCAGGATGGCCAAGCAGGCCTCCGGCGCCGTTGTAGTCCGCCAAGGCGACACCATGGTCCTCGCGACCGCCGTCGCGGGCAACGTGCGCGACGTCGATTTCCTCCCCTTGACGGTCGACGTCGAGGAGCGCATGTACGCCACGGGCAAGATCCCGGGCTCCTTCTTCAAGCGCGAGGGCCGTCCGGGCGAGAAGGCGACGCTGACCGCGCGCATGATCGACCGCCCGCTGCGCCCGCTCTTCCCCAAGGACTGGCGCTATGACACCCAGCTTGTCGCGATTCCCCTGTCGATCGATCACGTCCACCCGTACGACATCCTCGCCATGAACGGCGCGTCGGCGGCGCTGATGATCTCCGACATCCCCCTCCCGACCCCGGTCGGCGCAGTGCGGATCGGCAAGGTCGACGGAAACTTCGTCGTGAACCCCAAGGAGGAGGACCTCACGGCCTCCTTCGGAGCCACCACGGGCGAGGAGGGCGAGGAGGAGGGCCGCTCGGACCTCGACCTGATCGTCGCCGGGACCGAGGACGCCATCCTGATGGTCGAGGCCGGTGCCAATGAGATCCCCGAGGCAGAGATCCTCGACGCGCTGGACATCGCCCACGCCGAGATCAAGAAGCTCTGCGCGCTGCAGCGCGAGCTGGCTGAGAAGGTCGGCAAGCAGAAGAAAGCCTTCGTGCCGGTCGAGGTCGACCAGGACCTGCTCGCTCAGATCCGCTCGTCCCACGGCGCGCAGCTTGACGCCGCGACGCAGGTCGAGGACAAGCTCGAGCGCCAGGAGGCCAGCAAGGCGGTCGAGGCCGCCATCCTCGAGCACTATGCGCCCGTCTCACCCGACGGAGCATCCGACGAGCAGCTGGCGAGCGCCAAGGCCCGCCGCGCCGCCGTCCAGCTCGCCTTCGACAAGCTCGAGAAGTCGATCATCCGCGAGCGCATCGCCGTCCACAAGAAGCGCCCCGACGGCCGTGGCGAGAACGAGATCCGCGAGATCACGATCGAAGTCGGCGTCACGCCGCGCACGCACGGCTCGGCGCTGTTCACGCGGGGGCAGACGCAGGCCCTGAGCGTCGCGGCGCTGGGCACGCTCAAGGAGGAGATGCGCCTCGACACGCTCGGCCTCGAGACGAAAAAGTACTACTGGCACCACTACAACTTCCCGCCCTTCTCGGTGGGAGAGGCAGGCCGCATGGGTGGCGTCAAGCGCCGCGACATCGGCCACGGGGCGCTCGCCGAGCGGGCGCTGGCGCCGATGGTGCCCTCGATCGAGGAGTTTCCCTACTCGATCCGCGTGGTCTCCGACATCCTGGAGTCCAACGGCTCCTCGTCGATGGCCTCGGTCTGCGGCTCCTCGCTGGCGCTGATGGACGCCGGCGTACCGATCAAGCGTCCCGTAGCTGGGATCGCCATGGGGCTCATCAAGGAGGGCGATGACTACGTCGTGCTCACCGACATCGCCGGCGTCGAGGACCACCTCGGCGACATGGACTTCAAGGTGGCCGGGACCGAGCGCGGCATCACGGCGCTGCAGATGGACATCAAGATCTCGGGCGTCACGTTCGACATCCTGCGCGACGCGCTGACCCGGGCGCACGACGCACGCACGTTCATCCTCGGCAAGATGGGCGAGGTGATCGGCTCGCCGCGCGAGCAGCTGAGCCAGTTCGCGCCGAGGATCCAGACGATTCAGATCGACCCATCGCAGATCGGCCTGCTGATCGGCAAGGGCGGCGAAACGATCAGGGGCCTCTCGGAGGAGTTCGAATCCCAGATCGACGTCAACGACGACGGCCAGGTGCTCGTCTACTCAGCCAACGGCGAGCTCGGCGACGCGCTCGTCGAGCGGGTGCGGATGATGATGTAGGAGGTCGAGGTCGGAGACGAGTACGTCGGCAAAGTGGTCAAGACGTCCACGTTCGGCGCCTTCGTCGAGCTGGCGAAGGGCACGGACGGCCTGCTGCACATCTCCAACGTCTCACCCGGCCAGCGTGTCGAGAGCGTCGAGGACGTGCTGAACAAGGGCGATGAGATCAACGTGCGCGTCGTCGAGGTCGACCGTGAGCGTGGCCGCATCGGGCTGCGGCTGGCGGATGACCCGGACATCGCGGGCAAGTCGGTCGAGGAGCTCGTCGGCGTCGGCACCGGCGGAGGCGGCGGACGCTCCCGCGACGGTGGCGGCGGCGGTCGCAACGGCCGGGAGCGCT
>JAOPZM010000080.1 GCA_025964115.1 Solirubrobacterales bacterium
AACCTGTGGTTCACGATCGCGACCGAGCCTGACTCCACGCTCGGACTCGAAGGCACGCTGGAGGTCCTCGCGAGGGAGGCCGGCGCCGAGTCCGTGCGCCAGCTGCCGACGCTGAAGCTCTTCAAGATCCGCATGGACCTCGAAATGGAGGGCGACACGGACGCTCTTGCGAGCTCCGCCGAGGTCGCGGAGCCGATCGAGCTCGACCCGCAGCCCTATGACGAGCTGGACATCGCTGTCATCCGTGCGCTGCAGGGCGACATGCCGGTCGTCGAAGAGCCCTATGCCGCGGCGGCCGACCGGCTCGGCATGCCTCAGGAGCGCTTCCTCGACCACCTCGCCGGGATGCAGGAGCGGGGTCTCCTGCGGCGCGTCGCGGCGATCCTCTACCACCGCCGGGCCGGGTTCTCCGCGAACGGCATGGGCGTGTGGCAGGTGCCCGACGAGCAGATCTTCGAGATCGGCTGCAGGATGGCGGCCGTCCGGGGCATCTCCCACTGCTACCAGCGTCCCACCTACGAGGATTGGCCCTACTCGGTGTTCACGATGGCCCACGGCCGCTCCAAGGAGGAGTGCGACGCGGTGCTGGACGCGATCGCCGAGCAGACCGGAATCCATGAGCGTGCGACGCTCTACTCGTCGACTGAGTTCAAGAAGGTCCGCCTCCTGTACTTCACCGAGGAGTTCAAGAACTGGGAGAGCCGCCACGCCTGAACGCGCTAACGTGGATTTATGATCACGCAGGCAGAACGCGCGGCTGAGAAGCGCCGCGCCAAGCTCGAAGAGATCAAGCGCCAGGTGAAGGACGGCTCGTTGAAGATCCGAAAGATGACCGCCCAGGAGCGCAGGCGCTTTCCTCCGCGACCGCGCGGAGGATCCTGAGCCTAGGCTCGTGACGACTTCCCTCACCGACACTCGCTCCAGCGAGCTCTATCGGCAGGCATTGGAGGTCCTTCCGGGCGGGGTCAACTCGCCGGTGCGCGCGATGCGCGCGATCGGGCGCGACCCGATCTTCATCGCCCGCGGTGAGGGCGCGGAGCTCCTCGATGTCGACGGGAACCGCTTCCTGGACTACGTCTGCTCCTGGGGGCCTCTGATTCACGGCCATGCCCACCCGCGAATCGTCGCCGCCGTCACCGAGGCCGCGGCCGCAGGCACGAGCTTCGGCGCCCCCACGCCCGGAGAGGTCGAGCTCGCCCTCGAGGTCATCCGCCGGATGGACTCGGTCGACATGCTGCGCATGACCTCGTCGGGGACGGAGGCGACGATGACGGCGATCCGCCTCGCGCGCGCAGCGACCGGTCGCGAGCGGGTTCTCAAGTTCGCGGGCGCCTACCACGGCCATGTCGACGGCCTGCTGGCTCAGGCTGGCTCGGGGCTGGCCACGCAGGCGCTGCCGTCCAGCCCGGGCGTCCCCGAGAGCGCCGCCGCTAGCACGGTGGTGGTCCCGTGGAACGACCCCCACTCCCTCGCAGAGGCCGTCGACCGTTACGAGCTCGCAGCGATCATCGCCGAGCCGCTGCCTGCGAACATGGGCCTCGTTCCGCCGCGGGACGGCTTCCTCGAGCTGCTGCGCGAGCAGGCCGACGCAGGCGGCGCGCTGCTCGTGCTCGACGAGGTGATCAGCGGCTTCCGTGTCGCCTCCGGAGGCGCGCAGGAGCTCACGGGCGTCAGCGCCGACATCACGATCATGGGCAAGATCCTCGGCGGAGGCCTGCCCGCGGCCGCGGTGGGCGGCCGGGCCGAGCTGATGCGCATGCTGGCGCCATCGGGCGAGGTCTACCAGGCAGGAACGCTGTCCGGGAACCCTCTCGCGGTGGCGGCCGGCCTGGCGACGCTTGCGCTGCTCGACGAGCCTTCCTACCTGCGCCTCGCCTCGCTGACCGAGCGTCTCGCCGACGGTCTGCGCGGGGCGGCGGCGGCGGCGGGCGGCTATCCGGTGGAGGTCGTCAGCGCGCCCGGACTGCTGACCGTCTTCTTCACCGACCGGCCCGTGCTGTCGTTCGAGGACGCGCAGGCGTGCGACCTCGGTGCGCATGCGGCCTGGTGCCGTGAGCTTCTCTCGCGGGGCGTCTACCCGCCACCGTCGCAGTTCGAGGCCTGGTTTCCCTCGCTCGCCCACACTCCGGAGCAGATCGAGCGAACGATCGAGGCGGCGGCCGCCTCGTTCGTCGCGTTGGGCGACCCGGGGCAGGGCTCGTGAGCGACGACGCGCTCACCCGCCTGCAGGCATTGCTGCGCGAGGGCGGCGGGCTGATGGCGACGCTCATCGATCCGGCCGGACAGGACGGCGCCGCCCGACCGACCGCCTCGAGCCCGGCTAGCGTGGCCGCCCAGGGCCCGCGCGCAGAGGGCCGGCGTGCAGAGTACGAGCTGCTGGTCGAGGCTATCTACGAGGGCTACCTGCTCCACTACGGCTCCCCGCGCGTGGTCCGCACGCCCGAAGCCGACCTCGGGCTGCTCGCCGGCGATCAGCTGTACGCGATCGGCCTCGCCCGCCTGGTGGGGCTGGGCGACACGGTTGCGGTGGCAGAGCTGGCCGACACGATCACGCTCAGCGCGCTCGCGCAGGGGGCCGGCGAGCCGGCGCTCGCGGCCGCCGTGTGGGCGGCCGGCGCCCGCGCCGTCGGTTGGGGCTCGAG
>JAOPZM010000102.1 GCA_025964115.1 Solirubrobacterales bacterium
GGATCTCGCCGTCGAGCGGCGGGAAGTAGCGCGCGAGGCGAGAGCTGGGGCGGCTCTCGATCAGCGGCCGCAGGTCGGCGATGCTCAAGAGCAGCCGGACCGTGCTGCCGATCTGCAGGTCCGCGGCGTTCGGGCGCTCGCCGCCGAGCAGGCCCTCGGCGACCCATGCGTCGACCCTGTCGAGCTGTCCCGGGAGCGCCGCGAGGTCGGCCCGGGCTGCCTCATCGCTCGCCTTGTTCTTGATCGCCATCATGCGGGCGGTGAGCGGCAGTGCTGGGCGCAGCAGCGAACGCGGAAGCGGCAGCTTCGCGTCCCCGGCGTAGGTCTCCATCGCCGATGGCCGCCGCAGGAAGCCGACGTCCAGGATCCGCCGGGGCACGCCCTGCAGGACCTCATCGCCCCAGCGCTCGGCCTCGAGGACGCGCGCGTACGCCGGGTCGCCCGGCGCGGGCAGGAGCGGCGGCTCGGGAACGAGCTCGTCCAGGTGGCGCATGATCGTGCGCGAGCCCACGAGCCGCTCGCCGTCGACGCGCATGCCCGGGACGGTGGCTCCGCCGTAGCGAAGCGGCCCGACGATCAGCTGGCTCATCGGCAGCAGATCGACGCGGTCGTAGTCGATCGACTTCAGCCTCAGCGCGGCCTCCACGGCGGCGCACGGGTGCGACCCCGGTAGCACGTACAGCCTCGGACGAATCCCCGCCATCGCCTGGCTGAGCATAATGCTCGCCGATGCTGCTCGTCGTCGACGTCGGGAACACGCAGACCCACTTCGGAACGTTCCGCGGAGAGGAGCTGCTCGAGCACTGGCGCTTCGCGACGGTCCGCGACTCCACGGCAGACCAGGTCGGAGCGGCCCTGCGCAACCTGCTCGAGCTGCGCGGCTACTCCTTCGCGGACCTGAGCGCGTCGATCGTCTCCTCCACCGTTCCGCAGCTCGAGCCGGAGTGGACGACGATGGCCAGCCGCTACCTCGGTCACGAGATGCTCGCCGTGGGCCCGGGAACCAAGACGGGCATGGCGATCCGCTACGACAACCCGCGCGAGATCGGAGCCGACAGGCTCGTCAACGCCGTGGCGATCCGCGATCGCTACAAGGGCCCGGCCGTGTGCGTCGACTTCGGCACGGCGACGACCTTCGACGTCGTCTCCCGCGAGGGCGAGTACCTGGGCGGCGCGCTGATGACGGGCATCGAGATCTCCCTGGAAGCGCTGTCCGAGCGCGGCGCGCGCCTGCCGAAGGTCGACCTCGCACCGCCGAGGAGCGTGATCGGCAAGAACACGATCGACGCGATCCGCTCGGGGGTCGTGTACGGCTACGCGGGCGCGATCGACGCGATCCTGCGCCGCATCTACGACGAGCTGGGCGAACGCACCGCGGTAGTGGCGACCGGTGGCCTGGCACGGCTGGTCGTGCCCTACACCGAGGAGATCGAGGAGGTCGACGACCTGCTCACGCTCACCGGTCTGCGCCTGCTCCACGAACGCAACTCCTGAGCGCGCCACAATGGGTGCGATGGCCCCCCCGAAAGCGCTCACCGAAGCCTGGTCGCTCGGCCCCCTGCGCGTGCCCAACCGCGTGATGCTGGCCCCGCTCGCCGGGATCGGCAACTGGTTCGTGCGCCTGCAGGCAAAGCGCTACGGGGCCGGGATGGCCGTCTCGGAGATGGTCTCCTCGCACGCGATCCGCCATGGCAACCCCAAGACGTGCAACGAGATGCTGCGGATCGACCCGCGCGAGCGCCTCGACGGCCCGGTGGGGATCCAGCTGTTCGGGGAAGACCCGGCGACGATGCGCCTCGCCGCCGCCCACGTCGCGAGCATCGGGGCCGACGCGATCGACATCAACATGGGCTGTCCCGTCGCCAAGGTGCAGAAGACCGGCGCCGGAGCGGCGCTGCTGGCCGATCCCGACCGTGCAGTCGCACTGGCCGCGGCGGCGGTGGAGGGGACCCGCGGGCGCCTGCCGGTGACCGTCAAGCTGCGCTCCGGGCTGCGCCCGGGGGAGGAGAGCGGTTTCGAGCTCGCGCATCGCCTCGTCGAGGAGGCCGGCGTGGCGGCGATCGCGTTCCATCCCCGGGCTGCTGCGGTGCACCACAAGGGCGTCCCCGACTACGAGCTGACAGCCCGCCTGGTGCGCTCCCTGCGGGCACCCGTGATCCTCACCGGCGGCCTGAGCGACGCGGCCGAGGTGCGCGAGGCGTTCGAGCTGACGGGCGCCGCGGCCGTGATGCTCGCGCGAGGTGCGCTCGGCAACCCGTGGATCTTCTCCCAGCTCGTGCGCGGGCGCGAGCTCGAGCCGGCGGCGGAGGAGGTCCTCGCCGAGCTGCATTGGACGATCGACCGCGCCGTGGAGCACCTCGGCGAGCAGCGTGCGACCCGCTACCTGCGCAAGTTCTATCCCTGGTACGTCGCGCGCCTGACGCTCGACTCCGCCGCGTCCAAGCGCCTGCTGCAGGCGCTGCAGACCGCCCAGACGCTCGCGGACGCGCGAGCGCTGCTGGCGCTCGAAGGTGATCCGCTCGTGGCCATGGCCTGAGGCCGGGCTCTGAGGCCGGGCTCGAGGTGCGCCCCGCTATACTGCTGCGCCGCTGAAGCCTCCGGGCCCGCGACATCCCCCGCTCGCACGCGGGTTTTTCCTTGTCGCCGCCCCTACTGTCAAACCCGCGATCGAGGGTCACATGCCGAAGGACGTCATCCTCACCCCAGAAGGCCTGAAGAAGCTCAAAGACGAGCTCGAGCTGCTCTCCACGGAGAAGCGCCGCGAGGTAGCCGAGCGCATCAAGGAGGCCCGGGAGTTCGGGGACATCTCAGAGAACTCGGAGTACGACGACGCGAAGAACGAGCAGGCGATGCTCGAGAGCCGCATCGCGCAGCTGCAGGAGAAGCTGCGCATGGCCACGGTGATCGACGCCAAGGAGCTCTCCACCGACGTCGTGCAGGTCGGCTCCGTCGTGCACGTCAAAGACGAAAAGACCGGCAAGTCCGTGAAGTACACGATCGTCGGCTCGGCGGAGGCCAAGCCCGACGAGCACAAGCTCTCCAACGAGTCGCCCGTCGGCCGAGCGCTGATCGGGCGCAAGCGCAACGAGACGGTCGCCGTGAAGGTTCCACGCGGCCCCGCCCGCAAGCTCAAGATCACCAAGATCGACGTCGGCCTCGAGTAGGCTCGCCGCGATGAGCGGAAGCGAGGAGCGGGAGGGCGGGTCCGAATCTCCCGAGCCCGGCCGGCATGGCCTGCCCGAGCTGATGGCCGAGCGGCGGGCCAAGGCCGAGCGCCTGAGGCAGTCCGACCCCGGGGCATTTCCATACGCGTTTCCCGGCGCCGAGCCGATCGAGGGGATCCTCGAGGCCTACGCGCACCTCGCCGACGGCGAGGAGACGGAGGATGTCCACCGCGTCGCAGGCCGGCTGGCGGCGCGGCGCGGCGCCGGCAAGGCAGCCTTCCTGGACCTCGTCGACCGGACCGGGAAGATCCAGCTGCACGCCCGCGTGGACGTGCTCGGCCCCGAGCTGTTCGAGCGGCTGCTGTCGCTCGACCTGGGAGACCTCGTGGGGGTGGACGGCGCCGTGCTGCGAAGCCGCCACGGGGAGCTGACGCTGCGCGTCGACCGCTTCCAGATCCTCGCCAAGGCGCTGCGGCCGCCCCCCGACAAGCACCATGGCCTCAGCGACGTCGAGACGCGCTACCGCCGCCGCGAGCTGGATCTGATCGCCAGCGAGGATGCGCGCAGCCTGTTCGTCGACCGTGCGCGGATCATCTCGGCGGTGCGCGCCTACCTCGACTCCAACGCATTCGTCGAGGTCGAGACGCCGGTGCTGCAGCCGCTGTACGGCGGCGCGCTTGCGCGGCCCTTCACCACGCACCACAACGCGCTCGACCGCGACCTGTACCTGAGGGTCGCCACCGAGCTGTATCTCAAGCGGCTGATCGTCGGTGGCCTGGAGCGGGTCTACGAGCTGGGAAAGGACTTCCGCAACGAGGGCGTCTCACCGAAGCACAACCCCGAGTTCACGATGGTCGAGTGGTACGAGGCCTACGCCGACTACGAGGACGAGGCCAGGCGCCTGGAGGAGGTCGTCTCCCACGCCGCGGCGGCGATCGGCTACGGCGGCGAGCTGGACTTCTCGAGCCCATGGCGCAGGCTCTCGTTCTTCGAGGCCATCGAGGCGCAGACGGGCATCGACCTGGAGACCCATCGCGACGGCGAGTCGCTGTCCGCCGCGATCGCCGAGCGCGGCCTGCGGCTCCCGACCGAGGGCCTGACCTGGGTTCAGCTCGCGGACGACCTGCTCTCGAAGTTCGTCGAGCCCACCCTCCAGCAGCCGACGTTCGTCTTCGACTATCCCGTCGAGATCTCGCCGCTCGCCCGTGAGCACCGGACACGGCCCGGGCTCGTCGAGCGTTGGGAGGCGTTCGCCGGTGGCATGGAGATCGCCAACGCGTTCAGCGAGCTGACCGACGCCGACGTCCAGCGCGAACGGTTCGAGGCCCAGCAGCGGCTCGCGAGCGGCGGCGGCGGGCAGGAGTTCCACCCCTATGACGAGCTCTTCCTGCAGGCGCTCGAGCAGGGCATGCCGCCCGCCGGCGGCGTCGGCCTCGGCATCGACAGGCTCGTGATGGTGCTCACGGGACGCCAATCGATCCGCGAGGTCGTGCTGTTCCCGGCGATGCGCGACTGACCCCCGGGGCCCGGCCGAGGCCAGCGGCCGGGACGCGGCCGAGGCTCCCGATAGGGTTTTCCCTGCACCTGAGGGCCAACGGCGCGCCCGCCGGTCAAGCCGCGTGGCTGGCCTGCCGATGACCCGGATAGGGCAGTGGGGCCGGTTGGTAGACTGGCCTCTACAGCGGTATCCCGACCACTTGTTGCTCAGGCGCCGTACTCGCAGGAAGGAATCACATCATGTTCGAGCGATTCACAGAACGGGCCCGGCAGGTGGTCGTTCTCGCGCAGGAGGAGGCGCGAACGCTCAAGCACAACTACATAGGGACCGAGCACATCCTGCTCGGCCTGCTCCGTGAGGAGGAGGGTCTGGCAGCACGCGTGCTGGAGAGCCTTGACATCACCGTCGAGCGGGTGCGCGCCCAGGTGGTACGCATCGTCGGCTCCGGCGAGGAGGTCACCTCGGGGCAGATCCCCTTCACCCCGCGCGCCAAGAAGGTGCTCGAGCTCGCCCTGCGCGAGGCTCTGAGCCTGGGCCACAACTACATTGGCACCGAGCACATCCTGCTCGGTCTCGTGCGCGAGAACGAGGGCGTGGCCGCGCGCATCCTGCTCGACTTCGACGCCGACTCGGAGAAGATCCGCAACGAGGTCATACGCATGCTGTCCGGTCCCGGTGGACGCCGTCAGGGCTCCTCCGGCGGCTCGGGATCCGGCGCCAGCGCGGCGCCCGGCGAGGGCAAGAAGTCCTCCAAGCTGCTCGACCAGTTCGGACGGAACCTCACCAAGCTGGCCGCGGACGGAAAGCTCGACCCCTGCGTCGGACGCGAGACCGAGATCGAGCGCATCATGCAGATCCTCTCCCGCCGCACGAAGAACAACCCCGTGCTCGTCGGCGAGCCGGGCGTCGGCAAGACCGCGGTCGTCGAGGGCCTGGCCCAGCGGATCAAGAGCTACGATGTGCCCGATCTGCTGAAGAACAAGCAGATCTACACTCTCGACCTGGCGGCACTCGTCGCCGGATCGAAGTACCGCGGCGAGTTCGAGGAGCGCCTGAAGAAGGTGATGAAGGAGATCACCCAGCGCGGCGACATCATCCTGTTCATCGACGAGCTCCACAACCTCGTGGGCGCCGGCGCGGCCGAGGGCGCGAT
>JAOPZM010000123.1 GCA_025964115.1 Solirubrobacterales bacterium
CCAGCTCCAGCCCTCCCGTGATCGCCGGCCCGTTGATGGCACCGATCACCGGCTTGCTCACGCCGTCGAGCGGATCGCCCATCTCGGGCGCTCGCCCTCGCTCCTCGAGCTCGCGCAGATCGACGCCGGCGCAGAAGGCCGGGTCGGCGCCCGTCAGGACGATCACGTCCACCTCCTCGGACGCCTCGGCGTCGGCGAAGGACTGCTCCAGCGCCCGCAGCAGCTCCGTGCTCAGGGCATTGCGCCGCTCGGGCCGCCCGAGCGTCAGGATCTGCGTCCGTCCGTGCCGCTCGGAGAGCAGGACCGGCATCGTCAGTAGGGGGCGTCGAAGCCGGCTGCCATGCGCGTGATGCGCCACACGCCATCATCGGGGTCGCGCGCCATCGTCACCCGGTAGGGGCCCGCCGTCAGCGGCGTCATCGACGCGTCGCTCGAGCCGAGCAGGATCAGGTAGTCGTGGGCGGTCGCGGTCTCAGCGCCGACCTCGTCGACGACGACATTCGTGAAGACGTGACGCCGCTGATCGGCCTGTTCATCCCAGAAGCCCGTCAGGAACTCGACGATCGCGGCGCGGCCCTCGAACGGACCGACGGGGTCTATCCCCATGATCTGGCCCTCCCAGACGCCGTCCTCGGTGAAGCAGTCGCCGAGGCCCGCGCGGTCGCGCTCGTCGTATGCCCACCCGTAGCGGGCGACGCGCTCGGCAACCAGGAGCCTGTCGATCGCCGGACCGGCCTGGGTGTCGGCGACCAGCGGCCGGACGTTCGCGTGCTTCATGCTGCTCGCCCACCCCGGGGCAGGCTTCAGGCTCTGTTCATCGCTCATTGATCCTCCCTCTGGATTGGACGCCTGGCCCGGATGATAGAGCGACCAAACGTTTGGTCGCTCACTCGGTTGGGCCGTTCGGGTCGGCCTGCGGAAACTGGGCGAGGGTTCCGACGAGCAGCTCGCTGAGCGGCGCGTCGGCGACCTCGATCACGTTGCCGTCGGGGTCCGTCGTGTAACTGAGGCGGTGGGCGCCCCAGGCGGTCACCGGAAACACCAGGCCGCCGCCAGCCTCGAGCACGCGGGCCACCGTCTCATTGACGTCGTCGACCTGAAAGCCGACGTGCATGATGTTCGCCCGCCAGCCCTCGAGCGGCGCTCCCTCGTGTCGCGGGTGCTCGAACTCGAACAGCTCGATCATGCCGCTGGCGAAGCCCAGATGGCAGAGCCGGAAGCTGACACCCGGCGGACCTTCGAACATCGCCTCCGCGAACTCGCCCTCCAGGACGAACGGTCGCGTGAGCGCCCGCGCGCCGAAGGCCTCGACGTAGAAGCGAATCGATCGCTCGATGTCGCTGACGCGGATGCCGATGTGATCGTTGGCGCGCGTGTTCATGGCTCGACGGTGACCGCACCGTACCCCCGGACCGAGCGCGGTGCGCCCGGCCCGGGAGCTGGTGCGGCAGCAGGGGCTCGCCTAGGGCGAGACACCCGGCCCGAGCTTGCCTGTGCCGAGCATCAGTGCGCTGGCGTCGTACAGCTTGTCGCTGACGGGAACCACCTTGCCTTTTTCGAGCTTCGAGAACGCCACGCTGCGGTTGAACAGTCGCGGAAAGCCCTTCGGGCCTTCGGTCCATTCCTTGGTGAAGTCCAGCGTCGGGACCTGACCGTTCGTGCTCAGGCTGGTCGTCTTCGACGCGGCTTCCAGGAACGTCTTGTTGTTGATGGGGCCGGTCATTTTTTCGACGACCTTCGCGAAGGCCGTGTAGCCGTTCCAATCGCCAAGGGCGGTGATGCTGTCGTAGTCCAGCGATTTGTTGGCACCGTATTCCTGCAGCGCCGTGCGCATGTCAGCCCACGGCTTGGTCGAGATGTCGGGGAACGGACCGCCGATCACGCTGCCTTCCGCGGCCTGTTCGTAGCCCTTGACAGCGTGTTCGTTGAGGTTGCCCTGCACGCCATAGAGTTTGGCTTTCGTGCCGGACTGCGCCCAGGCGGGCATGAATGCCTGGTACTGGGTTTCGGCGATGATCCCGATGACGCAGTCGGCGCCGCCGCCCGTCGCTTCGGCCACCTGCGGGCTGTAGTCCTTCGCTTCCGCCGGAAGGTTGACGAATCGCCCGACCGTCTGTCCGTAGGCCTTGGCTGCGTTTTTGATGATCGAGTCGAAGACGGCGCCGGCGCCTTCGACGACGATCGCGTTGACGTGTTTGCAGCCTTCTTCGTAGGCCTTGGCGACGATGCCGGCACCGTTGGCGGGGATGCTCCCGGTCGGGAACGAGACCTTGCTTTCGAGCTCGGGGGCGGACTGGACGGAGGGTATGCCGAACCAGGCGGTGCCGGCCCTCTGGAGCACCGGCACGATGGCGGCCCCGAAGAAGCTGAAGGACCCGACCCCCGCCACGTCACCCGCTTCGATTCCTTCACGCGCACACTTGGTGGCCTGTGTCGGTTCGCCGCGGTCGTCGCAGACGGTCACTTCGAGAGGGTGGCCGTTGATGCCGCCGTGGGAGTTGATCCACTTCTCGTACGCCTTGGCAGTGTCATGAACGGCCGCGTACTCCGGCACCTTCTGAGCGTGGATCGTGGTGATCGTGAAGGTCTTGATCGGCGTGCCCGTCGGCTTCGCCGCCGACGATTCGGACGCGCTCGATGCCGAGGATGACGAGCTGCTGGTGCTGCTGCTTTTGCTGCTGCTGCCGCATGCGGCCAGCGTGACGCCGGCGAGAGCCGTGGCCGCGAGAGCGAGGAGACGCATGTCCCCGAGCCTCCGCGCCAGGCCGCTTCCGCGGCGCGCTCTTGAGCCATCGCAATCTCGCACCGGGGCGAGGTGTTTGGGCACGAGCATTTATTCCCTCCTCCATCGATCAGAGTCATCCCCCCGCGCCACCCCCGTGCGACCGTGGCGGCAGGATCGGGCTCGCGCGTGAGTCTACCAGTCGATTGGTAGGCGTGTCGCCCGCTTGGCTGCGACGTGCGCGCTCGTCCGCGCCTCGCCGCTGGGCGGCTCGGCCGTCTCGGACATGAGGGTGAGGCGGGGCGGCGGAGGCGCGGACCCGCGTCTGCCTAGGCTGCCGTCTTCTTCTTCCTGGAGGCCTTGCGCGGTTTCTTGCGGCCCCGGCTGTTGCAGACCATGCCGACGATCATGTCGGCGTATACCTGCGCGATGTGCTCCGGCGGATCAGGGCCGTCGCGCCTGTACCAGCTGGAGAGAACGTTGATCGCCGAGAGGATGTAGAACGCTGCGTAACGGGCGTCGAGGTCGGGATCGGCCTGGCCTTCGGCCTTGACGTCGTTGATCATGCGCGCGACGGCCGCCTCGTAGTCGTGCCGTTTCTGCAGCACCTGCTCGAGCCGCTCGCCGGTCAGGTGACGCCACTCGTTGAAGTAGAGGCTCGCGCGCTCGAGGTTGTTCAGATGCCACAGGGACCAGTCGCGCGAGAAGGCTTCCAGCCGCTCGACTGCCGTCAGCCCGCGGTTTTCGATCGCGCCCATCATCGCGAAGCTCTGCTCGTCCGACCCCTCGAAGATGCGGGCGAGCAGGTCTTCCTTGGAGTCGATGTAGTGGTAGAGGCTGCCCTTCAGCACGCCGACGCTGTCGGCGACGTCCTGAATCGAGGCGGCCGCGTAGCCCTTGCGGTGAAAGATCTCGATCGCCGCCAGCAGGACCTCGTCCTGACGATTACGCCTACCCCCGCCCGCCGTGCTGGCCGGCCGTGTCTCCGTCGCCATCAGCGTCAACCTCTCTCTAAGAGCGCCTTCACGGGAAGGCCGGGGCGGAAGTCTACCAGCCGGGTGTTTGGCGCCCGGGAGCGCATCCGTGCGTGCACCGCGTGCTTGACATGCCGGCGGTCCTACGGCTAATCTACCGACCGTCTGGTCGGCAGCCTGCCCTTCCGGCGGCCGACGGACCCACGTTGGAGCTCGGGTGAACGGCAGGCCGAGGAGGGGATGACGAGGTGATCACGGTTAGATCCACGCAGCCCATGGGTCGGGAGCGCTGCGCTCGATGAGCCCTGCTGGGCAAGTCGACGAGCGCGCGACGATCACGGCCGTCATCGACAGGCTCGCCGAGCTTGCACCCGATTCGCCTGCGGTGCAGTTTCCCGTGTGCCGGATGGGATATGGCGAGCTGGCGGAGTCGTCGCTGCTCGCGGCGCGCCGACTGGCGGCGGCGGGCGTTCGGGCTGGGGACCGTGTTGCGATCCTGCTCGGCGAGCTCGACGGGGATTACCTCTCGAGCGCGCTTGGAGCCGCGCGGATCGGTGCGGTCGTGGTGCCGGTGAACGCACGGTACAAGACGCGCGAGCTGACCCACCTCGCCCGCGACGCGCGGCCGAGCATCCTGATCACCTCCGGGCGCTTCCTCCCGGTGATCTCCGAGGGAGCCCTCCCCAACGGCTGCAGGCTCCTCGTCCGCGACGAGGCGGCGGACTTCCTGGAAGGCACCGACCGGGTGAGCGTCGACCAGGTGAGAGCGCTGGAACGGCGGGTGGGAGCAGATGATCCCGTCCGGATCGTGTACACGTCGGGCACGACCGCCAATCCAAGGGGGTGCCTGCACACTCACCGCGCGCTGCTCGCGCAGGGCGAGGCCGTCGCCGAGCGCCTCGAGCTGACCGCTGACGATCGCTTCTGGACCCCGCTCCCGATGTTCCACGTCGCCGGCTGGTCCACGATGCTCGCCGCCCAGGCGCGCGGGGCGTGCTTCAACCATGTGGGGCTCTTCGATGCGGGCGTTGCGATCGACCAGATCTCAACCCAGCGCTGCACCGTCCTGTTCCCCGGCTTCGAGACGATCTGGATGGCCGTCCTCGAGCATCCACGCTTCGCGACGAGCGACCTCAGCTGCGCTCGCCTGCTGATCAACGTCGGCGTCCCGCAGCGAATGAGGGTCATGCAGGAACGATTGCCGGGTGTTCCCCAGGTATCCAACACGGGCTCCACCGAGGCGTGCGGCTTTCTCGCGATCGGAGTGCCATCGGATCCGCTCGACGCCCGCTCGAGCACCGCCGGGCGCGAGCTGGCCGGCATGGAGGTCCGAATCGTGGATCCCGAGACCGGGGAGGACGTGCCCGACGGCGATGCGGGGGAGATGCTCTTCAGGGGCGAGTGGCGTCTGCGCGAGTACTTCGGTGACCCCCGGGGCACGGCCGACTCGATCGACGCCCACGGCTGGTTTCACTCCGGCGATCTCCTCAGGCGCGATGAGCAGGGTCGGCTGGTCTATCTCAGCCGCATCAAGGACATGCTGAAGGTTGGTGGCGAGAACGTCGCGTCGGCTGAGATCGAGGATCACCTGCTCACCCACCCGGCGGTCCACATGGTTCACGTCGTCGCCGCTCCCGACGCGCGCTACGGCGAGGTTCCGGTGGCCTTCGTGCAGCTGAGGGCGGGAGTCGAGGTCACCGAGCAGGAGCTGATCGACTTCTGTATCGACAGGATCGCCACCTTCAAGGTGCCCCGCTACGTGCGCAGGGTGCAGGAGTGGCCGATGTCGGGCACGAAGGTCAAGAAGGTCGTTTTGCGCGAACGGATCGCCGAAGAGCTGGCACGCTCCGGGATCGAGGAGGCGCCACGGCTGCAATCGAGCGCCGCGAGGACGTCACGTTGAGCGAGGCCGGCTCACGAGCGTTCATCCTGGACCGGTTTGGGCCTCCGGAGGTGATGCGGCTCGCAGAGCGCCCCGTGCCCGCGCCCGGTCCCGGCGAGGTGCTGGTGGGTGCGGAGGTATGCGGCGTCAACTTCGCCGACACGATGATCCGCCGCGGAGAGTACCTGCGCGATCGGCCGCTCTCGATGGCGCCGGGATCGGAGGTGGTGGGGCGCGTGATCGAGGTCGGGCCGGGCGTCGCAATCGCTCCGGGAACGCGGGTCGCGGGATGGGTGGAGGCCGGCGGCGCATATGCCGATCACGTGCTCGTGCCCGAGCACCGTGCCTATCGCGTTCCCGACGGGCTGCCGGCCGGGGTGATCGCGGCGCTGTTCCTTCAGGGGACGACAGCCGAATATGCGCTCCATCGCTTCGGGCGCGTGCGTCCCGGCGAGACCGTGCTCGTCCACGCCGCCGGCGGGGGGGTCGGCGGACTCGCCGTGCAGCTCGCCAAGATCGCTGGGGCGCGAGTCGTCGCGACGGCCTCCACTCCAGCCAAGCTCGAGGCGGCGCGGGAGTACGGCGCCGACGTTCTCCTCGACAGCGGCACGCACGACGGGCTGGCCGAGCGGCTGCTAGCGGCCGGCAATGGACGCGGCTGTGACCTGGTGATCGATGGAGTGGGAGGCCCGCTGTTCGAGCCGTCATTGCGGGCACTGGCGTTCCGCGGGCGCTACGTGATCGTCGGCGCGGCGAGCCAGCGTCCGTCGGCGCTCGATGCGCGGCACCTGCTCGTGCGAGGGCAGATGATCTGTGGGTGCATACTCGCCCGCATCATCGAAGAGGACCACGCCGAGCCGAGTCGAGCCCTGGGGCATCTCTGCGAGCTCGCCCGCGACTCTAGTCTGCGCCCCCGCTATGAGGTGCTCGCGTTCGAGCAGGCGGCCGAGGCTCACCGACGGATCGAAGCGCGTGAGCTCACCGGCAAGCTCGTTCTGGCGGCCGCCTTCGGGGATGCTGAGGCGTGATGAACTTCGAGCTCACGAGCGAGCAGCAGCTCTTCCGCGACCAGCTGCGCGAGTGGGTCGAGCGCGAGGCGCCCAAGGACTACGCCCGCGACCTGGAGCGGCGAGAGTCGGCCTACCCGCATGAGCTCTGGGAGAAGCTTGCCGAGGGCGGCTACCACGGCGTGAGCGTTCCCGCCGAGTACGGCGGGCGTGGCGGGGACAACGTGACCCAGATGCTGCTCGCGCGCGGCCTCGGCCGCTCGCTCGCCGGTCTGACCTGGGTTTGGGGATCGACCTCGTTCGCCGGCGCCAACTCCGTCGGGCTGTACGGCAGCGACGAGCAGAAGAAGCGCTTCCTGCCAGCGATCGCACGTGGCGAGCTTCGTTTCACGATCGGCTTCACCGAGCCCGGGGGCGGGACGGACCTGCTCGGCGGCATGCGCACACACGCGCGCAAGGTGGACGGAGGCTGGCTCATCAACGGGAGCAAGACGTGGTGCACCTCGGCCCACGTCTCCGACTACATCCTGCTGATCGCCCGGACCGATCTCGAGGTCAAGAGACCTCACCAGGGCGTCTCGCTGTTCCTGCTTCCGGGGGGGGCCGAGGGGCTGACGATGTCACTCATCCCGTCCCTGGGGCAGCGCGGTCTTGGGGCCTTCGACCTGAGCCTCGAGAATGTGTTCGTCGCAGATGAGCTGCTTCTGGGGGAGCCGAACCGAGCGTGGTACATGCTCCTGCCGACGCTCAACTACGAGAGGCTGATGCTGCTGGGCCTGTGTTGCGGCATTCTCGACGGGATCCTCGAGGAGGTGTTGGCCTTCGTCCAGACCCGCGAGGCCTTCGGTCGCTCGATCGGTGAATTTCAGATCCTGCAGCACTACATCGCCGACATAGCCATGGCCCGCCGTCAGACAGAGCTCGTCGCCCATCACTGCGCGTGGCTGGACATGATCGGCCGAGATGCGTTCCTGGAGCTGACGATGGCGAAGGTGATCGCGACGGAGCACACCTCGCACGCCGCCGACCTGGGGATCCAGATCCTTGGGGGGAGGGGCTATTCAGCCGAAACACACCTGCAGCGCTACTGGCGGGATGCGAGGCTCTACCGGATGAGTCCCGTGACGAACGAGATGGCCCGCAACCTGGTCGCCGAGCGCCTCGGCCTACCGCGGTCGTTCTAGCATGTTGACGATCGACGGCATCGCTGGGCTCCGCAGTCGCGCCGGCGAGGAGCTCGGTGTCTCCGCGTGGCACGAGATCACGCAGGGGGAGATCGACGACTTCGCGCGGCTCACCGGGGACCACCAGTGGATCCACGTAGATGCCGCCCGCGCGGCGTCGAGCCCGTTCGGCTCGACGATTGCCCACGGCCTGCTTACGCTCAGCCTGGGGCCGCTGTTCAGCCAGCAGATCTATGAGATCGTGAACATCGACTTCGGCCTGAACTACGGCTACGGGCGCGTGCGCTTTCCCGCGCCGCTGCCGGTCGGGTCGCGGGTACGGATGCGGGCTCGCCTGCAGACCGTCGAGGATGTCCCGGGCGGCGTTCAGATCACGATCGAGCAGGCGTTCGAGCGCGACGGCCTCGACAAGCCGGTCTGCGTCGCCGAGATCCTGATCCGCGTGCTCAGCGACCGTTGACGGCGGGTGGCTCCTTGAGAGCGAGCGCATGGATGCCCTTCTGCGTCCGTGGCAGCTCGCCAACCGCGATGATGCTCGCGCTGCCCACCTTGGAGACGTTGGACACGAGCACGCGACTGTCGATCCGCCAGCCCTCGGGGTAGCGCGTCAGCTCGTCGATGTACCTGAGCGAGAGACCGTAGTCGGCGGGCCGAAGCGGGCCTTGATCGGCGGTGCTCCGCATCCACGCCCAGGTGATCACGTTCGAGCGCATCGTCGCGTGGTCGCCGTCCACCTCGACGATCGCGTTGCAGATGTTGTGCGAGACCGATGCGACGTTTGCCGTCGAGTCCTCGTACCAGGCGAGGATCGCCTCGCGCCCCACGACGGGTCCCTCGCCGTGGTCGTCGGACCCGTCAACGGCGAAGACCTCGCGGACCATGCGATCGAGCTCGAAGGAGTCGAGCAGGTGGCATAAGCGGTGGTTCAGGTCGACGATCGCCTGTTTGTCGGCAAGCTGCCTAACCGTCTCCTCCAGCGACATGGATCCTCCTTCGCTCGAATGTCCTCGGCTGCGAGGTCGCTGAGCGCCGCCCCGCGGGCACCTGGATACAGATGCCTACCCAACCGTCCGTTTGGACGACTTTAACAGCGGCGGCGATATGCTGCGTCTGCCGATGGGAACTGATCGACAGGCGGTGCTCGTGACGGGCTCGTCAAGCGGGATCGGCGCCGCGATCGTGCGGGCGTTCGCAGCCGAGGGCGCGTTTGTCGCCGTGAACTCCACAGCCCGCTCCCGCGCCGCCGGCGATGCGCTCGCGCGGGAGGTCGACGGCATCTACCTGGAGGCCGACCTGGGTGATCCCGACGCCGCGCGCGATCTTGTCGAGCGCGCCGCGGAGCAGCTCGGCGGGCTGGACGTGCTCGTCAACAATGCTGCCACCACCGCGGTCATCCCGCACGACGATCTCGACGCTGCCGACGTGGAGGTCTGGCGACGCATCCTCGACGTCAACGTGATCGGCACGTGGCAGGTCACGCGCGCCGCCGTGCCGCATCTGCGCCGGTCACGCGCGGGGCAGGTGATCACGATCACGTCGACCTCGGCGACGCGACCGACCGGCAGCTCGATTCCCTACGCAGTCAGCAAGGCCGCCCTCAATCACCTCACCGCCCTGCTGGCGAAGGCGCTCGGTCCCCAGGTGCGAGTCAACGCGATCGCGCCAGGACTGATCGAAACGCCCTGGAGCGCCGACTGGAGCGAGGCTCACGAGTACGTTCGACGGGACGCTGCGTTGAGGCGCAGCGGCACTCCGGAGGACATTGCCGTCGCCTGCCTGCTGCTGAGCAAGACGCCTTATGCAACGGGAACCGTGGTCACCGTTGACGGCGGCCTGTCGCTGCTGTGACCGACACGACGAGGAGAGTCAGATGAGCGAGACGATGTCACCCCGGGAGGGGATACAGGAGCTGTATGCCCGCTATCCGTTCGAGATGGACGCCGACAACGAGGACGAGCTGGCCGACTGCTTCACCGAGGACGGACTGTTTCTGATCAGCGGTCAGGGCAGTTTCGAAGGCCGTGAGCAGATCCGGGGGCTGGTGCGCGACACCGCGGCCGGGCGCCCGCGCCACTACACGGTGAACCTCCACATCCAGGAGGTCGACGGCGACACCGCGCGCTGCCGCGCCTACTTCCTGCTCGTGGATGTCATCAGCGGTGCGAACGTGGCCTTCGGCAACTACCGGGATCAGCCGGTGCGATGCGAGGATGGGCGCTGGCGCTGGCGCGAGCGTCGCGTGCAGTTCGAGTGGACCTCGGAGAGCTACGCCGCCCAGGACCGCGCGAAGGCGATTCCATTGGACTGAGGGGCGCTCAGCTGGAGTCGCGCCGCCGGCGCGCCGCCGGCACCGAGGCCTCGGGTCCAGCCTGCACTCCGCGCACGAGCAGGTCCCAGAACGTGAACGCGACCTGGCGGCTCGAGAGCGGCTCGTCGGGCACGTACCAGTGGTAGGCCCAGTTGCACATCCCTGCGAGCGCGAGCGTGCACATCTTCGGATCGACCTCGCGGAACTCGCCCGAGGCCATTCCCGCCGCGAAGATCGCACGCACAGAGCGCTCATAGACATCGCGCTTGCGCTTGATCGCCTTTTTCTGCCTATCGGCCAGCTCGCGGTAGTGCTCGAAGAACACGCGCACGTAGCCACGATGAGTCGCCATCAGGTCGAGGATGTCGCCCATCACCTCGAACAGGGCTTGGCTGGCGGCCAGATCGAGCTTCCTGCGCGCCTGCTCCCGGACGACGAGCATGTCGATGAACTCGTCGTGGATCCCGTAGAGGATCTCGTCCTTGCTCTTGAAGTAGTGATACAGCGTGGGCTTGCGGATACCGCAGGCCTCGGCGACGTCCTCGACGGTGGTGTTGTGGTAGCCCTCCTCGTCGAACAGCTGCGCGGCGCGCGCGACGAGCTGCTTGCGTTTTGCCTCGCCGCTCGCCGTGTGGCGCCTCTTGCGGGTCTCCGTCGTCGACGCCATCGGTTGGATCTCCTAGTCCGGCCTGAGGCCCAAGGTGGGTCCGATAAATCTACCGACCTACCAGACGGTCGATTATACTTCCGCCGTGCGCGTCGGCGCAGTTTTCCCGCACACCGAGATCGAGCCGGATCCCGGCGCGATCCGTGCTTGGGCGACCGCGGTAGCCGGGATGGGCTTCGATCATGTGCTCGTCTACGACCATGTGACGGGCGTCGATCCCGCGGTTCACCGCGGTCATGTCGCGGCCTCGCGCGCCGCCGGTGCGACGTCCGCGAAGCCCTACGACATCGGCGACCGCTTCCACGAGCTGATGGTCCTGCTCGGCTTCCTCGCCGGGATCACGACATCGCTCGAGCTCGTCAGCGGCGTGCTCGTGCTGCCTCAGCGCCAGACGGCACTCGTCGCCAAGCAGGCGGCCGAGGTAGACGTGCTCAGCGAGGGCCGGTTGAGGCTCGGTGTGGGCGTCGGCTGGAACGCGCTCGAGCAGAGATCGCTCGAGCGCGACTTCCGGGAGCGTGGGGCGCGCATCGACGAGCAGATCGAACTGCTCAGGCGCTACTGGACCGAGCCGACCGTCCGCTTCGAGGGCCGTTGGGACTGGGCCGACGGCGTCGGCATCGCGCCGCTGCCGGTGCAGCGACCGATACCGATCTGGGTCGCGGCGGGCTCGACCGCGCGCGCCCTGGAGCGGGTCGGTCGCCTCGGCGAGGGGTGGCTGCCGGTGGGCACCGACCCGCGTGAGCTTCACGAGCAGCTCGCCGCCATCCGCGCGGCGGCCGTGACCGCGGGGCGCGATCCGGCCGCCGTCGGCGTACAGGGCCGGGCGGCGGTGAGGGCCGACGGCGAGGGTCTGTCCGGCGAGCTCGAGGCATGGCGGGCACTCGGGGCCACGCACGTGGCGCTCAACACGATGCGCGCCGGTCTCGAGGGTGTCGAGGAGCACGTCGCGGCGCTGCGCGCCGCAGCCGCGATCGCCGTGCCTGCAGCCGTCTAGAGCCTTCGCGTCGGCCGGGGATCAGCCGACATCGACGATCACGCTTCCGAACGCATCGACCGTCGCGTGGTCGCCGTAGCGGAGGACGAGCGTCGTGTCCTGGAACTCGACGATCCCGGGACCGTCCACCCGCATTCCGTGCGCGAACGCCGCGCCGTCGTAGATCGGCGTCGGCTCCGGCGTGAGCGAGCGTTCGTACCAGATCACGTCGCGCTTGCCCTTGGGTGTCAGGGCGCGGTTGCCGGCGCCGTTGGTCCCGTCGCGACGGGCGATGTGGAAGTCGCTCACCGATGCGCGTGCCCGCACGCGCATCGCCGTCAGCGCGAAGCCGGCTGCCGCATATCCGCTGCCCGCTCCGAACAGCCGCTCGTACTCCCGCTCGAAGGAGTCGACCAGCGCCTGCGCGACGACAGGGGTGTAGTCGCCCTGCGGCGCGACCACGGCGACCTGGTTGATCTGCTGGCTGTAGCGGATGTCGGCCAGCCGCTCCCACTCCAGCGTTTCGGCGCCGATGCCCTGGCCGGTCATCGCCGCGCGGACCTTGTCCTCCAGCCTCGCCCACTCGGTGTTCATCTCGTCAGGGTCGAAGGGGTATGTGAGCGCCTTGGCGACCTCCTCGACCACGACCGCCTCAGAGGACGCGACGCCGAACGCCGACCAGCCGGCGGCGAGGTCGCTGAGCGGCACGACGACGCGGCGCATGCCCAGCTCGCGCGCCAGCGCCGTCGCGTGGACGGGGCCCGCCCCGCCGTAGGCGTACATCACGTAGCCACGCGGGTCATATCCCTGCTGCACGCTCGCGAGCCGTATCGCGTCGGCCATCTGACTGTCGACGATGCGCGCGGCGGCGGCGGCGGTCTCCGCAGCGCCGAACCCGAGGGGCTCGCCGGCGGCGCTCAGCGCATCACGCGCGGCATCGATCCCCAGCGTGATGTCGCCACCGAGGAAGTAGTCGGCGTTCAGGTGCCCGAGCACCAGGTCGGCATCGGTGACCGTCGCCGCGGTGCCGCCGCGCAGGTAGGCGGCTGGTCCCGGGCGCGAGCCCGCACTCTGCGGGCCGACGCGCAGGGTCGAGGTGTCGGCGTCGAAGCGGACGATGCTGCCGCCCCCGGCTCCGACCGAGCGCACGTCGAGCGTCGGCACGAAGTACTCGTACTGCCCGTAGCGGGTCGTCGGGCGGCTGAGCGGCTGTCCGCCCCTGATGACCCCGACGTCGAATGTCGTGCCTCCCATGTCCGTGGTGATCACGTCCTCGTGACCGGAGCTCTCGGCGCGCGTCAACGCGCCCGCGCCGATCAGGCCGGCGACCGGCCCCGAGCCGATCGTGAGCACGGGCAGCTCGCGTGCGTAGGCGGCATCGATGAGCCCGCCGGAGCAGCTCATCACATGGATCGTGTCGTGGTAGCCGAGCTTTGCGAGATCGCTCTCGAGGTCGCGCAGATAGCTGTTCATCGCGGGTCCGATGAGCGAGTTGACGACGGTGGCCACCGTGCGCTCGTACTCGCCGTTGCGCGGGATCACCTGTGAGGAGACCGACACGAAAGCCTCCGGCGCGAGCTCGCCGATCAGCTCGAGCACGCGCTGCTCGTGGCAGGGGTTGACGATCGACCACAGCAGCGATACCGCGAAAGCGTCCGCGCCGGCGTCGATCAGTCGCTGGATCGACGCCCGGCAGCGCTCCTCGTTGACCTCGACGAGGACCTCGCCGTCGAACGTGATGCGCTCGTGCACCTCCTCGATCATCGCTTTCTCGACGAGCGGCTCGTCCTTCGTCTGCGAGGCGACGTGCGCGATGTACTCGGGCGCCATTCCCGTGAGGCGTCCGCCGGCCTGCATCACGATGATCGCGTCGCCGTGCCCGCTCGTGGCGAGCAGGCCGACCTTCGCGGTGCGGCGCTCCACGAGGGCGTTCGTGCCGACGGTACAGCCGTGATAGATCTTCGCGTCCTGGAGCAGCTCCTCGAGCGAGATGTCGAGCCGCCCAGCGGTCGCGCGGATCGAGTCGACGAATCCCGTCTGGAAGTCCGGAGGCGTGGACGGCGCCTTGCCGATGGTGACGGTCCCGGCCTCGTCGATCGCGATGCAGTCGGTGAACGTGCCACCGATGTCGACTCCGACTATGTACCCCATCGTCTCACCCTCCTCTCGGCCTTTCGGCGAATCATGCGAAGCGGAACTCGGCCAGCAGCGGCTCGTCTGACCTGACGAGCTCGGTCGCCATCTGGGTCTTGCAGCCGGGGCAGCAGAAGCGGCGCAACACCATCTCCTCGTCGAGGAAGTGCGCTGGGTCGATCACCAGCGGCACGAGCGTCAGCGGGCCCTCGTGCATGAGCAGCCCGAGCTTGTAGTCGCCGCGGTAGTCGCCGATCACGCGCTCGCAGCGACTGCACGCGAGCACGCGGTGGCCCTCGACGTCGCGAGCCTCGAGGTACTCGTGCACCGATACCGGCGCCTCGCCGGTGGCTGGCGAGCTGGGCGTTTCCGGCTCCCCGAACCTCGCCGAGACCTCCGTCCACGTGCCGCGGGCGGCGCGCTGGCGCTCGCGCTCCTCGGCCGTCCGCGCCGCGTCGACGGCTCCATCGCCGTCGATCACGACGCCGTGCAGGTCGGTGGCGACCTCCGTCGAGACGTAGCCGAGCGCGACATCCAGCGCGACCCGCTCCGGCTCGCGCTCGAGCGGGTCGCCGTAGCCGCCTCCGCCCGTGAAGACCGCCTCGAGCATGTCCCCGGCGACGAAAGGAGCGCCGTTTGACTTCGCCCGCAGCAGCTCCCGCGACTCGGCCTCGATCGTGTCTATGTCGTCGGGCACGATCCGTTCGCCGAACAGGCGCTCGACGTTCGTGCCCTTCGCCAGCAGGTAGCGCGCGGTCGGCGAGGGCATACCGCCGAAGACGCCCATGCAGCCGTGCGTGGATACGCCGGAGCCGCCGGTGTTGGTGATCGCCTCGATCGCCGTCGCGCGGTAGGGCGTGACGGCCTCCTCCATGCCGGTGCCGCCGCGCCAGCGGCCCGCTCCGCCTCCGTCGGTCAGCTCTCGGCGGTACAGGTAGACGATGGGATACCACTGCTCGCTGGCCTCGATGTTGAGCAGGCGGATCAGCGGGCTCCAGGCGGGACCGCTCGTGTCGACGCCGTCCTTGAACGCGCGCGCGCCCGAGCCCATCGCGGAGGCGTCCATCAATGCCGTTCCGAAGTAGCTGTCGCGATCGTCGGTCCCCGCAAGCACGAGCAGGGGCCACTCGGGTCCCGCGCCGATCAGATCTCCCTTGACGTCGGGATCGCAGGCCAGCATGCGGCTGAAGATGACCATCAGCGCGTTCATATGGGTGAGGATGTTCATCACTCCACCGCTGACGGCCGCGGGATAGTCGCAGCACGTGAGCAGGCCGGGAGTGGGGTCGAAGTCGATCTGGCGCTCTGCGCCGCCGATCGAGAACATCTGATCCGCGAGCATCGAAACCGAGATCACACCCATCAGCGAGCCGGCGAAGCCGGTGAAGACAAATCCGTTCGGTCCCTCCGCCTGCTCGTCGGTGCCGCGGTTGTCGATGCGCAGGCGGTCGCCCTCCTTCGTGACGTTGACCTGCATGCGATGCGTCCCGCGGTCGCCGGGCAGCTGCTCGTCGAACCAGCGCACCTCGCTCCAGGTGCCGTCGGGGATGCGCTCCAGCTTCTCTGCGAACGCGCGCTGAGCGTTGTCGAGGATCCGCTTCATCGCGGCCTTCACCGTTGGCGCTCCGAACTGGCGGCAGGCCTCTTGCAGCTGCTCGGTGGCGAAGCGGCAGCCGGCGAGCTGGGCCCGCAGATCAAGCGCCACGAGGTCAGGCATGCGCGACTGGCGGCGGTACATCTGCTCGAGGTCCCTGCGCATGACGCCGCGCTCGACGAGCTTGAAGGGGCTGAACAGCGTCGGGTCGCTGTAGACGTCGACCGCGTTCTGAGGCCAACCGCCTGGCACGATGCCGCCGAGGTCGTACTGGTGCCCTGCGTTCGACACCCACGCGAACAGCTTGCCCTCGACGAACACGGGCTGGGCGACGAGCACGTCCATCTGATGCGCGGCGCCGACCCACGGGTCGTTGCCGATGAACACGTCACCCTCGTGGATGCCCGGATCGGCGCTGAAGTTCTCCATCACATAGCGGATCGCCATCGGCGATCCCGACGCGAGGTACTGGAGGAACGGAGCGTTCATGGCGATCTCGGCCGCCTCGGTCATGATGCACATGTTGAAGTCGAGCGCCTGGAAGGTCGGCGACCCCGAGATGCGCGTCATCGCCTCGCCGTGCGCGATGTTGATCGTCCAGAGGCGGTTGCGGATGACCTCGAAGGTGACGGGGTCCAGCTGGTCGTCGATCTGGTCGTACAACGGCAGCTCATCCGAGACTCGATCCATCCAATCCGGCGCGGAGCGGTAGCTGTGCAGTCGACCATCCCACGCGATCTCCGCCGTGGACCCCTGAAGCTCTTCAACCGCTTGACTCATCGCGCGTCCTCCTAATCGGACGGGCGGGCCGCGAGCGCGCGACCTGCCGTTCATGACTCTCGATTGCTCCCTCGCGCGCGGACTATACTCGACCGTCCGTTTGGTTGGGTGGCTGACCGCCTCCTCCGTTGCCGAGTGGACGCAGGCATGAGCGAGCCGGCCTGCCCGACGCTCGGAATTGCCCACAATCAACCGGACGACCGTTAGACTAAGAGCGTCCTCGGAGAAGGGAGTGGATGTGCACGTCGACTTCATCGACCAAACGCTTCGCGACGGCCAGCAGAGCCTCTGGGGACTGCGGATGCGTCCCTTCCAGGCCGCCGAGGCCCTTCCGCATCTCGATCGGACGGGCTTTCGGACGATCGACCTGACCGGCCCGGGCATGTTCACCGTCCTGCTGCGCACGTTCAAAGAAGACCCGTGGGCAGCGACGGACTTCCTCGCGGCGGGACTGCCGAACAACAAGCTGCGAACGGCCACCCGAACGAACTCGGTGGGGATCATGGGCTTCTCGCCGGACTCCGTCGTGGATTTGTGGATCAACACCGCCAGCCGGCACGGGATCGGCAGCTTCTGGCTGTTCGACTGCCTCTACGACATGCCACGCCTCAAGCGCGTGGTCGAGGTGATCAAGGAGGCGGGAGCCGAGCCGGCGCCCACCGTGATGTACGGTCTGACCGACGTGCACACGGACGAGTTCTTCGCCGATCGAGCCAGGGAAATGGCGAGTTGGGGAGTCCCGAGCGTCGAGCTCGAGGATGCGCCCGGGGTGCTGACCGTGGAGCGCGCGAGCACGCTGCTGCCCGCAGTCAAGGCGGCGGTCGGCGATACGCCGCTCGAGCTTCACTCGCACAACACGACCGGCGAGGCCACGCGTGTCTACCTCGAGGGCCTGCGACACGGGATCGACATCCTCCACACCGCCTCGCTGCCGATGGCCAACGGGCCCTCGCTGCCCTCGACCGAGGCGATGGTCGACAACCTCGCGGTCCTCGGGCACGATCACGGCCTCGACGTGAGCCAGCTGCCCCCCGTGGCGGAGCACTTCGCCCGCGTCGCCGCCGAGGCGGGCTATGAGACGGGAGTGCCCAACGAGTTCAACCTGCGCCCCTACGAGCACCAGCTACCCGGCGGCATGACCGGCAGCCTCAAGAGCCAGCTCGCTCAGCACGGCATGGAGGACCGCCTGCAGGAGGTGCTCGAGGAGATCCCGCGCGTGCGCGAAGAGCTCGGGCAGCCGATCATGGCGACGCCCTTCTCGCAGTTCGTCGGCATCCAGGCGCTGCTCAACATCGTCAGCGGCGAGCGCTACAAGCTGATCCCCGACGAGGTGATCCAGTACACGCTCGGACAGTACGGGCCGCTGATGCGCCCGGTCCAGCCAGACGTCAGGGACAAGATCCTCGCCGCCGAGCGCGCGCCGCACTTCGAAGCATGGGAGCCGCCGCAGCCGACGATCGGAGAGCTTCGCGCCCGCTTCGGACACGGCATCTCCGACGACGAGCTGCTGCTACGGATCCTGTTCGCGGCCGATGAGGTCGATGCGATGCTGGCCTCGGGGCCGGTCCGCACGGATCCACGCACGTCGGCGTCGCGGATCGTCGAGAACGTGCGCGAGCTCGTCGCCGAGGCCCAGAACGCGCGCTCGCTGTCGCTGTCTCAGCCGGGCCTGTCGATCAAGCTGCGCCGCCGGCTGCCGGCTTGACGTTTCCGTTGCTCGCCAGCGCAGCCGTCGAGAGGTAGGCGGCCTCGATGTCGGCGAGCCGGCCGCGCGCCTGATCGGCCGAGAGGTCCATCTCGATGCGCCCGCCACGCATCACGTACACGCGGTCGGCGTACTTCAGAGCCTTACGGGCGTACTGCTCCACGATCAAGACGGCGGTACCCGTGTCCGCGGCGGAGCGGACGGCCTTCAGCAGCCTGTCGACGACCAGCGGCGCGAGCCCCATCGAGAGCTCGTCGGCGAGCAGCAGGCGTGGCTTGCGGCCGATCGCGCGGGCAAGCGTGAGCATCTGCTGCTCGCCGCCCGAGAGCAGCCCGCCGCGCGTGTCCATGCAGCGCTCCAGCTCGGGAAAGAGCTCCAGCGCCTTCTCCGGGGACACACCGCCGCAGCGCAGGTTGTCCCGGGCGCTGAGACCCATGAACACCGAGCGCTCCTCGGTGATGTAGCCGAACCCGTTACGCGCCCTGCGGTGCAGCGGCGCCTTCGTGGGCTTACCGTCGAGGAGGACCTCGCCTGCGATGGTCGGAAGCTCGCCGGCCATCGTCAGCAGCGTCGTCGTCTTGCCGGCTCCGTTGGCTCCGAGCAGCGCGACGATCTCGCCCTCGCGGACCTCGATCTCGATGTCGTGTACGACCGGCTGGCCACCGTAGCCGGCCGACAGCCCGCGCGTCTGAAGCAGGGTGTTCATGACTGTGCACCTCCGGCGGCGCCCGCGGGCACCTGTTCGGGCTGGGCGCTCGCCTCGGTGTCCTCGCCGAGGTAGGAGGCGATCACAGCCGGATCGTTGCGAACGATTCCCGGCGCGCCACGGCTGATCTCGCGGCCGAAGTCCAGGACGATGATGTCGTCGCACACGGACATCACGAAGTTGACGTCGTGCTCGACGAGCAGGATCGCCATCCCCCAGTCCGATGCGAGGCGTTTGACGAGGTTGGCGAGCTCGCCGGATTCGATGCTGCCGAGGCCGGCAGCCGGCTCGTCGAGCAGGAGCACCTGCGGGCGCATCGCCACCGCACGTGCGATCGCGAGCAGGCGCCGCTTGCCGTATGGGAGGTCGGAGACCACACGGTCGAGGTCCTCGTCGAGCCCGAACTCCTTGATTGCGCTGACGACGATTCCTGAGAGCGCGGGCGTCTTGGGCCTCACGAGGTCGCGCAGGTATACCCCTGGGCCCTGCGGGTCGGAGGCGACGCGCAGGTTATCGAGCACGGTCGAGTCCTCGAAGAGCTCGAGCGACTGGAACGAACGGCCGACCCCGGCGCGTGCGCGCCGCGCGACCGACCAGCCGGTGACGGGCTTCCCGTCGAGCAGGATCGAGCCCTCACGCATGCGCGTGAAGCCGGTGACCGCGTCGATCAGCGTGGTCTTGCCCGCCCCGTTCGGACCGATCAGGCCTGTGATGTGACCCGGGTGGAGCTGCAGCGAGACCGAGTCAACCGCGACGTTGCGGCCGTAGAAGACGCTCATGTCCTTCACCTCGAGGGTGAGAGGAGGAACGGCGACCGGGCCGGCGGCCGGCAGCGGCGGACGCGGGCGCGCCTTGCGGCGCAGGCGCGGAAAGCGCGCCGACAGCTTCCCCCGGACCCAGCCGAGCTGTTCGATCTGCGCCCTCGCGACGCCGTCCGGGTTCATCAGCACCAGCGCGATGATGCTGAGGCCGCCGATCAGCCCGATGTACTTGCCGACGCTCGTCCCGAAGACTTCGTCGAGGATCTGCTGGCCGAAGGCGCCCGCCGCGAGCGTGGCGCCGAGCAGCGCGCCCGCCAGGTAGCCGAGCCCTCCGATCAGCGCCAGCCCGACGAGCAGGATCGACGTGAAGCTCGTGAACTGCGTGTAGTCGATCGTTTCGAGGCGGAAGGCGAGCACGATCCCGCCGAGCGCGGCGACAGCGGCCGATAGGGCGAAGGCGTAGAGCTTGGCGACCGGCACGCCGATTCCGAGCGCCGCCGCGGCCCGCTCGTTGGTGCGCACCGCGATCAGCCGCCGTCCGCTGGCTCCGCGCCTGACGTTCGCCACGACGATCACGCAGAGGACGAATATGGCCAGCGCGAAGAAGGCGTAGCGCGCGGGGTGCGAGAAAGACTCGATGTTCCAGCCGAACAGCTTCGGTTCGCCGATCTGCGTTCCCTTGAAGTTGCCCGTGTAGGCGGGGTTCCTGAAGATCATCAGTTCGATCGCGACGCCGAGACCGAGCGTCACGATCGCGAGGTTGATTCCCCGAGTGCGCACCGCGGGCAGCGCAAAGAGGGCACCGAGCGGCACCGCCGCGGCGACGCCGATGAGCAGCGCGGGGAGGAAGGAGATGCTCGTCGTCGCGACCAGCCGCCCGGCCACGAAGGCGCCGAAGCCGGCGATCGCGAACTGCGCGAGCGAGAGCTGCCCGGCGTAGCCGGTGAGCACCACGATCGAGAGCATCACGATCGCGTAGGAGATCGTGATCGTCACGGCTTCGGTCCAGTTCGGGCTGAGGCGAGAGATGATCAGCGCGCCGATGATCACCACGGGTATCAGCGCGCGCAGCCTGAGGTTCCCGGTGCCCACCGACGGGAGCCGCTGGAGGAGGTGGTCACGCAGCGGGATCGCCTGGCCGCGCAGCACCAGCATCGCGACGATCACGATGAAGGGAACGGATTCGCCGAAACCCGGCTGGGAGACATAGCGATTGAGCTCGGTCTGCGCGATCCCGATCCCGATCCCGGCCGCGAGGGCGATCGGGAAGGAGCGGAAGCCGGCCACCAGCGCGGCGGCGGTGGCGGCCAGGATCAGGCTCGTCATCACCGTCACCTGGAGCGTCACGATCGGCGCGATCATGATCGCCGCAAAGCCCGCGATCGCCGAGCCGAGCGCCCAGTTGATCGTCGCCACGCGATCAGGCGACCAGCCGAGCGTCGAGGCCACGCGCTCGTTCTCGGCGACCGCGGACGTCGCGATCCCGAACCGCGTGTACCGGTAGAGCAGCCACAGGCCTGCGGTGAGCACCGCCGCGATCCCGAGCAGGATCACACGGTC
>JAOPZM010000144.1 GCA_025964115.1 Solirubrobacterales bacterium
GCCGTGTCGAAGAAGTTGATGCCGACGTCGAACGCGGCCGCGACGCACGCCTGGGCCTGCTCCCGCTCGACGCCGCCGGAGTAGGTGAGCCACGAGCCGAGGCTGATGTCCGAGACCTCGATCTCGCTCCAGCCGAGTTTGCGGAAGTTCACGCGCGGAGACTACCCTTTATGGGTGGCCGCAATCGATCCCGGTCTGCGCCTCGCCTCGGTCCGACTGGCCGTGAGCGACCTGCCTCGAAGCGTCGAGTTCTACGAGCGGGTGCTGGGGCTGCCGCTCGTCGCGCTCGACGCCGACGGAGCGCGGCTCGGCCCCGATCCGGAGCGCCCGGCGCTGCTCCTCGAGGGCATCGAGCATCCTACGCCGCTGTCGCCCGCGAGCACGGGCCTGTTCCACGTGGCCTGGCTGCATCCCTCCCGGGCGGCCCTCGCCGTGAGCGTGCGGCGGGTGGTCGGCCAGCGCTGGCCATTCGACGGAGCGTCCGACCACGGCGTCTCCGAGGCGCTGTATCTGACCGACCCGGACGGCCTCGGGATCGAGCTCTACGCCGACCGCCCGCGCGCCGAGTGGCTGAGGCCGCCCGGGGGCCACGGCGTGCGGATGGTGACGCTCCCGCTCGACCTCGACGACCTGCTCACCCAGGACCCCGGCGGCGCCGTGGCGAGCATCGACCCCGGCACGACCGTCGGCCACGTCCATATGAAGGTCTCCGACGTACCGCGCGCGACGAACTTCTACCGCGACGCGCTCGGCTTCGAGGAGCAGGCGACGATGCCATCGGCGGCGTTCCTCTCGGCCGGCGGATACCACCACCACGTCGGCTTGAACTCGTGGCAGAGCGCAGGCGCAGCGCCGGCGCCCGATAGTGCGCCGGCGCTGCGCGAGGTGCAGGTCGAGCTAGGTAACGGCGGCGCCGTCGAGGAGCTCGAGCGCCGGCTCCGCGAGACCGCCGGCGCGGAGGCGATCGAGGAGGGCCCGAACGGCGGCCTGTCGGTGCGCGATCCGGATGGTCAGCTGCTGACGTTCGGCAGCCAGTAACGCTGGCGATAACGAGTCACGCCGCCACAGGCGGCCCTGCTCAGCAGCCGGCGCTGACCTCGCTCAGCCGCGCGAGCTCCGCGGCGGTGAGCTCGAGCCGCGTCGCCGGCAGCAGCTCGGACAGCTGCTCGCGCGAGGTCGCGCTCGCGATGGGCGCGAGGACCGTCGGCTGAGCTATCAGCCACGCGAGCGCCACCGCCGCCACGGTCGTGTCGTGCGCGGCAGCCACCTCGTCCAGCGCGGCGAGCACGGCGAATCCGCGGTCGTTGAAGTAGCTCTCCCGCACGCCGGCGGCCCGCGGGCTTGAGACCTCCTCGCCGCCGGGCCGGTACTTACCGGTCAGAAACCCGCGAGCGAGGCCGAAATAAGGGACGCATGCGAGCCCATAGCGTTCGCAGACAGGGCGCAGCTCGCCCTCGTACTCCTCGCGCTCCAGCAGGTTGTAGTGCGGCTGCAGGGCCACGTATGAGGCCATGCCCTCGCGCTTGCCGATCTCGAGCGCCTCGGTGAGCCGCTCCGCGCTGTAGTTCGATGCGGCGGCGTAGCGGATCCTGCCCTCGTCGATCAGCCTATGAAAGGCGCCGAGCGTCTCCTCGAGCGGCGTGTCGGGATCGTCCTGGTGGGCGTAGTAGAGGTCGATCCGATCGATGCCGAGGCGCTCCAGCGAGCCCTCGAGGGCCCTTTTGATCGTTGCTGCAGAGAGGCCGCGCTCCTCGCGGGACATGCCCACCTTCGTGGCGATCACGAGCTGCTCCCTGTGTGCGCGCGCTGCGATCCAGCGGCCGATGACGCGCTCGGAGGCGCCCGGACCGTCGGGGCCGCGTCCCCCGTAGATGTCGGCCGTGTCGATGAAGTTCCCGCCACCCTGCACATAGGCGTCGAGGACCGCGAAGGAGCGCTCTTCGTCGATCGTCCATCCGAACACGTTGCCGCCGAGGCAGAGCCGAAAGACGTCGAGATCGGTGTTGCCGAGCCGCGCCATGCGGTGAGGTTATCCGCCTACCTGCGCCGCCCTCCCCCGAAGCTCTGCATCGGCGGGACGGCCGCGCGCATGCTCGACCCGACGTCGGCGCCCAGCACCTGTTCCTCGGCGTCGGCGGCCGCGGGCGCCTGGGAGCCCGGCAGGTGATGCACCCTCGCCGCCTCCTCTGCCCCGTCGACGCCGCCAGGCAGGTAGCGCTCGAGGGCTGCGAGCTCCCGGACGAGCACGTTCACCACCGGGCGGATCTGCTCCTCGCCCTCAGCTCGCCGCTGAGCCGTGCGGGCGTCGCGCAGGCTCCACACGGTCTGTTGCGTGCCCTCCTGCCAGCGCTCCAGCCGGCCGCGGGCGAGCAGCAGCGGCTCGGCTCGCGCGAGATGGCGGTGTCGGTCGTAGACGGCCTTCGGAACGATCAGGTTGACGGTGCCGAACTCGTCCTCGAACAGCAGGAACATCGTTCCGTGCGCCGTCCCGGGTCGCTGGCGGGCGATCACGAGCCCGGCCACCGCGACCTCGTAGCCGGTCGGCAGCCGCGGAAGCTGAGCGCTGGTGGCGAGCACGACCGGGCCGGCGCCGCTCGGCACCGTCAGCCGCGGGCGCAGGATCTCGAGCGCATGTTCGCCGACGGTCAGGCCGCTGGTGGAGTAGTCGGCGATCAGCCGTTGCCAGCGTCCGAGCGGTCGCAGGCCCGGAGCGTCCGGCAGCTCGAACGGCAGGGCGAGCTGTGTCGCCTCGCCGCCGGAGATCCGCTCGCCGGGCGTGGCGAGGCCCAGCTGCCAGAGGACCGAGCGCCTGTCGCGACCGTGGAGGGCTCCCGGCGCCTTGGCCGCGAGAGCGTCGCATGCGCCCGACCAGGCGAGCTGCTCGAGCGTCCGGCGCCCCACCCCGGAGCGGGCGGCGAGCTCGCCGAGGCTGCCGAAGGATCCTCCCCGAGCACGCTCGGCGACGAGCCCCCGTGCCTCGGCCTCGGCCACGTCCTTGATGTAGCCCAGGCCGATGCGGACCGCCCCGTCATGCACCGTGCACTGCACCTCAGAGGCGTTCACGTCGAGCCCCAGCACGGCGATCCCGCGCTGCTTTGCCTCGCGCACGAGGCTGTCGGGGGCGTAGAAGCCCATCGGCTGCTCGTTCAGCAGCGCGCAGAGGAACTCAGGTCCATAGTGGACGCGCAACCACGTCGACTGGTAGGCGAGCAGGCCGAAGGCGGCACTGTGGGCCTTCGGGAAGCCGAAGCCGGCGAAGCCCTCGACCATCGTCCATACGCGCTCCGCCGTCGCCTGGTCGGCACCGGCATGCCGTATGGCCCCTTCGACGAATCGCTCGCGGTGGCGTTGGAGGCTCTCGTGCGAGCGCTTGCGGCTCATCGCGCGGCGCAGCCCATCCGCTTCGCCGGGGGTGTAGCCCGCGAAGGCTTCGGCCACCTGCATCACCTGATCCTGGAAGATGATCGTGCCGAGCGTCTCCCTCAGGACGGGCTCGAGCGCCGGATGCTCATAGGGGATCTCATATGTGGGGTCTTCGCGCAGGCGCCGACGGCGCTCTATGTAGGGGTTGATCGCCCCGCCCTGGATCGGCCCGGGCCGCACGATCGCTACCTGGATGGTCAGGTCCTCGAAGTTCTTCGGGCGCGTGCGCAGCAGCGACTGCATCTGCGCCCGGCTCTCGATCTGAAAAACGCCGACCGTGTCGGCCGCCCGGATCGCCCTGAATGTGTCCTGGTCGTCGAAAGGGATGCGCGAGAGGTCGATGCGCTCCCCGTGCACCCGCGCGATCTCCTCCACGCAGCGCTCGACAGCCGAGAGCATCCCCAGTCCCAGCAGGTCGATCTTCAGGAAGCCCGCGTCCCCGCAGGAGTCCTTGTCCCACTGCACCATCTGCCTGCCCTCCATCGCGGCGGGCACGACCGGGCAGCAGTCGATCAGGGGCCTGGTGGCGATGATCATCCCCCCCGGGTGCTGGGAGAGGTGGCGTGGCAGCCCGTAGGCCTGCTCGGTCAGCCGCGCCAGCCAGCGCCAGCGCTCGGACGGGGCCGTACCGTTGGCGCCCGAGGCGCCGGGGGCATGCGGGCCCGGGTCCTCGACCGGCTCGCGCCCGGCGGCGAAGTCGTGCTCGGATGAGATCCCCGCTTCGCCGTAGCGGTCGGCGCCGCGCGCGAGGCGCTCGATCTCGCCGGCGGGCAGGCCGAGGACCTTGCCGAGCTCGCGGACCGCCCCCCGCGTGCGGAAGGTCGGAAAGGCCGCGACCAGCGCCGCGCGGTCGTGTCCGTAGCGCTCGTGCACCCGCGGAATCAGCTTCTCGCGGATGTCTCGCGGGAAGTCGAGGTCGATGTCGGGGAGCCCGCTCAGGTCTTCGTGCAGGAAGCGCCCCAGCGCCAGCCTGCTTGCGATCGGGTCGATGTGGGAGAGCCCGGTCAGGTAGCAGACGAGCGAGGAGACCGACGATCCGCGCCCGCGCCCGGGGGCCAGCAGCGCCCTGACCGAGTCCGGCCCGCGCACCTCGAGCGCCACCTCGCGCGAGAGCTCGAGCATGTCGTGGTGGAGCAGGAAGAAGCCCGCAAGCCCGAGTCGATCGATCACGCGCAGCTCCTGCTCAAGCCGTGCCTGCGCCTCCTCGTGAGCGGCGCGCGCCGCGCCCGAGTCGATCGCCTGGCCGGCCTGCACTCCCGGGGCGGGAGACGCTCCCGGGCCGTAGCGCTCATCCAGGCGCATCCGGCACAGTTCGGCCAGGCGCCGTGAGGCGCTCTCGTCCTCGGCTCCCGGATAGCGGTAGCCGAGGTCCTTCGTCAGGTCGAAGGACAGCTGCTCGGCGAGCCGCAGCGTCTCGCGGACCGCCTCGGGATGCTCCGGGAAGCGACTTGCCATCGCCCGTGGCGCACTCATCACGTGGCTGTGATTGCCTCGGCGCAACGGCTCGGAGGCATCGAGCGTGGTGTGGTGGCGAAGCGCCACGAAGGCATCCTGCAGCTCGGCTCTGGCCGGCGAGTGCGCATGCACGTCACCGGTGGCCACGCACCTGACCCCCAGCCGCCTGGCGAGCGCCGTGAGCCCGCGGTTGCGGGCGCGATCGTGGCGGGCGTAGGGGCGCTGCAGCTCCACGTAGAGGCCCTCGGGGCCGAACGCATCGAGCAGCCGCCGGGCCGTCGGCTCGTCATGCGCATCGTGGCCAATCACCGCTCTCCCGGCACAGCCCGTCAGGCAGACGAGCCCCTCGGCATGGTCGAGCACCGCTCCGAGGTCCACCGACGGATCCCCGAGCGCGCGCCGCTGGGCCGGGTGGGGATCAGATCCTCCGCGGGTGTGCGCGTGGGCGAGTGTGATGATCCGGCAGAGGTTGCTCCAGCCGCGCTCGTCGCGAACGAGCAAGGTGATGTGGCGGGGCCGGGCGGCTGGGCCGCTCCCGCCCGCATCGACAGCCACGTCGATCTCGGCGCCGTGGATCGCCCGCACGCCATGCTCCTTGGCGATGACCGCAAGCTCCATCGAGCCCGAGACCGAGTTGTGGTCGGTCAGCGCGAGCGCCTCATAGCCGAGCTCGCCGGCGCGCTGTGCGAGCTCCTCCGGCAGCGAGACGCCGTCCAGGAAGGAGTAGGCCGAGTGGCAGTGCAGCTCTACATAGGGGGCCGTGGACGCCAACTCGCGCCTCACGGGTCCTGGACGAACCAGCCGCCAGGGGCATCGCCGCCGCCGGCCAGGTCGTGGAAGACCACCAGGTTGCGCCCCCGCTCCCCCACCAGCTCCCAGTAGCGGCGGCGCAGCGGCTCAGCCGTCCACCAGCGGTCCTCCACCAGCCACGACTCGCGCAGCGACTCGACAGCTTCGCCGTTGACCTCGATCGGGTGATGGGCGAGGTGGGCGGGTCCGAGTCGCACGCGGGCAGGGCGGGGGTGGTTCAGCGCGCGAGCGGCCATCACTCGGGGATGGGCGCAAGCATCACGCGCCGCTCGGGCACGCGCGAGTCGGGGTCCACCCATATGGCTCGCAACGCCGCGTCCTGCCCGGCCAAGGCGCGCACCTGGGCGATCGCCTCGCGCAGGCGCGCGGCGCGAGCGGCCCGCGCCTGATCCAGCAGCGCGCTCTGCTCGTTCGCCGGCGGGCCGAAGCGCTCGACGGTCAACCGCAGCGCCGAGGCCGGGGCCGGGAGCAGCTGCAGGCGCACCGACAGGGCAAGCCGGATGCGCTCGGGGTCGCAGAGCGCCTGGCGGAAGACCACCCGCTCGCGCCATCCGCCGTCGGTTAGAAGGCGCGCGGAGAGCGTGACGGCGCGCAGCGTGCGTCCGCGCCGCTCCGGCCGGGCCAGCAGCCGCCTCACCAGCACGTCCAGCACGCGCCTCAGCGCCGAGCCAGAGCTCGCGTCGCCGACGCTCAGCGTCTCCTGGAGCTGCTCCTCGAGGAGCCGCACGCGCAGCCGGCTGTCCTCGCCACATGCCAGCCGATGGGCCAGCACGCCCGCCGCCCCGAAGCGATCGGCGAGCACCGTCCGCCCCAGCCCTGCCAGCTCGCCGAGCGTGCGCACGCCGAGACGGTCGAGCGGCTCCAGCAGCGCTTCGGTCTCTGCCCGGTAGCCGAGCAGCCCCACCGGACGGGCGGCGAGCCAGTGCCGCGCCTCCTGGGCGGGCGGGCCATCCAATATGAGCGGACGGCGTGAACGGACCGCCAGGGCGCCCGCCAGCGCGCAGAAGCGCGTCGGCCCACCCCCCATGCGCGCCGGGCGGTCCAGCGCGTGCCGGGCAGCGGCGATCGCGCCGTCGTCGGAGCCGTGGATCCCCCGCAGGCCATCCGTCTCGAAATAGGCCAGCCCGGCACGTTCGGACTCGACGGCCGCGCCGACCGATTCCAGGGAGCGCATCACCGCCTCCCAGCTCTCGGCGACCCTCACCGGGTCGGGGCTGACGAGGACGAGATCGGGACAGCGGGCAAGGGCCTCTCCGAGCGCCATCCCCGGAGCCACCCTGCAGGCTTCAGCCGCGCCGGAGACTTCTCCCACGCGTTGCTCTGAGGAGACGAGCGGCGCCAGCGCCAGCGCCCTGCCCGCCAGCGCCTGCGGCCCTCCGGCCGCGACGACCAGCTCGAAACGGGGCAGATACACGCAGACGACCATACGAACATATGTTCGCATATGGCCGTCCCGGCGTCAATCCATCGTCAGCGGGCCCTCGGCCGATCCGCTCAGGAACTGGCGCACGAAGGGGTTGTCCGAGGAGAACATCCGATCGGCGTCGCCCGCCTCCACGATCCTGCCCCTCCACAGCAACGCGATGTACTCGCCGATCTGCCGCGCCGAGGCGATGTTGTGGGTGACGACGATGTAGGTGCCGCCGTAGATCCCGTGCATCTCCTGGATCAGGTCGCAGAGCAGCGCCGTGCGCACCGGGTCCAGGCCCGAGTCGGGCTCGTCGAAGATCACGATGTCGGGCTCCATCACGAGCGCGCGCGCGAACCCGGCGCGCTTGCGCATGCCCCCGGAGAGCTGGGACGGCGGCAGGTCCACGGCATCCGCCAGGCCGACGTCCGTGAGCCGCTGGTTGACGCGCTCGGCGATCTCCCCCTCCGAGAAGTCCGTGTGCTGGCGCAGGGGGAAAGCGACGTTGTCGTAGACCGACATCGACCCGAAAAGGGCGCCATCCTGGAAGAGCACGCCGATCCTGCGGCGCAGCGCCAGCAGCTTGGGCATCGTCAGGCTCGGGACCGATTCCCCTTGCACGATGATGTCGCCGGAGTCGGGGAACATCAGGCCGATCAGGTTCTTGATCAGCACGCTCTTGCCGGTGCCCGACGGGCCCAGCACGACCGTGATCGTGTCGTCGGGGATCGCGACGTTCAACCCGTCGAGAACCGGGACGCCACCGAGGCGCTTGTGCACGTCGATGCAGCGGATCGACCAGTTGCCGGTCTCCGAATCGCCCGCGAGGTCGAGCTCCTCGGAGTGGTACTGGAAGTGGGACTCGTCGGCGGTCATTTTCCTTCGAAGACGGTGTGCGGGAACTGGCTCGTGTGGCCGTTGAAGGTGAACGGGCCCTGCTGCAGGCACGGGGGCGCCGCGACTTCGTTGGGGCCTCCCGGCTTGTTGGCAACTTTGAACAACTGGAGCTGCTGGATCGTTTCTTCGGTGATCGTTTCGTTGGGCGGCCCGCTGACCGATGGCGCGGAGTTCGCACAGTTGCTGCTGCTGAAGACCGGCAGCCCGCTGGCGAGCGAACGGTAGGTGCCGGGCAGCGGATAGGCGTTCCCGCGGTCGGTGCCGATCCTGCTCGGGTAGGTGGCAAGGCTCTCCGGGCTGAGCACCGACATCGCCGTGAGCAGGTGCTGCTTTGGCCCATGGCCTTCGGTGTCCGCGTTCGAGGCTGACGCCTGCGACGCTGCGGCCAGGTTCGCGAAGAACGCCTGCACCTCAGGGACGTACTGTCCAACGGATTGCAGGAACGGATCGAGGTTATGCAGGACGGGACGCAGGTTTTCAACGATCGGAGTCGTCAGCTGCAGGGACTTCGTGAAGGCCGGCAGCCCGGTCTTCGCCGCCTTCGTCAGCGGCCCAAGCGCTGTGAGGAAGCTGTCGAATCGCGGCGCGAAGGGCTTCGTGGAATCGAGCAGCAGCGAAAGCTGCTGCTCGACGGGGACGAATTCGTCGAGGTACGGGGTCGCAACGACCGCGAACTTGTCGAGTTCCTTCAGAGCCACGGTCGAGTTGTGCTCGAACGCGGGCAGCGCGCGGAACGCATTGGCGAACGCCTGGCTGCTGGCGGCGGCGGCATGGAAGGTCCGCTCGCCGTTTGAGATCAGCCCTTCGAGCTGGTGATCGCGCCCCGCGAGCGCGTCGAAGACCACGCCCGTGTTGTGAATCAGCGCCCGGAGCGCCCCTTCCTGAGAGGCAAGGATGGTCACGAGGCGGTTGGCGTGTTCGACGAACGGTTCGAGCTGGGCGAAGGACGCGTTGACCTGTTCGCCGCGGCCTTTGAGCCCCACGGAAACCGCCTGGAACCACACCTGCCAGGCCCGACGCGTCTTCGCGTCGAAGCTCGCGAGGATGTCATCGAGCGTGACCGACGGTTCGACCTGGCTCTGGGCGAGCTGTGCCCCGTCGTGCAGATATGGCGCGGTTGTGCTCTCGGGAGTGAGCTGCACATAGGTCTCCCCGAGGAGCGTCTTCTGGCGCAGGATCGCGTGCATGTCCGAGCGGATCGGCGCGTACTGGCCGGCGACTTCGATGGTCGCGTGCGTGCGGCCGTCCTTGCCGAGCTTGAGCGATATGACATGACCGACGTTGACACCGCTGATACGCACGTCGGACTGTTCGGCGAGCAGCAGCGTGCGGGGAAATGCGGCGGTGAAGCGGTAGCCCTTCGGCTTCAGCGGGAGCGGACCGCCGAAGGACTCCCACAGGAACATCAGCAGCCCGAAGCAGCTGAGCACGAACAGCACGATCACGACGATGTTCCCGAGGGTAGGGGCCTTCTTCTGCATGTCAGCGCCCGCCTCCCGGACTGCCGCTGGCCAAACCTGCACTCAACGGACGCTGAGCGAATCCCGAGAGTGGGCCGCCGGACGCGCTCGAGCCGGACGAGCTCCTCGCCGTACGCGCGCTCGCGCTCGCTGCGGTGGCGGTTTTGATCCCGTGGCCTTCACATTCCGCCTTCGTCGGCGGTCGGAGCAGGTTGATCAGGAGGTTCACCGTCGGGTTGACTTCCTGCACGCCCTTGAGGATCCCGAGGATTTTGCAGTTGAAGTAGATGAGGCTGCGGCCGACAGGGCCATGAGCGTCGGACGAGCTGACCACGCTGTTGAAGTTGTGGTTGCCCCAGTCGAGGAAGAACAGGAAGCCGCCCTTGTTCGGTCCCGGGTTGTAGGCGAGCTCGTTGAAGAATTCCGTGAGCACCGCGAAGCTCACGCGCAGTTTCGGGAAGGCTTCGCCGAGCTGTTGGGTGGATGGCCCAAGCTGGTTGACCACGGGCAGGATCTGGCGGGCGAACGGCCGGATTTCGTTCTTGATCACCGGCGTGGTTTCCTTCGCGAGCTTGCTCGTGGCTTCATTTGCCGGCTTCAGCGAGGAGGCGAACGGGAGCAGCTTGTGAAGCGTCGGCCCGAGCACGTTCGAGGCGGTCGCGAGCTTGGCGAGGCCGACTCCCGTCTTGTGCAGCGCGCCGGGAAGCAGCCGTAGCGTGCGCTGCACGTTGGCGTCCTCGGCGGCGAACGTCTTGAACACGGCGTTGGAGGAGTCGACGAGCTCGGCCAGCTGCTTGTCCTTGCCGCCCAGCGCTTCCACGAGAAGGCGGAAGTTGTGGATCGAGCGCGCGGTGTTCGCGTGACGGATTTCGAGCTGCTGGGCGATTTCCTGGATCAGGCGCGCCGTCGGCGAGAATCGCTTGAGCGTCGCCGAAAGGGCTCCCCCGTTGTTCTTCAAGCCCTGGCCGAGCCCCGCCAGCAGCTCCTGCAGGTAGGAGCGCGTTTCGGCGTCGAGCCCGGCGAGGAACTCGTCGAAGTTGATGTTGGGGGCCGTCTGCGACAGGGGGATGAGTTCGCCGCTGCGCAGATGGCCGGCTTCGGGACTGCCTGGATTGACCTCGACGGTCATGTCCTGCAGCTGTGTCTTGGGGCGCAGCAGCAACGTCGCGTTTCGATAGAAGTGCGCGTATTTGGGGGTGACTTTCATCGTCACCAAAGCCACGCCCTGGTTCAGGTTGACGCTGGCGATTTCCCCCACCTTCGCTCCGGCGATCGTGACGGCCTGACCCTGGCCCGGGGTGACCGCCTGGGCGGTCTGGAACTCGGCCTTCAGGGTGAAGTATTCGCGGCCGAGAACGGGCACCCAGCCTGGGAGCTTCAGGTTCTCGTGCGCGAGTATGTAGCCGCCGGTGGCGGCGGCTATCAGGACCATGGTGAGGACCGCGATGAACGCCGTGCGGTAGCGCTCGATCTGATCGCGGACGCTCAGACCGCCTTCGTGTCCTTTCATCTCGGGCGGGTTCATCATCCGCCTCCGTCCGCCGGGCCTTGAGACAGCGGGCCGTTGAAGTTGGGCAGCGCCTGCTTGTAGCAGGGCACCAGTGGCTGGTATGGCGGCTCTTCGGCCGGATAGGCCGGGCGCGTCCCGAGGGGGGAGAGCGGCGAGCGAGCGAGCAGGTTCTCGTTTTCCGGTTTGACTTTTTGACCCAGGATGTTGACCTTGGCTGACTTCAGCGTCTGCCCGCTGTTCCCAGCCACGAACCTCGTCGCCGACCCGTTGCCGTCGAAGGACTGTCCGATGCCGGCGAGGCCCACGAGGCCGTACCAGAACTCCTTGTAGACTTCGACGCCGCTCGTGGAAGAGCCGTCCTGCAGCTTGGCGTTGCCCGCCGGGATGAGCACGTTCGTCAGGCATTTGTTGAACAGGTCGGTCTGCTTGTAGAACGGCGTCTGTTCGGCTGTGAGCTGCCCCAGCGCCGGTGTGGCGGCTGCGAGTCCCTGTGCAACGCCCCCGAGCTCGCTGGGCGTCAGCGAGGCTCGCACCTGTTCGATCCAGGGCAGCGCGGCCGTGACGGTCGAGGGCGTGACCTTGACGCCGGGGATGATCGCGTTGGCGAACGCCTTGGTCGGCGCGAAGGAGGCGTTGAGCGAGGCGAGCCCTCGAGTGGCGCTGTGCAGCGCCCCGGGCAGTTCGGCCACCGTCTTCTGGAGGCTGGCCGACTGGGCGGCGAAGGAGCGGAAGAAGGCGTTGAAGTTGACGATCAGTTCGCCGAGCTCCTGTTCGTGGACGTTCAGCGCCGCGGTCACCCGCCCGATGCTCGCGACCAGTTTGGAGAGGTCATGCGGTTCGGTCCCCGCGATCGCCTGGTTGACGACCGCTCCGCCCTTCAGCGATGCCGGGCCGCGCTGGTAGGCCTTGTTGAGCGCCTGCGCGGCATCGAGACCACGGACTTCCGGGTCCTGATTAGCGTTTTCGGCGGCATTCGGCTTGCGTGTGAGGGCGTCGCCGTAGCCGGCGAGGAAGTCCTGGAGGTTCGTGCGCGTGTCGCTGTTGAGCGCGCCGAGGACCTGGTCCAGCTGCACCGGATCGGAGGTCTGGGTGATGGGCAGCACTGCGCCCGATGACACCGTCGGAGCCGACGGGCTGCCCGGCTGCAGTTCGACGAAGTTGTTCCCTTCGAGGAAGATCCGCGGGCGGATCTTGACCGTCGCGTCGGCGTGGATCGGCAGGCCGCCCGAGCCGATTTCCATGGTCACGACGCCCGTGTTCCCCTGCCGCGCGACCGAGCTGACCTTGCCCACGTCGACGCCCGCCACGCGCACCGGGGACTTCGGCTGGATGTTGACGACGGTCCCGAAGGCGGCCTTCAGGCGGAACCCGTGTTTGAACGGGATGTGCTTCGTGAAGCCGAAATACACCAGGACGGCAAGCACCACGATGACGACGATCCCGAAGCGCAGGGGATTGGACCGCAGCAACTCGACGACGGGTACCTCGTCGCGGCGGCGCCAGAAGCGTAGGCGGCTCATTTGCCTTTGCCTTTCGCCAGGCCCAGCGCTTTGAGCGTTTCCGGCGGGTACGTTTCCCCGAAGAGGTTCTGTTCGCGGCCGGTTATTTCCCGGCTGGCGGAGACCGAGCTGCCGGGGAGGTTGGTCGTGATCGCGCGACCCGGTATGTAACTCTCGTTGCCTGCTTCGCAGAGCTGCGCCTGACCGGGACCGGCGACGTTCGGGTACGGGTTGGCGTGCACGTGGTTGCTGTCGATGATGTGCGTGCTGACGCCTTCTTTTTCGGTCGACGGCCCGTTGGCGATCGCGGAGGACGGGTAGCCCTCGTTGTTGGGCCCGCTGGGAGCAAGCTTCAGGCCGGCCCGGGCGAAGGTGCCCACGCCGACGTTCGCCGACTCGAGGCTCGCAACATTGCGGAACGCGAGTGTCCAGTAGTTGCACAGCGCCTGCTCGGGGGCGATGCCCGCCAGCAGCGGGTTGCCGTACTGGAGCGTCTGGGTGAAGTCTTCGAGCCCGAGCTGGACGACGGGGTTCTGCCCGAAGGCCTGAAGCGCCTGCGCGTTTTCGGCGAGCTCCTGGTTCAGCGAGGTGGCTGCCTTGAGGTTGACGGCCCCTTCGGTGAACGCGTGCCCGAGCCGCGGGGCGACGGTGACGAGCGCGGCCGCGCTGGGGCGCAGCAGGTGCATGAACCGCGTGGTCTTGATGAGCAGCGGCGCCTGGAATGGCAGCGAGTGGATGGCCTGTTCGAGCGAGGCCGGGCCGCCTTCGGTCGCTTCTTCGAGCGAGCGGGAGGCGCCTGCGAACGCGGTGAAGAACGTGTCGAGATCGACGTACAGGGCGCCCTGCTGTTCGGCGACCGGCGCCGCCTGCCCGGATGCGCGCTCGAGCGCGATGAAGAACTCGCGCAGCGCCGTCTGCGGCGAAGCCAGGTTGTGAAGCACGGGAATCGCGTGTGTCACCAGCGGACGGAGTTCCGCGATCGTGTTGTTGAGGCCCAGGCCGCGCCCGGCCAGCCCGTTGCCGAATTCGTTGGTGTCGACTTTCAGAGCCAGTCTCGTCGGTGTATCGAACATGTTGAAGAGCTGGTCGATGTCGACCGGTTCGCGCGTCTGGGCGACGGGGATCGTCATGTCCGCCTTCAACGGCTGGTGCGAGGTTCCCTTTTCCAGTTCGAGGTACTTCAGCCCGATCGCCGATACCGACTGCACGACCGCGTGTGTGTCAGCCGGCAATGGTTCGAGGTTCTTTTCGATCTTGAGGCTCGCGATCGCGGAGAGCCTCCCGGTCCTGGGGTCCTGGTGCGCGCTGACCGAGTCGATCACGCCAACGCGCGTGCCGGCCATCTTCACCTGGTTGGATTTCTGAAGCCCGGATGCCTCGGGCAACGCCACTTTGATGTTGTACGTGGGCACGAACGGCAGGCCGTTGTTGGCGTTGTACGAGAGGAACACGGCAACGACCGCGATCAGCGTCGTGATAGCGCCGATCAGAAGCGGGTTGCCTGCGAGTGATCCGCCGCGTCGCCTGTTCATGGGGTCTGAAGCGGGTCGCAGGTGAGCAGTTCGTTGGCGAACGGCGAGGATTTGTCAGCGGCCGGCTGGGTAGCGCCACCGGGACAGCGGCGCAGTTGCCCGGATTTCAGGTTTTCGAGGGCCTGCTGCGGGCTCGTCGGCGTGAGCGTGTTGTTTTCGCCGAGCCTGAAGTCGGGCAGGATCGGGGTGATGCGCGCATAGTGGCCGTTGGCGTCGTAGTAGGAGGCTGACTGTCCGAAGGTGCGCAGCGTGCCCTCGAGGTCCGGTGAGTACGGGCCGAAGAAGTAGGTGATCGGCACCGATTCCTTCAGCGACTGGACGGTCGCGGGCGAGCTCGTGGAAAGCGCCTGTGCCAGCCCCGGCAGCGCGCGGGCGATGTCTGTCAGGTCGTTGTTGGCTCCGGGTCGGTTGATCGCCAGGTTGAAGTTGCCAACTGCCGGCGTGGCGGTCGTGACGAGCGAACGCAGATGTGAGAAGAGGGTCGTGAGCGGCTTGCTCGTCGGCTTTGAGGCTTCGACCAGCCGCGTCAGGGCTGCAAACGTGGAGGGGAGGTTGGCGAAGGTGACATTCCCCTGTCTCAGCGTCACGGGCAGTTCGCGCAGCCCCTGCGCGAGCGCCGCCTGCTCGGAGCCGATCGCCTGGAAGGTCGTGTTCGCGTGTTCAACGAGACCGGCCAGGTCTTCCTTGCGGGCGCCGATCGTCGTCACCGCCTTGGCGGTTTCCACAAGGAAATGCGTGAACACCGGCTGATCGCGGACGAGCTCGGCGAAGAAGTGGTTGGCCGCAGCCAGCGACGGCGGGAAGTATTCGGTCGAGACCCCGAGGGCGCGTCCCGCCCCGGCGTACTGTTCGGCCGACCCCTGGATGAAGCCCTGCAGGCCCTTGCGGGTCTTCGGGTTGAGCGTGTTGAACAGCTTGTCGAGATCGACCACTTCTTTCGTCGCACCGGTCGGCAGCACGGAGCCGGCGCGGATGGCCGGCCGATTGTTCGGTCCCGGTGTCAGCGCGATGAAGCGGTTGGCCACGCTCGAGAGCGAGGGGATCCTCACCTGGGTGACGGTGCCTTCGTGCAGAGGCGTCAGCGAGCCGTCGACGTGGATCGTCACGCGCGCCCTGAAGTCGTGCGTTAGGACGATGTTGGTGATCGTGCCGACCGGCACGCCCCCGACCTGCACCTGGTCGCCCTTCACCAGCTGGCCGGCTTCGGGGAACACGAGCTGATAGTCGGCTCCGCTCTTTCCGCCGAAGACGATGAAGCCGAGGGCGGCCACCACGGCCACCAGGGCGCCAAGGGCAAGCCAGCGTCCCAGGCGCGAGGAGGACCGAACGGGCCCTGCGGGCAGCGGGCGGCCTCCGGACGGCGGCGGCGGGGGCGGAGCGGCGGGCGGGCTGGGGGGGCTAGTGGTTGCCATTGCCTTCCGCGCCCGGCTTCGCCGGTATCGATGCCGGGGATGGTCCGCTGGCGACTGTGGGGTCGGGTATTTCGCCGAGACGCGCGATCAGCCTGAGCCATTGGTCGGGGGTGAGCGCTGAGCCGTAGACGCGGGCTCCGTGCGCGGCGCCGTCGTTGAGTGGCGTGAACGCGACATGAATCGCGCTCCGCGCATTGGGGCGGGTCAGCGCGCCGGCCGCACCGGGGTAGCTCATCAGGCTCACGATCTCGCGAGGCCGGGCCGCACCCTCGAGCATCAGCAGCTTGCGGACGGTCGCGTCGGCGATCGAGCCGGTCCCCTGGTGGCCCGAGATCGGGATGCCGTTGACGGCCGAGATGTCGATCGCCACCTCGGTCGAGCTCGCCGGCGAGTTGGCGCTCCCCGCCGGCGGCGCCCCATCGCATTTCAGCCCTGCGACGGTCGGCCTGAGGCCGGAGACGGACAGGTAGGCGAGCATTGCGAGCACCCGCCTGTCGACCCTTCCGGTCTGGACGTCCTGGCGTCCGCAGGCGCCGAGACGGATGTTGCCGTCGTGCAGCACCTGGGGCTCGAGCTGCTGCTTGGACTCGAGCAGCACCTGGCCGACGGTGGGTGAGGTCGCGAGGAACGGGTTCTCGCCTTTGGCCCTGAAGATGGAGCTGTTCTCGAGCGCCACCCAGCCGTCGAGGATCGGCTTCGGATCGATCAGCGGCGCGCCCGATCCGGCCGGCCGGATCTGGAAGAGCACATGCGGACCGCCATCGCCCGTCGCTCCAAGGTGGCCGAGGACGGTCCCCGAGATCACCTGTGCGCCCTTGCGCAGCGCGTGCAGGTACACGTCGTTCGGACCTTCACGGAAGACGCTGGGCGAGGCGGCGGGCCTCCTGCGGGGCGGGTTTGCCGACGCGGGGTGCGGCTGGGCGAGGGGTGGTCTCTGGGCCTGTTCGAGGGACGCTGCAGCTTCCTCGGCGAACCCCGACACGGCGCCCCCCGCCGATATCGGCGACCGCGGCTGCGCGCCGGCGGTGGCGGGACCGCTCGGCGCGGGTTCGGGGACGGTCGGCTGTGCGATCCGGCCGCTGACGGCCGTGTGGGCGTGCGGCTGCAGGACGGGATACAGGGATGAGATGTCGCCCAGCTGCGCGTAGGTGTACGTGTTGCCGTAGGCGTCGCGCAGCGAAACGAAGCGGCCGAGCGAGGGCGAGGAGCCCAGCTGCACGATCTCGCCGTCCTGCACCGCGATGACCGGGGCACCGGCCTGCGAGTAGATCGTCGTGCCGGGCAGCGGCTTGGCCGCGCCAGCCGGCCCGCTCGCAGGCGCCAGCGGGAAGCCGTCGCTGAAGTGCGACAGGGCGTGGACCGGGAAGCGCGCCTCGGTCAGGCCGGTGATCGCTCCGAGCAGTTCCGACGGTGTGCCACCGAGCAGCTGCGCGCGCAGCATGACCGAGCCGACGTAGGCCTGCGAGTGGTTGTAGGCGTAGACGGCGGAGCGAAGGTCGGTCGTCCCCCCTGCCGCGCGCAGGTAGCGGGCGGCGGCGAAGATCGCGTCGGCCGGGTTGTAGGGGTCCTTGAAGCCGTCGCCGTTGGCATCCACCCCGTACTGGCTCCACGAGGACGGCAGGAACTGCATCCATCCCTCGGCGCCGGCGCTCGAGACGCTGAGATCCCGTCCGTAATCGGTCTCGACCTCGTTGATCGCAGCGAGCACCTGCCAGGGGATGCCGTAGGCGGTGCCGGCGGCCTGGTAGACCGGGAGCAGGAACGGCGGGATGCGGAAGCTTTCGATGAAGAAGCCCGGCACCCCTGCGATCGAGGATTCCAGGCCGAACGGTAGCGCGGGCGTCAACGCCGAGGGCGATGGTGCCCTGCTCTTCGCGCGCGCTTCCGCCGGGGTTTCTGTCGTGGCCGAGCCCGGCTTGCTCCCCGGACCGCCGGTGCCAGGCTTGCCTGCTGGCGTGCTCCCCTGGGCGTGCTGGGCCTGAACCTGCGGCGGGGTGATCCTGCGTGGCGGGGTTGTGCTCGTCGCAGTCGGCGTGGGAGGCGATTCAACGGTCGAGGTGACCGTCGGCGCGGCGGCTTCGGTCGGGGCCGCCGCCGTCGTCGTCGGCGCCGGGGGACTGGAGGCGGTCGTGCTGGCCTGTTCGGTCGCCACGGCGCTCGCCGGCGCCACGAGCGCGAGCACGCCTGCGGCCGTGGCCAGCGTTCGCTTCGGGTGTCGTGGTCGGCTCATCTCAATTCCCGAGGAGGTAGTTGAGGAGCAGGCCGCCGGCTTCGGAGCCTTCGGTCGAGGGCTTGTAGTAGGTCGTCCCTGCGGTCGAGCCTCCGACGGGACGGGCCGTGGTGCCGGTGCCGGCTCCGGGGTGGCTCACGGGGGCTTCGCCGGGGGTGGGCACCGCGCCCGGGTATTTGGCGACGGCCTGTGCCGGCGTCGCGCCCTGGATCACCGCGAGGGTCCGCGCCATCACGACGCCGACCCCGCTCGCGCCTGTCGAGGTCGCCGTGGCGGTCGTCTTCGGAGTGCCGGTGGAGAAGAAGTGCTGGTTGCAAGCGGCAGCCTGTTTGATCGTGTAGGAGAGGCAGATCGTCCCGACACCCTCAGTCCGCAGGAAGTGGCCGAGCGCGTCATAGCCGTTGTTCGCACCTGCGCCGAGGAAGATGAAGTCGAGCAGCCGCTCGAGGCCGCCGGTGTTGCGCAGGCTCGTCAGCAGTTCGGCGAAGCTGCCAGAGAAGGGCTTCGCGGCCCCACCGAGCGCTTTCAGGCGGGCGAGCAGCGGCTGCGTGGCGACGAGCGCGGGGCCGGACAGCTTCGAGGTCTTGCCCAGGTTCTTGAAGAACGTTTCGGAGCTCCTCGAGAAGGCGGGAAGATGCGTGAACGCCGCGTTGATGCCGGGCGCAGCCTTGCCGAGGTCGGTGAACACCGGGGTCGTTTCGTCGGCGAAGCGCCCGATGCGTTCCATCGCCGGGCCCAGCTGTTCGAGGAAGGGCGGGAAGAGCTGGAGGTTGCGGGCCAGTGCACCGCGCTTGTTGGCGGTTGCCTTGGCGACGGTGTTGCTCTGGACGATGTAGTCCGCGACCTGCTGGCGCACGCGTGCGAACGGGGCAAGTGCTTTGTCGGAGTCGACGGAGAGCTTCGCCAGAACCTTGTTCTCGCCGGCGAGGATCGCGAGGACGCGGTCGAGTTCCTGCAGAGCGGGATCGGCGCGCAGGATCACTTCACGCAGATCGCTGCCGCGACCGGCGAGGCCCGCGCCGAGCTCGTTGAGGATGATCGTCAGCCGTTGGCGTTCCGGCAGCCGGCTGATGTCTCCGAGCAGGTCGACGTCGACGGGGCTGTGCGTGTTCTTGACGGGCAGCAGCCGCTGCCCGGCGCCTTCGTGCCCGCCGGGTATCACTTCCAGCGGGGGAGGGAGCGGCGTGCCTTCCACGCGCGGCTGCGTCGGCAGGCAGTCGACGTACTTCTCGCCGATCAGCGCCTGAGGCTTGATCGTGCAGGTCGCGTCGGAGCGAAAGTCCTTGAAGCCCGGGTTGTCTATGTTCAGGACGACGGCGGCCTTGGCCTGGGCCGTCGGTGTGACCGAGCCCACCGTCCCGACCTTGACCCCGTCGATCTTGACGTTCTCGCCGGAGATGATGTTGGCCGCATCATCGAAGATCGCACGGACCGTGTAGGAGCCGTTGGACCCCCCGGCGGAGATCGCGAGCAACACGACGGCGACGAGCGCAACCGCCCCGAGAGCCCCGGCGATCCCCACGGCCCCCTTTCTCCCGGCAGTCCGCTCCCTCACCCTTTCCTTCCTTGCCGTTCAAC
>JAOPZM010000031.1 GCA_025964115.1 Solirubrobacterales bacterium
GTCGTTCGCGCGCTCGTCGCCGAGGTGCCAGCTATGGACCTCCCTGCCGCGCTTCCCCAGCGGATTCTCCCGGCTCTGGTCCGGCCCGGCGACGAAGCCGTCGAGCGAGATCGACATGTGGCAGGTGCTGTCCGGCATCGGCGTCCTCCAAGCGAAGTGGCTTCCACGCAAATGAACCGAGGTCGGTGAGCATAAGGCTCAACGCCACCGACACGCCTGCTCACGGAGCGATGCGAGCGTCTCGCTATCTCCGCACAGCGCTTGCGCTCAGGACGACGACCGAGCGCGAGCTTCGGCCAGATCCAGAGTCCCGCTTCGCGCGCGAAAGCAGCGCGCGAAAGGCAACAGGCACTGCCCCCGGCAGATGACCGGCTGCAATGTCGTCGTCGGTGAACAGGTCGAGCAGGACGGTGCTGTCGACGAGGGTCTCCACGCGCGCCGGCTCAGCGGCGGGTCAGGGCGAGGATCTCCTCGGTGCTCATCTCCCCAGCACAAGCGCCCGGCATGCGGCTGATCTCGGCGGCGGCACGGTCGGAGTCGACGAGCAGCCGAGCGCCCTGCTCGTCGAGCTCGAACTCGACGTCGCTGCCCGGGCGGATGCCAAGCGCACGACGCACCTGTTTCGGGATCGTGACCTGCCCCCTCTGCGTCACTCGCATACCGGTAAGACTAGAAAGTAATACCGACAGCTCACGGGCCGTGTTCGGCTCTTAGGTCGGTCATACGCCGTGCACGCGAGCGACCGAGGACGCAGGAATGCGCCGGCCATCGCGTCGCTGAGTCAGCGCAGGAAGGGCGGGACGTCTATGTCGTCGTCGGAGATCTCGAGGTTCGACCGTTGACGGTCGGAGATGCGCGGGCCGCGGTCGGGCCTCTGGTCGCGGGTGTCGCGTCGCGCGGAACGTCCCGGCCGGTGATCGAACCCGGTGCCGATCACGGTGACGCGCACGTCCTCGCCCATGCTCTCGTCGATGACGGCGCCGAAGATGATGTTCGCGTTGGGGTCCGCTGCGGCCTGGATGATCTCCGCGGCCTCGTTGACCTCGAACAGGCCCAGGTCTTTGCCTCCGGTGATGTTGAGCAGGATGCCGGTCGCGCCGTCCACGGACTCCTCGAGCAGAGGCGAGGAGATCGCCGCCCTCGCCGCTTCGGCGGCGCGGTTCTCGCCTCCGGCGGCACCGATCCCCATGAGCGCCGAGCCGGCGTCCTGCATGATCGTGCGCACGTCGGCGAAGTCGAGGTTGATCAGCCCGGGGATCGTGATCAGGTCGGTGATCCCCTGCACGCCCTGGCGCAGTACGTTGTCGGCCTCACGGAAGGCGTCGAGCATCGACGTGCGCCGCTCGACGACCGCCAGCAGCTTCTCGTTGGGGATCACGATCAGCGTGTCGACGACGTCGCGCAGGCGCTCGATGCCTTCGGTCGCCTGCCGCGCGCGCTGTGTTCCCTCGAAGTCGAAGGGGCGCGTTACGACGCCGACCGTCAGCGCCCCGATCTCGTTCTTGGCGATCTCGGCGATCACCGGAGCGGCGCCCGTTCCCGTGCCGCCACCCTCGCCGGCGGTGATGAACACCATGTCGGCGCCCTTCAGCGCCTCCTTGATGTCGTCGCGCGACTCCGAGGCGGCGGCGAGGCCGATGTCGGGGTCGGCGCCCGCGCCGAGGCCCTTCGTCGACTCGTGACCGATGTTGAGCTTGATGTCGGCGTCGCACATCGCGAGCGCCTGGGCGTCGGTGTTCGCGGCGATGAACTCGACGCCACGCAGACCGGCGTCGACCATGCGGCTGACGGCGTTCGTCCCGCCGCCGCCCACGCCCACGACCTTGATGACCGCCAGATAGCTGCCGCTACTCTCCATGATGGTTCTGTCCGAAGCCTTCAGTAGGAATTCAGGGTTCGCAGCATACTGGTCGCGGAACCGCCGGGATGTGCACGTTATGCAGGGATCTTCGCCCTGTCAACGACGACATTCAGTCTCGCAACTTCCGTTGCATTTTGCGGGACTCTCTACCACTACCTGAGAATTGCCCGCGACCCGTGTCAACCTCAAGTATAGGTCTAGGGTCCTTTCGTGGTAGGCGCCGCCCCGCTCGAGCTCGTTTCTTCGGATTCGGCCCGGGTCGCTCCCGAGGAGCTCGAGGAGCCCCCTTCGATGGCGCCTGAGGGGCTGTGCGCTTCCGAGCCTGGAGCGCTGGCGGCTTCGGACGCTTCCGTGCCCTTCGGGCCCGCGAGGCGTTCGGCGATCGCAGCGATGGTGCCTTCCGAGCCGGCGGCGGTCGCCGCTGCCACGGATCCCGTGCCGCTCGATTCGGAGCTGCTCGATTCCGAGCTCGCGGCGGGAGGACGGGTGCCTGCGGGGAACCCGGCGGCGGGATGCTCGGGTACGCGCACGTCGACGTAGGAGGCGCCGGTCGAGCTCGAGTCGGAAAGCACTCGCGCGACCGACAGCCACTTCGCGTGCGGCCGTGTCGCGTCGCCGAAGTACGCGAGCAGGCCGTTGCGCATCGCGACCGTGAGCCCGCTCGGTCCGGTGAAGACGCGAGCCACGACCTTGGCGAACGGCTGAGGCGCGGCTCCGAGGACGGTCACGGCCGCGATCAGCGCCGGGTCGCGGAGCCGGGCCCCCGTCGCAGCGGCGGCGCTCCCGGTAAGCGTCGGAAGCGTGCTCGAGAGCAGGGCGGGTCCCAGCACGACCCCGTCGGCAGCGACCGCGGTACGGGTGCCGGCCGCGATCAGCGCCGCCACCGGGAGCTGCTCGATCACGTGGATGTTCAGCCCGTGCGGGAGGCTCGCCGTCGCGTGCACCTCGCGCACGACGGCGAACGGCGCGACGGCGGCCCGCAGGGCCCCGACGTTCACGTCGAGCGTGCTCATGTGTTGCGCGGCGCCCGTCAGCGCAGCTTCGATCGCCCGCGCCTCGGCGCCGTGCACGCCGCTCACGCGCACGTGCTGCACGGACACGAACGAGGAGTGACGCAGCCACATCCAGCCACCCGCGAGCAGCGGCACCGACACCAGGCAGGCCAGCAGCGCGACGCGAAGACGCCGGTGGCGTGAGAGCGCGCGCAGCAGCGCGACCGGCGTGCGGCCCGTCCGCTGCCGGCGCGTCGAGCCGCCGAGGCGAGGCCCGCTACGGGCTCTCGCCGGAGAGCGGCCGGATGGAAGGCGCTCGGCGGCTGAGGGAACGGCGGCCAGCGGGCGCGTGAGGCGCGCCAGCGAGGGGCGCGCCAGCGAGATTCGACCTACCAGCGATCCTGGGGCGCGGGAGCGGGCCATCGAGGATCTGTTCGACCTCCGAGCGAGAACCCCTACAACCAGGGGAAGCGCACCTCGCCCAGCGTCTGCACCTCGGGCTCGAGCTCGACGCCGAACCGCTCGAGAACGCGGCGCCGTCCCTCGGCCATCACTGCGAGGACGTCCGCGGTGCTGGCCGCGCCGGTGTTCTCGATGAAGTTGGCGTGCTTGGGCGCGAAGCGGGCTCCGCCGACGGCCAGTCCGTTGCAGCCCGCCTCGGCCAGCAGCAGCCCGGCGCTGCGCCCCTCGGCGCGGGGGTCGTCCGGGTTCTTGAACGTGGATCCGAAGGTCCTGATCCCCTGCGGCTGTGCCTCATGGCGCAGCGCGCGCAGCTCGGCGAGCGTCGCCTTGACCTTCTCCGGCTCCTGCGGCACGAGCGTCAGCCTCGCAGAGGCGACGATCTCGGCCTCGGCGAGGCTCGAGCGCCGGTAGCCGAGCCCCAGCTCGGCGGCGCTGCGGCGCTCGGTCCCGCCGGCGGTCATCACGAGCACCCAGTCGAGCACCCGCTCGAGCTCGCCGCCATAGGCGTTCGCGTTCATGCGCACGGCGCCGCCCACGGTCCCGGGGATGTTCACGCCGAACTCGATTCCCGACAGGCCCGCCCGAGCGGCGCGCGCGGCGACCGCGGGCAGCCTCGCGCCGCCACCGCACACGATCGCCGATCCCTCGACGGCGATCGCGGCCAGATCGCGGTCGAGCTTCAGCACGAGCCCACACACCCCCTCGTCGGCCACCAGCAGGTTCGACCCGGATCCGACGACGCTCAGAGGGCAGCCGCGGGACGCAGCCCAGGCGAGCAGCTCTGCGAGCTCGGCCTCGCTGCCGGCGCGCGCGAAGAACTCGGCTGCGCCGCCGGTCCTCACCGTCGTCAGCCGCGCGAGCGGAAAGTCGCGCTCGACGGGCGGCGATGTCCCGGAGGAGCTCATCGCACCACCAGCCGGCGGCCGAGCTGGTCGACGTCGCCGGCGCCCATCACGAGCGCGATGTCACCCTCGCCGAGCAGCCCCCCCAGCACCGGCTCCGCATCGGCGAACGTGGGCAGCCAGTACACGGGCCGGCCCGCCGCGCTGTCCGCGGCGGCCTCGGCGATCCTCAGGCCGCTCACGCCGGGGTGATCCTCGGCGCGCTCGCGGGCCGGATAGACGTCCAGCACCGCGATCACGTCGGCCGCTGCGAGCGCGAGGCCGAACTCGCGGGCCAGGAGCTGCGTGCGCGAGTAGAGGTGCGGCTGGAAGATCGCCACGAGCCGCCGGTGCGCGAACGTGCGTGCCGCCGCGAGCGTGGCGGCGATCTCGGTCGGATGGTGGGCGTAGTCGTCATACAGGATCGCGCCCCTCGGGCTTTCGCCGAGCAGCTGGAAGCGGCGCCCCGCGCCGTGAAAGCCGGCCACGCCGGCGATCGCGCCGTCGTCCTCGGCACCGGCGAGCCTCGCGGCCTCGAGCGCTCCGAGCGCGTTCAGCGCGTTGTGCGCGCCGGGCACCTCAAGGCGCACGTGGTGGCCGCGCCAGGTGAAGCTCGAGCCCCCGGGCGTGAGGGTCACGCCGTCGAGGTCGTAGGCGGTCACGGCCCCCGAGCGCAGCTCGAGCAGCTCCGGCCGGTCCCAGATGACGGCCGATGGCGCGCCGGCGAGGAACTCGGCGAACGCCGTGCGCAGCTCGGCGAGCGAGCCGTAGGTGGAATGGTGGTCCAGCTCGACGTTGGTGAGCAACGCGATCTCGGCGCTGAGGCTGAGCATCGAGCGATCCGACTCATCGGCCTCCACGACGAGCCATTCGCCCTCCCCCCACTCCGCGTTCGCCAGCTCGCCGCCGACGGCTCCGCCCACGAGCCATCCCGGTTGCAGGCCCGCGCCGCGCAGCGCGTGCACGAGCATCGAGGCCGTCGTCGTCTTGCCGTGGGTGCCTGCGACCGCGATCGTCCGCCGCAGCGCCGTCAGCTCCGCCAGCAGCTCGGCGCGCGGGCGCTCGGGAATGCCGCGCTCGCGCGCCGCGCGGCGCTCCAGGTTCTCGGCGGGGACGGCCGAGGAGTAGACGACCTCGACGTCCGCGCCGCCGGGCACGTTCTCCGCCGCATGGCCGACGCTCGCCTGCAGCACGCCGTCGGCGGCGAGGCGCTCGAGATACGGGCTCCAGCTGGCATCGGAGCCGCTCACCTGAGCTCCGAGCGCGTGCGCGGCGCGGGCGTAGCCGCTCATCCCGGCGCCCCCGACCCCGATGAAGTGCAGGCGCCGCCCGCTCCACGGCCCGGCGTTGGCGCTCATCGCGCAGCAGCCTCGAGCAGCTCGCCGGCCACCTCACGCGCAGCGTGCGGACGCGCGAGGCCGCTCGAGGCCGCGGACATGGCACCCATGCGGTTGCGATCGGCCAGCAGCGTCGCGACCTCGCTCGCGAGCCTCGCCGCGGTGAGCTCGGCGTCGGGGATCGCCACGGCGGCTCCCGCCTGGACCATCCAGCGGGCGTTCGCCGTCTGGTGATCGGCGGAGGCATGCGGGTACGGCACGAGGATCGCCGGCCTCCCGTGGGCGGCGATCTCGAACACCGAGCCTCCGGAGCGGGCGACCACCAGGTCGGCGGCGCTGAGCGCGCCCGCGAAGTCGGCCAGGTCGAGGTACTCGCGCAGGTCGTAGCCTGGTGCCAGGCCGCGGCCGGCGAGCTCTGCGTAGTCGCGGCGCCCGCTCACGTGCAGGACATGGAATGGAGCACTCGCGAACGCCTCCGCGGCCGCGAGGTTGATCGAGCGCGCTCCCAGCGAGCCGCCGTAGACCAGCACGCAGGTCTCCTCCGCGGCGATTCCAAGGCGCTCGCGCGCCTCGCCGCGATCGAGCGTCGGCGCCGCGACGGGCCGTCCCGTGACGCGGTATCGGGCCCCGTTGCGGCCCGGCAGCGGGAAGGCCAGGCAGATGCGCCGCGCGAACCGCGCGAGCAGCCGGTTCGTCAGCCCCAGATGGCTGTCGGCCTCGGTCAGCACAAGCGGCGTCCGCAGGCTGATCGCCGCCAGGCCCACGGGGCCGGCGACGTAGCCTCCGCCGCCCATTACCGCGTCGGCCTGCAGCTCGAGCAGCAGCCTTCGCGCGCGCGGGAGCGCACGGGCGGCCCGAGCCAGCGCGCGCACCGCGCGCAGCGGGTTCGAGCGGCTCAGGCCTTCGACGGAGATCGGGTGCAGCGGGAACCCCGCTG
>JAOPZM010000153.1 GCA_025964115.1 Solirubrobacterales bacterium
CGCCTTCGACACCGCGTCGAGCTCGGAACCGAACGTCGCGAAAGCCTCGAGCTCACGGAACTGCGCGAGGTCGAGCTTCAGCGTTCCCGACACCGACTTCATCGCTTTGATCTGCGCGGCGCTCCCCACGCGGGACACCGAGATGCCCACGTCGACGGCCGGGCGCACACCCGACTTGAAGAGGTCGTCCTGCAGGTAGATCTGACCGTCGGTGATCGAGATCACGTTGGTGGGGATGTACGCGGAGACGTCGCCCGCCTGCGTCTCGATGATCGGCAGCGCCGTCAGCGAGCCGCCCCCGAGATCGTCGTTGAGCTTCACGGCCCGCTCGAGCAGCCGTGAGTGCAGGTAGAAGACGTCGCCCGGGTACGCCTCGCGGCCGGGCGGCCGACGCAGCAGCAGCGACATCTGACGGTAGGCGTAGGCGTGCTTGGTGAGGTCGTCGTAGACGCACAGCGCGTGCCTGCCGCCGTAGAGGAAGTACTCGCCCATCGCGCAGCCGGCGTAGGGCGCCAGGTACTTGATCGGCGCCGCCTCGTCGGCGCCCGCGGCGACGATGATCGTGTTCTCGAGCGCGCCCGCTTCGTCGAGCATCTGCGCGAGCGCGACGACGGTGGACATGCGCTGGCCGACGGCGACATACACGGACACGACGCCCGTGTTCCTGTTGTTGATGATCGCGTCGATCGCGACGGAGGTCTTGCCCGTCTGGCGGTCGCCGATGATGAGCTCGCGCTGCCCACGGCCGATCGGGATCATCGCGTCGATCGCCTTCAGGCCGGTCTGCATCGGTTCCTTGACCGGCTGGCGCTGTACGACGCCCGGTGCCTTGAACTCGGCCGGACGGGTCTCGGTTGCCCCGATCTCGCCCTTTCCGTCCAGCGGGCGGCCCAGGGGGTCGACGATGCGGCCGAGCAGCTGCTCGCCCACCGGGATGTCGAGCAGCTGGCCCGTGCGTCGCACGGTGTCGCCCTCGGAGACCCGTTCCCACTCGCCGAACAGCACGGCGCCGACGTTGTCGGACTCGAGGTTCAGGGCCAGCCCGGTTACGCCGTGCGAGAGCTCGAGCAGCTCGAAGGACATGCAGTTCTCGAGGCCGTGCAGCCGCGCGATGCCGTCGGCGACCGACAGCACGGTGCCGACCTCGGTCAGCTCGGCGCGTCCGCCGTCGAGTCCTTCGATGCGGCTCTTGAGGATGCTTGTGATCTCGTCTGGGTTGATCTGCATGTGGGTTTCCTAAGAGGCTCCTTGGGCAACGTGCCTGCGCAGCTGCTCCAGTCGGTTTCGGATAGAGGCGTCGAGGATCGAGTTGCCCACCCTGACCACCAGGCCGCCGAGGATCTCGGGGTCCACGCGTGTGGCGAGCTTCACCGTGCGTCCGGCTCGCTCGCCGATCTGCCTGGCGAGGCTCTCGATGGTGCCCGGGTCGAGCTCGATCGCACTGGTGATCTCGACGGGGAGGACGCGGTTCTCCTCCTCCCACATGCGCTCGAACGCGTCGCGGATACGGAAGATCACGGGCATGCGGTGCTTTTCGATCAGCAGGCTCAAGAAGTTCAGGAGGATCGGGTCGGCGTCCTGGAGGACTCGCGGGAGCGCTTCCTGCTTCTCCTTGACCGAGAAGTAGGGCGAGAAGAAGAAGACGGCAAGTTCGCGGTTCTCGTTCAGCGCATCGACGAACTGCCCCAGCTGCTCGCGCACCAAGTCGAGCTTGCCCTGCTCACGGGCGACCTCGAACAGCGAGCGGGCGTATACCTTTGCGATCTCCTCCATCAGTTGTTGGATGCCCCCGAGGAGAGGCCGGAGAAGTCCATTTCGCGGAGCGCCTCCTCGACGAGCCGCTTCTGATCCTCGGGATCGAGGGCCTTGCGGGTGACCTTCTCGGTCGCGGTGATCGTCAGATCGGCGACCTCGTTGCGCAGTTCCTCGAGCGCCCGCTTCGTCGCCGCCTCGATTTCGCGCTGAGCGCGCTGCGAGGCCTCGGCGACGATTTCCTGCCCACGCTCCTTGGCTTCGCGCTCCTGCACCTCGGCCGTCTGGCGGGCGCGCTGGATGATCTCGTCCGCCTGCGCCCGCGCCTCCTGCAGCCGCTGGCGGTATTCGGCGAGGATCTGCTCGGCTTCGGCGCGGGTGCGCTCGGCCGTGTCGATCGATTCTTCGATCGCCTTCTGGCGGCGTTCGAGCGCCGCGCTGATCCGCGGGAAGGCGAGCTTCGACAGCAGGACCATCGTGAGGCCGAACACGAGCAGCGTCCACACCATCAGGCCGACACCCGGCTTGATCAGGAAGCTCCCGTTGGCCGCGAGCGGCGCGGCGAGGTCGCGTGCGAGGGCGGTCAGCATGGTGCTAGACGATGAAGGCGGCCAGCAAGCCCGCCACGAGTCCGTAGAAGAAGGTCGCCTCGGTCAGCGCGAAGCCCAGCCACTGGAGCTGGGTGATCTCGTCGCGCATCTCGGGCTGGCGCGTGATCGCTTCGATCGCCTTGCCGAAGATGAGTCCGATACCGACTCCGGCCCCGACGGCGCCGAGCCCGCCTCCGACCCCGAGACCGATCGACTTGCCTGCCTTGGCGGTTTCTTCGGCGGCCGCCAGGAGGGTGATGAGAGCTATGTGCACAGCGATTTGCTCCTTTAGTGATCCTTGGCGACGGCGCCGCCGAGGTAGATAGCGGTGAGGGTGGCAAATATGAATGCCTGAAGGGCGGCCACCAGGCCGACCTCGAACGCGAACAGGATGATGCCGAACGGGAGCGTGAACCAGCCGAGCCAGGCGGAGCCCAGGATCACGGCAAGCGCCCCCGCCATGAACAGGATGATCAGATGCCCCGCCAGGATGTTGGCGAAGAGACGAATCGTCAGCGAGAGGATGCGCATCAGGTTCGAGAGCACCTCGAGAAAGAAGATGGGAACTGCCATCCCCCCTTGAACGCCGCCGGGGATGAGCCCCTTGAGGTAGCCGATCGGTCCCTTCGCGCGTATGCCTTCGACGGTGTAGGAGACGAACACGGTGAGCGCGAGCACGAGTGGGACGGAGAGGTTCGCGGTAGCGGCATACAGCGAGAACGACGGGATCTGCAGGCCGAAGACGTTGATCTCGTTCTCGGTGTTCGTGGGCAGCGGTATGTAGCCGACGAGGTTCGAGAAGAGGATGAACAGGAAGAGCGTCCCGATGAACGGGAACCACTTGGCAGCCATCCGTTCGTCCATCGCGCTCGCGGTGATGTTGTCGTGCATCAGCCGGAAGAGCGCCTCAACGGCGGCCTGCACCTTGTTCGGGCGCTGCTGCATGCGACGAGCGATGTAGATCATCGTCACGCAGGTGAGCGCGGCCGCGATGAACAGGTAGAGCACGGCCTTGTTGATCGAGAAGATTCCGAGGTCAACCCAGCTTTCGAGTTTGAACTCGTTCTGCGGCTTGAACAGTTCGTTGCGGTGACCCTTGAAGCCGTAGATGGCGATCAGCGCGATCAATCCGGCCAGGTAGACGCCGAGCGCGATCAGGAGCTTGCGTTTGACGCTCGATTTCGGGGCGGGATCGTCGGTCGGGTGCGGCGCCGGAATGCGCGCCTCCTCGGGCGCGGGCCGCGGCGGCAGACCGCCTGTCTCGGTGGCGTTCATGACGTGCTCGGCCTCCGCGTGGTGCTCGACCCGCCCTGAAGCGGTCCCTCGCGCGTCACGAACGACATCACGAAATAGACGGTGAAGGCCGCGAGCACGAGCGCGGCGGCCATGATCCCGTCGGACTTGCCGCCCGCGTATCTCGCGAGGATGACGGCGAATGCGACGATCCATATGCGGCCCATCATTCCTCCGACCTGCAGCCCGGCTCGCAGCTTGGGGTCGCCGACCCGCCGCGCCCGCTCATGCACGTACGCCGTGCCGAGGCGCGTGAGCAGCCAGGCGCACGCACCCACCAGGTATCCGAAGAGCGGCATGCCGCCGAGAAGCACAAAGGGCGCCGTCGCGAGCACCAGGCACACGTCGAGGTAACGGAGGAAGACCACGTCAGCTCGGAGATCCAGGGGGCCGCCCGTGGCACACGGTCCACAGGCGCCGTCTGCGAGGAAGCGCTCTCAGCGCCGAACCGCGCCAACCGCGGTTGCAGGCGCGCAGGCCGGCTCGCTTGTGCTGCGCGAGCAGGGACGGTCCGAGACGCCGGACGCTCCCGCTGGCGGGCGCGTCCAGGTGACCGTCTGGGACCTCGCGTGCACGAGGCATGACCGGCGGCCCGTGATCGACCGGCTCGGCGGGTTCGCCCTGGCCGGCCCCGGGCAGGGTCGGGGGATCCTCGTTGGCGTCGAAGTCTGGCATGTGATAGGCCCACCCTACAGACGAGAAAGTCACCGCGCTCTTCGCGGCTTGACCGTCGAAACGTCCCTCAACTGTCTGCGGCGGCGCGGCTAGTCTACCCGGTCTCCGACTTCGTAACAACTTTGTGACATGCGGTACGCGGCTGCTGCGGCCGCATGTGGGCGTCGGCGGCCTCATGTCTGCGCGCGCGGGCAAGGATCCGCACGGGCCGCCCGTGCGAGGTCATCCAGCGTTCGAGCAGCTGCACGATCGCCACGCTGAGGACCATCGCCAGCAGCCCTCCGACGATGTCCAGCACGAAGTGGTTGCCGGTCGCGATGACCGTGAAGGCGGTGAGGCACGGGTACAGCATCGCCAGCGCCCGCACCCAGCGGCGCGCCGACATGCGCCACAGCGCCAGGCTGCACCAGACCGCCCACGCGATGTGCAGGGACGGCATCGCAGCGAGCTCGTCGGCATGGGATGCCAGCGAGCCGCCGTGGAAAGAGCCGAAGGCGTGGGTCGATTCGACGACGTCGATGAAGCCGCCGAGCATCCGTGGCGGCGCGACGGGATAGAGCCAGAACACGACGAACGCGAGCAGGTTGACGAGCACGAGCGAGTTGCGCAGCGGCCTGTAGATGTCGGCGCGCCGCCACCACAGCCAGCCAAGCAGGCCCAGGGTCACGACGAAGTGGGCGTTGTCGTAGTAGTCGGAGAGGATCACTCCCAGCGTGTGCTGCCCGGCGAGCCAGCTGTCGAGTGCGTGCTCGGGATCGAGATGCAGCGACTGCTCGGCGTGCAGCAAGCCTTCGGCGTGAGCGACGGCCACGTGCAGGCGCAGGGGGGCGAAGTTCGTGATCGCTTCGTACACCCACAGCAGCCAGAGCAGCGCCAGCGCCTCGACCCACCAGCGCGAGCGCCTGCGAGCGGGTGCCAGCGCGCCGACGGCGCGCGCGACCGGGACCGAACCCTCGGCGTCGATCGAGACGGCGGTGGACAAGCCGTCGATGTTATCCGCAGCTCAGGCTGGCACCTCCTGGAGGCCACGCTCTGCGAGCGTCTCGAGCACCAGTGGCAGCGCCGCGGCAGTTCGCCGCCAGGAGCCCGGAGCGCCGTAGTCGTCGGCGTCGTGGAGCAGCAGCACCGAGCCCTCGCCGGCCTCGGCCGTGAGAAGCGCGGAGATCGAGGCCGGAGTGGCCCGCGCCTGCCAGTCGCGGCCCCATGCGCTCCACAGCAGCGTGCGCCAGCCGCGGCTGCGCGCGAGCCGCAGCGCCGCTGCGTTGAGGATGCCGTAGGGGGGCCGATAGAGCTCAGGCGTTCGGCCGGTGAGGTCCTCGATCGTCGCCTGCGCCCGGTCGAGGTCAGCCCGGACCTGCCACGGCGCCAGGCGCAGGAGGTTGCGATGACGGTCGCAGTGCAGGCCGATCGCGTGGCCGGCCGCCACGATCTCCCCGCCCAGAGCCGGGTTTCGCCGCAGCTGCTCACCCACCAGGAAGAAGGTCGCGCGCACGCCGGTGGCGGCGAGGACCTCGAGAACGGCCGGGGTGCCCTGGGCGTGCGGGCCGTCGTCGAAGGTCAGCGCGTATCCGGCTCCGCTCGCCGTGCGATGCTCGACGCCGAGCGCGTCTCGCAGCCGCGGCCACGGCAGCACCAGCCCCGGAACCAGGTAGCTGGCCATCGCCGCGCGGGCCAGTGCGCTCCCGTGCTCGGGACCGGGAGTGCGATGATCGTAGGTGGACATGGTCGAACTCGTGCTGGGAATCCTGGCGGCAATCGGCGCCTCGACCCTTTACAGCCTAGGGATCGCCCTGCAGGCGCTCGATGCCAGGGAGGCGCCGCACGAGGAGCACCTGCGGCTGGCCCTGGCGTGGCGGCTTGCCCAGCGCGCGCGCTGGCTTGCCGGCACGGGCCTCTCGATACTCGGGTGGCCGCTTCAGATCGTCGCGCTGATGCTGGCCCCGCTCGTCGTCGTGCAGCCGGCCCTCGCCGCCGGGCTGCTGGTGCTCATGTTCCTCGCCGAGCGCCTGCTAGGCGAGCATGCAGGGCGCTACGAGTACATCGCCGTGTCGGCGATCGTGATCGGCATGGTGGGGGCCGCCCTCACGGCGCCGCCCCATACCTCCGACCACGCCGGCGGGCTGACGATCACGCTGGTGCTGGTCGGTCTCGGGCTGACCAGCCTGCTCCCGTATCTGCTGAGCGCCATC
>JAOPZM010000160.1 GCA_025964115.1 Solirubrobacterales bacterium
GTTCGTCGGCAGCTCGCTCGGAACGAACTTGGGAATCGTCCCGTAGCGAAGCACGGCGATCGCCTGCAGGGTCGTCAGAACGCCGAGCGTGGCGATCACGCGCACCAGGGCGGAGACCCGCCGCAGCGGTCGCATGATCAGCAGATACGTGAGCGCGCCGACCGCAGCGGAGAAGGCGACGCCGGCGATCATCGACGGGATGAACGGCCAGTGGTCTTCGACGTGCAGCTCCCACTGCAGGTACACGCCGACCATGCCCATCGCGCCGAGCGCGAAGTTCAGCACCCCCGAGCCACGGTAGATGACGATCAGGCCCTGGGAGGCGAGGGAGTACAGGGCTCCGACGCCGAGGCCGAGAAGTGCGAAACGGATGACTTCTTGCATGATGGTCCCCTTGGCTGATCCTCGAGCCGCCGGCTTCGGTGCCGGACCGGAGACTGTCCCCGGCCCGGCACCTGGCCCGGCTCGCTAGAACTAGACCCCCGGCGCCAGCTTGCCGGTGCCCAACATCAACTTCGTTCCGTCGTACAGCTTTTCGGTGTCAGGAACGACCTTTCCGTGTTCGATCTTCGAGAAGGCCGAGCTGCGCTGGAACAGCCGGTTGAAGCCCTTCGGGCCTTCCGTCCATTCTTTGGTGAAGTCGAGCGTCGGGACCTGACCGTTCGTTTCCAGACCGGAGGTTTTCGACGCCGCTTCGAGGAACGTCGTGTGGTCGATCGTGCCCGTCATCTTTTCGGCGATCTTCGTGAACGCGACATAGCCGTTCCAATCGCCCAGCGACGCGAGAGCGTCGTAGTCGAGGGCCGGGTTGACGTTGGCCGCCTTCAGCGCTTCGCGCATTTCGGTCCATGGCTTCGTCGCGAGGTCTGGGTAGACGCCCACGATTTTGCTGCCCTCGGCCGCGCTTTCGAAGCCCTTGGTGGCCTGCGCGTTGAGGTTGCCCTGGGCGCCGTACATCCGCGCTTTGGTACCGGACTGCTGCCATGCGGGCATCCACGCTTTGAACAGCGATTCTCCGAAGATCACAGCCACGCAGTCGGCGTTGCCACTCAGTGCTTCGGCAACCTGCGGGCTGTAGTCCTTGACGGTCGTCGGCAGGTTGATGAACTTTCCGATCGGGTGGTTATAAGCCTTGGCGGCATTCTTCATGACCGGTTCGAACACTCCCTGAGCGCCTTCCACGATCACCGCGTTGAGGTGCTTGCAGCCTTCTTCATAGGCCTTGGCCACCGTCGCCGCCCCATAGGCCGGCTGGCTGCCGGTTGGGAAGACGATTTTGCTCGAGAGCTCCGGTGCAGACTGCGCGCAGCAGATCCCGAACCAGGCGGTCTTCGACTTTTCGAGCACCGGAACGATGTTCGCCCCGAAGAAGCTGAACGACCCCACCCCGGCCACGGCGCCGTTTTCGACTCCTTCCCGGGCACACTTGGTCGCCTGGGTCGGTTCGCCGCGATCGTCGCAGACCGTGATTTCAAGCGGGTGGCCGTTGATCCCGCCTTTGCCGTTGATCCACTTTTCGTATGCGACCGCCGTTTCCTTGATGTTCGGGTAGGTCGGCACGGCCTGCGCCTGGATCGACGTGATCGTGAACGTCTTGATCGGCGACCCTGTCGGCTTCGTCCCGGACGATCCAGAGGCGGCGGCCGCCGAGGACGAGGAGGACGAGGACGAGCTACTGCTGCTGCCGCACGCCGCCAGTGCGAAGGCGGCCAGGAGGCCCGCCGCGACGGCGATCAGACGGATGGAGCGGGTTGACGGCCTCGACCGCCTGACACCGGGCGACCGAAGGCCGCCCTCATCGCGCACCACCCCAGGTGCGACGCGTTTACGCATGAGCATCAATATCTCCTCTGTTTTTTCCCAGGCCGCCCCGCGTATTTGCTTGCTCCCGGACCTCTCCAAGCCCAAGCCAACACTCGGTAAGTGCCAGTTGTTGCGTGACTCTACCAGTCGGTTGGTAGATAAGTCAACCCGCACTGATCAACGTGTTTTTTCGGCCTCTCCTGACCCCTGCGGCGACGCGCAGGCGTTCGCGACGGCGACGATCGTGCCGGCCTCGTTCTCGATCCAGACGTCCAGCTCGAGCACGTCGGAACCGTCGCGCCGCACGCTTCCTTGGACGGCTCCGCAGACCCGGATCGTCTCGCCCGCGCACACGCCGCCGAGGAACTTGATGCGAACCCGGCCGCTCGTGTACCAGGCGTCGCCGAAGAAGCGCGTCATCGACTCCGACACGTGGCAGGCGAGCTGCTGGCCCTGGACCAGCGGCGCCTGAAGCCCCGCTCTTCGCGCGATCGCGAGGTCCGTGTGAACGCTTCGCTGCGCCTGCGGGTACTCGAGCGTGGAGAACACGAGCTGCTGCGGGAAGGAGATGGTCTTCTCGAGCGTCGTGATCGGCGTCCCGGGTCCGATGCCGGGATGTGCGGAGAGAGCTGGCGCGATCCCGGCCGCGGCCTCGGGCCGTACGCGGCGCATCGGCTCCTCCTCGCGGGCGGCGGCGGTGTCCTGCTCCGGCCCGTCCATGGCGAAGTACTCGATCGCCCTGTGGCCCATGATCAGCCGCCCGTCCGCGGCGCGCGCCTCGCCCTCGAGCACCACCGCACCGCGACCGCCTTTGACGTACTTGTCCACGAACCGTCCCCTCAGGACGACGGTCTCACCGACGAACACCGGGTTCGCGAACCAGAGGGCCTCCTCGACGTGGGCCTCTTCGAGCCACGCTCCACCCTGATCCTCGTGGACGTCGATGCGGTAGCGCTCGAAGTAGATCTGCATCAGCTCGTTGGCGAGGATCGACGCGTGCCCGACCGCCCCGCCGAACGGGGACGCGGAGAAGTGCCAGGGGGAGTAGTCGTCCTGAGCGAAGGCGAAGGCCTTGACGCGGGGCTCGTCCACGACCAGCTCGCGCGGGCCGAAGTCCTCGGGGACCTCGACGAGCTCGAAGCGGTGCGCCTTGCTCGCGGGCGTGAGGCTCTGCTGCTCGTCGGCTTCGATCACGGTCGCGATCTCCCGGGACCGGGGCGCTCAAGCGCCCCGCGCGGCGAGCCGGGACCCGAGCAGATCCCGCACGACAGAGCGCTTGACCTTGAGGCTCGTGGTGCGCGGCAGCTCGTCCATGAAGACGACGGTCGTGGGCTTCTTGTAGCTCGCGAGCCCCGCGCGGCAGTGCTCGATCACGTCGGCGTCCGAGATCGCCCTTGAGGGATCCCGCACGACCGCCGCCACAACCGTCTGGCCCCAACGCTCATGCGGCAAGCCCACGACCGCACATTCGAGCACCCCGGGCATCGTTGCGATGTGCTCCTCGACCTCGCTCGGGTAGACGTTCATGCCTCCCGAGACGATCAGGTCGGTGCGGCGCTCGGCGATGTACACGTAGCCCGCGGCGTCGATGGCGGCGAGATCGCCGGTCATGTACCAGCCGTCCTTGAGCGCCTCTGCGGTCTCCTGCGGGAGGTTCCAGTAGCCGGTCATCAGCGCCGGCGAGCTGATCGCCAGCTCGCCGATGCTGGAGCCGTCGCGCTGCACCGGGGCGCCGTCCGGACCCAGCACCTCGACCGCCGATTCGGGCACCGCGCGGCCGACCGAGGCGAACACTTCATTTGCCTCCGAGACGCCATCGATGTCCTCTCGGGTCGTGGCCGTGATCAGGCCGCCGGAGTTCTCGGTCATGCCGAGCCCCTCCACGAAGCGGCCGCCCACGACCTCGCACAGCGCCCGCAGCTTCTCGGCGCTCGCGCGCGAACCGGAATGCAGGATCGACTCGAGCGTGGACCACGCCACCCGATCGCGCGCCGCGGCCTCGGTGAATTCCGCGATCGTCGGTGATGGGACGTAGGTGAACGTCGCGCGCTGGGCCTGCACGGTCGCCAGCAGCGACTCGACGTCCCAGTGGCCCATGACGATCAGCGTGCCGCCGACGTAGAGATGGCTGATGATGTGGGAGGGGACGGTTGCCACGAACGACATGGAGCCCGTCAGCGCCGCGACGCTGAACAGCGGCAGCCGGTAGGAGAGCGCGTTCAGGCGGGCGAGCGCGAGCACGCTCGCGTGGGTCAGGATCGCGCCCTTGGGGCGCCCCGTCGTGCCGCTGGTGTAGCCGATGATGTAGACCGACTCCGGGCTCGGCGGCGGGGGCGCGGCCTCCCGGCCGCCCGCAACGAGATCCTCGAAGGAGTGCGAGTCCAGCTCGCTGCCGGCGTCGAGCGAGACGCGGAGCAGCTCCTCGAGCTCCTCCAGCTCGCTGACGCCCTCGTTCAGCCCGCCGGTCCAGAACAGTGCGCGGGCGCCCGAGTCCTTCAACGGGTATGCGGCCTCCGCCGAGCGTAGGCGGGCGTTGATCGGAACCATCACGAGGCCCGCCTTCGCCACGGCCAGGTACAGCTCGACGTACTCCACGCAGTCCTCCATCCAGGCGGCGACGCGGTCTCCCGGAGCGAGCCCCTTGGCGAGCAGCGCGTTGGCGAGGCGGTCGGTGCGCGCGTCGAGCTGAGCGTAGGTGCGCGCGTCTCCCTGCGGGGTCCTCACGGCGATCCTTGCCGGAGAGCGGGCGGCACCGAGCTGCACGAGCGTGCCGACGCTGACCGGGTTCGGGCTCACGCCGCGATGCTCCGTCCGCCGCAGGCGACGATCGCCTGCCCGGTGATGTAGCTGGCCTCCGGTGAGGCGAGGAACGCGACGATGGAGGCGACCTCGTCGGGCAGGCCGATCCGGCCTGCGGGTATGCGCGAGACGAGCTTCTCGAGCACCCGCTCGGGCATCGAGTGGGCCATCGGCGTGTCGATCAGGCTCGGCGCAACGGCGTTGACCCGCACGCGGGGAGCCCAGCGCAGCGCGAGCGCGCGGGTGAGCCCGACGAGGCCGGACTTCGAGGCGACGTAGTTGGCCTGCCCGAAGTTGCCGAGCGATGCGCGGGAGCTCATGTTGATGACCGCCGATCCGTCCGCCAGCAGGTCCTCGAGCGCGAGCGTCAACCGCATCGCCGAGGTCAGGTTGACCTCGACGACGGCTGCGAAGTCGGCCTCCTCGAGATCGCCGATCCTGCCGTCGCGCGTGATCCCGGCGTTGTTGACCAGCACGACGACGCCGCCACCGCCTTCGCTTGCCGCGCGCGCGACCGCGTCGGCGCCCTGCGCGCTCGTGAGGTCGGCGACACACGCGAGCGCGCTGCGCCCCGATGCAGCGGCGATCTTCTCGGCCGTATCGCTGACGGCCGGGTCGAGATCCACGAGCAGCAGGTCGTGGCAGTCCTCGGCGAGCCGTGCGGCGATCCGCGTGCCCAGCACCCCGGCGGCGCCGGTGACGACCGCGAGGCCGCGCTCGGAGGAGGCTGCGCTCACGGCCATACCCGCCCGAGATGCTCGGTGCCGACCCTGAGCAGCTGTCCGGTGAGCGCCGAGCCGGCGAGCTGGTCGAGATGATCCTCGACGTCGCCCTCCTCTCCGCGGTGGGTAAGCGCATTGACCCGCCAGCCCGGGCGGGCGCCCTCGAGCGCGAACGCCCTCACGAGTCCCAGCAGGCCGGTCGCGAGCGCCGCGTCGGCGACGGTTCCCTGACCGAGCAGGTCACGGTCGTCGAGCACGACCACGACGGCGCGCCCGTCCAGGACGGCGCCACGCATCTGGCTGAAGGCGTCTGTCAGTACCTGCGTCACCCGCTCGTAATATTCGCCGAGCCGTGGCTGACGTATGACCAGAGTCTCGCCCACGGCTCAATCCTGATCGATCCGCTCGATCGCCACCGCGATCCCCTGGCCGACCCCTATGCACATCGTTGCCAGGCCGAGACGGCCGCCCGTCCGCTCGAGCGTGCGCAGCGCCTGCCCGACCAGGCGTGCTCCCGAGCACCCGATCGGGTGTCCCAGCGCGATCGCGCCTCCGTCCGGGTTGACACGGCCCTCGGCAGGGTCGATTCCCCACTCCTTGCAGACGGCAACGGCCTGGGAGGCGAACGCCTCGTTGAGCTCGATCGTGTCGAAGTCCTCGATTGAGATGCCTAGCCTGCGTGTGAGCTTCTCCGTGGCGGGGAGCGGGCCGAGCCCCATCACGCGCGGAGCGACCCCCGCGGTGGCCGATCCCAGGACGCGCGCCCGCGGACGCAGTCCGTGGGCTCTGGCGAACTCCTCAGAGGCGAGGGCGAGTGCTGCCGCACCGTCGCTGAGCGGGCTCGAGTTGCCGGCCGTCACCGACCCGTCACGGGCGAACACCGGAGGCAGCGAGGCCAGGCGCTCGAGCGAGGTGTCCGAGCGCGGGCCCTCGTCGGTCGTGAGCTCGCCGGACGGGGTCTGCACCGGCACGGACCACTCGCGAGGACGTCCCGCCTCGGCCGCCTCGAGCGCGCGCCGATGGCTTTCGAGCGCGAAGCGATCCTGCTCCTCGCGCGTGATGCCGCGCTCGCGCGCCACGTTCTCGGCGGTCTCGCCGAGCGAGTCCGTGTGGCCGAGCTCTCGCATCCGCGGGTTCACGAAGCGCCAGCCGAGTGCCGTGTCCTCGAGCTGTGCGGGACCGCGGGGAAAGGCGCGGCTGGGCTTCGCGAGGGCGAACGGCGCCCTTGTCATCGACTCCACGCCGCCCGCGAGGTAGAGCTCGCCCGCCTGTGCCTCGATTGCGCGTGCGGCGACAGCAACCGCCTCCATCCCGCTTCCGCAGAGACGGTTGACGGTGCATCCCGGCACCTCCACCGGCAGCCCGGCGAGCAGCGAGGCCATCCGCGCGACGTTGCGGTTGTCCTCCCCCGCCTGGTTGCCGCAGCCCATGTAGACGTCGTCGAGGTCGGCCGCGTCGAGTCCGCTCCGCTCGACGACCGCGGCGATCACGAGCGCCGCGAGGTCGTCGGGCCGGGTCCCGCTGAGGGCGCCTCCGAAGCGGCCGATCGGTGTCCTGAGGGCTTCGACGATCACCGCCGAGGAGCTCATCGTGCAGTCTCCCTACATGCGATCAGCGAGACCATCTCCCCGGTCTGCACGGACTCGCCGCGCTGGTTGACGACGTCGAGCTGCTGGACGACGATTCCCTGGTCGGGTCTCGAGGTCTCGCGTGTCGAGACGACGCTGGTGATCACGGCGACCGTGTCGCCGAGGCGCACCGGTGCCAGGAAGCGCCAGGAGCGCAGCTCGAGCAGCGCGCGCAGCGAGCCGCGGAAGATGGGCATCTGCTGGCGCAGGCCGGTCGCGATCGAGAACACCAGCGCGCCGTGCGCTACGCGCGCGCCGAACGGACCGGCCTCGGCGAATACGCTGTCGACGTGAAGCGGGTTGAAGTCTCCCGACAGACCCGCGAAGGAGCTCACGTCGGCCTCGGTGATAGTGCGGCGCGGTGAGACCCAGCGCGACCCGACCGTCATGTCCTCGAAGTACAGGCGCCCGGTCGAGTCGGGCTCGGGGGCGCCGGCGTCCGGCCCGTCAGACATCGAGCCCGACGGCGATGCGCTCGCGGTGATCCAGGGAGCTGCCGAGCATCGGCTGTCCGCTGAGCGCCCGCTTGTAGTAGAGCCCGATGTCGTGCTCCTCGGTGAAGCCGATGCCGCCGTGGAGCTGGATCGCTTCGGCGGTGGCCAGCACGTAGCCGTCTCCCGCCGCGCTCTTCGCCGCCGCAGCCGCCAGCGGCACGTGCTCGAGCTCGCCGCTGTCGACAGCGTCAGCCGCCGAGTAGACACCCTCGCGGGCCGCGTCGATCGCCACGGCGATGTCGGCGAGACGGTGCTTGAGCGCCTGGAAGCGGCCGATCGGGCCTCCGAACTGTTCGCGTTCCTTGAGGTAGGCGACGGTCATGTCGATCGCCTGCTGCGCACCTCCGACCATCTCTGCCGCGAGCGCGATCGCCCCTCGGTCGAGCACGCGGGCGATCGCCGCGGCCGTGTCGGTGCCGTCGTCGAGTCGCCGCGCGGGGGCGTCGTCGAACTCGAGAAAGGCGGTCTTGCGCGTCTCGTCGATCATCGCGCCCGGACCGAGCGTGACGCCGGGCTCCGAGGACTCGACCGCGAAGAGCCCGCTGGTCCCGTCCTGGAGCGCTGCGAGCACGATCAGGATCTGGGCGGTGCCCGCGTCGAGCGTCAGCCCCCCGTCTCCGCTGAGCCGGTACTCGCTCCCGGCCTGCGCGGCGCGGACGGCACCGCCCGGGTCGACCTCTCCGAGCAGGTCCCCGGCGGCGACGAGCGTCGCGCGCGTGGAGCCCTCCAGGACCTCTCCGAGGATTCCCGCGGCCGCGTCCTCGCTCGCGACCAGCGCCAGCGCGTCGGCGGCGAGGACGGCCGAGGAGAGGTAGGGCCCCCCGTATAGGACGCGTCCCATCTCCTCGAGCAGCAGGCAGCGCTCGACGACGCCGTATCCCGCGCCGCCGCGCGCCTCGGGCAGGGCGATCCCGGTCCAGCCGAGGTCGGCGATCTCCTTCCAGGAGGACTCCTCGAAGCCAGCCTCGCTGCTCATCAGCTCGCGCACGCGTTCCGCCGGGAAGCGCGCATTCAAGAAGCCGCGGGCAACGCTTCTGATCTCCTCCTGTTCGGGATTCAGCTTCACGGTCGTCGTCATTCGCTCACCTCTGAATTCGTGCCGCCGGCGAGAGCGCCGGTGGACTGCGGGCTTGGGGACACTGGACCGGGGGCGAGGACGTCGGCGATCCGCTCGCAACTCGCGATCAGCTCGCCGGCGGCGACGTCGGCGCCCGCGAGCTGGAAGACGAGCTCCGTCACGCCCAGCTCGCGAAGCTCCTCTTCGAGGGCCAGGGCCCGCTCGCGGGCGACCGCCGGCGAGCCGCTGATCGTCAGCTCGTCCACCACGGCGTCCGGGATCAGGCTCGAGAGCTCGCCCCAGCTCGCCTTGCGCCCCGACTCGTCGAATGCGCGGCGAACGTCGTCCGCGACGCTGTCCCACGACGTGCCGGCCGTGACGGTGCTGTAGCTGGGGGTCGAGAGGTAGAAGGCGAGCTGCCGGCGGGCGAGCTCGCGAGCGCGCTCCTCGTCCTCGTCGATCGACGTGATGCACCACGCAGCGATCTCGAACGGCGCCTCATCGGAGCGCTCGGCGAGGCCTTCGCGCAGGGCCGGGAGCACCCGCTCGTGCAGGTGGGTGCGGCTCAACGCGAGCGCATGCAGCAGCGCCCCGTCGCAGGTCCGCGCGACGGTGCGGGTCATGATCGGGTTGAGAGCCGCCGCGTATAGCCTGGGCGGGAGCTGCAGGTCGGGGTTCTCGGCCCAGGCGGCGCGCAGCGCGTCGGCGTAGGCGCCGATGCTCGGTGCGGGCGGGTCGAACTCCGCCCCGTACCAGCGGCGCACGCCGCGGGTGCCCGAGCTGATGCCGAGCGCGAAGCGCCCGCCGGACATTCGCTGCACGTCGGCGGCGAGACCGGCCATCGCGAGCGGAAGCCGCGTGAACGCGTAGGCGATGCCGGTCGCGACCCCGATCCGCTCGGTCGCGAGCGCGATCGCGAGCGCCCGCGCGACGGCGTCGCGGTGCACGTACTCGGTCGTCCACACGCGATCCAAGCCCGCCTTCTCGGCCCGCAGCGCGAGAGCGACGAGCGGCTCGAGCTCGTCGGTGGCGAACACGAGGCTGCGGCGCATCGGCCCCGTAACGGTGGAGAGCTCGCTCATCGCGGAAGGCCGAGCAGGCGCTCGGCGATGATGTTGCGCTGGATCTCGCTCGTGCCGGAGTGGATCGTCCCGCCCCGGCTTGCGAGCAGGCGATGCGAGGGGTCGGTCTCCGCGAGCAGGCCTCGCGTGCCGTGGACCATCGCCCCAAGCTCTCCGATGTCGCGCTCGAGCTCGCCCCAGAACAGGTTGACGATCGAGCCGCCCATGCCGATCGACTCCCCGGCCTCGCCCCGCACGGCGGTGCGCAGGTTGAAGCGACGGAGCTGCTGGCAGCGGATCCAGAGGTCGGCGAGGCGCTGGCGGGCGCTTGCGATCGCCTGCGGGGACAGCCGCGCGGCGCTCGCGCCCTCCCGCAGGTCGGCGGCGATGTCGTAGAGCTCGACCAGCATCCGCGAATGGTCTGTGAACCCCTGGTCCGCACGCTCGAACTGGAAGAGGATCATCGCGGTGCTCCACCCGTCGTCGACGCTGCCGACCGCGTATGAGGCTGGCGCACGCGCGCCGTCGAAGAAGACCTCGGCGAACTCGGGGTCGCCGCTGATCTGGGTGATCGGCCGGACGGTGACGCCGGGCTGATCGACCGGGCAGACCAGCAGCGTGAGCCCGCGGTGGCGCTCGGAGGAGGGGTCGGTCCTGCACAAGACGAAGCAGAAGTCCGCGTACTGCGCCCAGGTCGTCCAGATCTTCTGTCCGTCGATCACCCACTCCTCGCCGTCCAGGCGCGCTCGCGTGCGCAGCGAGGCGAGATCCGAGCCGGAGTTGGGCTCCGAGAACCCCTGGCAGAAGATCTCCTCCGCCGAGAGGATCGCCGGCAGGAAGCGGGCCTTCAGCTCATCGGAGCCGACCTCCATCAGCGTGGGGCCGAGCAGCGCGATGCCGGGCGTGTTCGCGGCATATGGAGCGCGGGCGAGCGCCAGCTCCTCGTAGTACATGAACTGGTGCAGCGGTCCGGCGCCTCGCCCGCCGACGTCCTCGGGCCAGGCGGGCCCGGCCCATCCGCCGTCGAACAGCGTTCGCTGCCAGGCGCGCCGCATCTCGAAGCGCTTGTCCTGGTCGAGCGGCTCGGGCACACCCGGAGCGTTGGACGCAAGCCAGCTGCGGAACTCCTGGCGGAATGGATGGTTCTCCGGCGCCAGCGAGATCTCGGGGCCGAGGATGGTGCTGCTGAGGGTCGATATCGACGTCGTCATCTGATTGCCACCGCGTTTGCCGGCGAGCCGACGCCGCCGGGTAGGTTGAGGGGAACTGCAACGAACATGAAGTCCCAGCGCGAGTCGCCCGCGCACAGCGACGCCAGCGCGCCGAGGTCCAGGAGCTCGCCGACCGCGAAGCCCAGCATCGGGATCAGGCGCCTGTGCAACGAGCCCACGGCCGGGTCGCCGGGGGCCACCTCGAGCGTGGGGTTGTCTGCGGCGACGGCGATCGCGCCGCTGTCCCAGAGGAACCGGGCCATGTCCTCGGAGCCCGCCAGGCCGCTCGCCCGGGCGTCGGTCGCGAGCGCCGCGCGTGCACTCCCATCGAGCGCACGGTAGGCGTCGATCCAGCCGGTGCGCACGCAGATGACGTCGCCGCCGCGGAGCTGCAGGCCCTGATGGTCGAGTATCTCCCGCAACTCGTCGGCCTCGATCGCCTCGGCCCCGAGCGGGTCATAGCTGCTCCCGAGCCGCTGGCGATGAGCCACCACGTCGAGCAGGACCCCGCGACCCACGATGCCGCGCCTGGCCCAGTGCTCGATGCCGAGGATGCCCTCGACGCCCGCGGCGAAGTTCTCCTCGACGCCTCCGAAGAAGCCGAACTCGCGCGCGCGCACGTGGCGCAGGCCATCCCACTGCGAGGAGCCCTGGGGATAGAACCCGTCGATGCGGTCGTCGAGCGTGTTGCGGTCCGTCGCGAAGATCTCGTGTCTGGCCGCCTCGCGTCCGAAGAGCGGAGGCTCGAGCTCGCTCAGCGAGAGGTTGAGGGGGAGGACCGTGCCCTCCCGGACCAGGGCGGCCGCCTCGACGATCCCCTCCGGGCTCGAGCGCCCGAGCGTGCCGAGGTCGCGGTCGAGCACCGTCCACGCATGGCGCAACCCCAGCTTCTCGATCGCGGGCAGCTCGTCGAAGCTTGGCTGAGCGCTCACGCCGATGGTCTCGCCGGCCACGCTCAGCTCCGCGATCGGGCCAGGTCGCGGTCGCGCTCTCGATCCCAGGCGTCGCCGGCGCCCTCGGCACGGAGGCGGAACTTGTGTACGCGGCCGGTCTCGGTCAGCGGCAAGCTGGCGCGATACTCGACGTAGCGTGGGACCATGAAGTCGGCCATCCGCGTGGCGCACCACTCGACGAGCTCCCGCGGGTCGAGCTCCACATTCTCGCGCAGGACGGCGATCACCTTTACGTCCTCCTCGCTCAGCTCCGAGGGGACCCCGAACACGGCGCACTCGAGCACGGCCGGGTGGTCGAGGACGACCTTCTCGATCAGGAACGAGGAGATGTTCTCGCCGCGCCGGCGGATCGTGTCCTTCATCCGGTCGAGGAACACGAAGTAGCCATCCGCGCGGCGCTTGCCCAGATCGCCGGTGTGGAACCAGCCGCCGTTCAGAGCCTCGGCGGTCTTCTCCGGCTCCTTGAAGTACTCGATCATCTGGGCGTTGGGGATGTGGCCGCGCACGAGAATCTGCCCGGGCGTCTCGGCGGCAACGTCCTCGCCCCGCTCGTCCACGATCCGAATCTCGTTGTGCTCGAGCGGCAGGCCGATCGTGCCCGGCCTGACGTCCTCGATCGGGTTGAGGATCGCCATCGTGCCCGTCTCGGTCAGCCCGTAGCCCTCGATCAGCTGCAGTCCGAAGCGCTCCTCGAAGGGCCGGTGGAGCTGCTCAGGGATCGGGGCGCCGGCGATTTTGCGCAGCGGGTTGGCGGCGTCGTCCTCCTTCTGGGGCACCTTGTAGAGGAGCGTCAGCATCGCGCCCATCAGGTTCGAGACGGTCGCTTCGGCGTCCGCGATCCACGACCAGAAGCGGCTGACCGAGAACTTGGCGTTGATCGCCATCGGCACGCCGAGGTGCATGGCGACCATGAACCCGCACTGCTGCGCGTTGCAGTGAAACAGCGGCAGGCACGTGTGGATGCGGTCATCGGCGCCGAGGCGCAGGTGGTGGGCGAAGTAGGCGCCGGTGTTGGTGAAGCTCTGGTGGGGCAGCACGACCCCCTTCGGCATGCCCGTCGTGCCGGACGTGTAGACGATCGACATCGGCGTCGCCGCCTCGAGGCCCGGCGCTGCGGGCAGCTCGCGAGCGGCCTCGGCCAGCGCGGCCGAGAACGGGCTGACGCCCTCGGCCGTCGGCTCGCCCGTCGCCAGCCGCCATTGCAGGTCGGGAAAGCTCCCGGCGGCGTCGACCGCGGCCAGCAGGTCGGCGTCCGCGATGATCCCGACCGCTTCGGAGTGCGCGAGCGTGTGCGCGAGGGCGTCGCCGACCATCGCGGTGTTGATCGGCACCGAGACGGCGCCGGCGCGAGCGATGCCGAGCCACGCATAGAGGAACTCCAGCGAGTTGCGCATCAGGACCGCCACGCGCTCGCCGTGGCCTACGCCCATCTCGGCCAGCCACGCGTGCACCCTTCCGGCGCGCTCCTCGAGCTCGGCGAACGTGCACGGGCTTCCCTCGAAGGTGACGGCGACGGCGTCGCCCAGCGCCTCGGCGCGCGCCCCGATCAGCGCGGGCACGGTCGCGAATTGGCTGTAGGGCTTCATGGCGGCCCTCAGACGCTCAGCAGGAAGTTGAAGTGCTCGTCGCGGGTGGCGGTGGCGCCCTCCGGGACGTAGACGGTGGTGTCCCCGAGATCGAGGATGGCTGCCCCGCTCACCGATGTTCCGGGAACGAGGCTGCTGTCGGCGTACACGGGCACGGACGCCTGGCGGCGCTCGATCGGCAGGAAGATCTCGCGGTGCGCGATCGGCTCGGGCGTCGCTACTCCGGTCGTGGGCTCGGCGCGACGCCCGGCCGGCTTGGCGCGGCGGTTCGTCGCCTTGATCGACAGGTTCATCATCACCACCGGCGAGCCCTCCCAGGCGGTTCCCTCGCCGTAGCTGCGCTCGTAGATCCGGGGGAAGTCCGCCGCCAGAGCCGGTGCGTCGTCCGGCGTCAGGTCGCGTGCCGGGAGCGGCACGTTGACCTCGTAGACCTGGCCGAGGAAGCGGAAGTCGCCGCTGCGCTCGATCTGGAGATCGTCCTCGTCGATTCCCTCCTCGCGCGCGTCCGCGATCGCCTGGGCGATCATCTCTGCGGCGACGGCGTTTACGTGCGTCGCCTGCGAGGGGTCGCTGAGGACCCAGCCGACCGTGCGGTTGTACTGGCGCACGTAGTCGGCGATCAGCACGCCGTAGGCCGAGAACGCAGAGGAGTTGTCGGGGACGACGATCCGCGGGCATCCGAGGCGCCGTGCGATCTCCACGCCGAAGAGGCCGAGCCCTCCGCCGTAGGAGAAGAACGTGAAGTCGCGTGGGTGGTGCCCGCGCTCGATGCTGACCATCCGCAGCGCGTTGGCCATCTCGATGACCGCGAGGTCGTAGATCGCCGCCGCGGAGTGCTCGGCGCTCCACCCCAGCGGGTCTCCGATGCGCGCCTGCACGGCCTTCACCGCCGCCTCGCGGTCCAGCGTGTAGCGGCCTTTGAGGTAGTTGTCGGGGTCGATCAGCCCGAGGATCACGTTCGCGTCGGTCACCGTCGGCTCCTCGCCGCCACGGCCGTAGCAGGCGGGGCCGGGTTCCGATCCGGCGCTCCGCGGCCCGACCTGGGGCACGCCACGGGAGTCGATCCAGGCGATGCTGCCGCCGCCGGCCCCGACCGACACGATGTCGAGGATGTTGATGCCCGTATGGAAGGGCCCAAAGGTCGCCTGCTTGGCAACCGTCGGCTCGAGGTCGGGCAGCACCGCCGTGTCGAAGCTCGTTCCGCCCATGTCGCCGACGAGCACGTTCTTGAGGCCGAGCTGTTCGGCGACGTAGCGGGCTCCCATCACGCCTCCGGCGGGGCCCGAGGCCATCAGGCTGATCGGCATCGTGCGCACCGCCTCGGCTCCCACCGAGCCGCCGATGCCCTGGAAGAAGCTCAGCGCGCCGGAGAAGCCGGCCTCGGAGAGCTGCTTCTCCAGGCCGTCGACGTAGCGCGTCGTGGCGCGGTGGGAGAGGCAGTTGAAGACGGCGGTCATGAAGCGCGGGAACTCGCGAATGACCGGATGGGCGTCGGAGGAGAGCGTGACGAACAGCGCCGGCGCCTCCTCGGCGATGATCTCGCGCGTGCGGCGCTCGTGCGACGGGTCGCTGAAGGACCACAGGTAACAGACCGCGATCGCCTCGACGCCCTTCGCGAGCAGCCGGCGCAAGGCGTCTCTGACCTCCGGCTCATCGAGCGCGACGACGCTCCGGCCTTCGCTGGTGACCCGCTCGGTGACCTCCTCGATGCAGTCGCGCTCGACGACGTCCGGTGGCGGCACCTGCAGGTGATCGTCGTACTCCACCCGGCGCGCGCCGCCGGCCAGACGGAAGGTGTCCTTGAAGCCGCGGGTGATCAGCACGCCGACCTTGGCTCCGCGCAGCTCGGTGATCGCGTTGGTGACGATCGTCGAGCCGTTGACGAACGCACGGCAGTCGGGCAGCACGTCGGACACGCCCAGGCCGAGCTCCGATGCGGCTATCTCAAGCGCGTTGAAGATGCCCTCGCTGTAGTTGCCGTGGGTCGTGAACGCCTTGCTTTTCACGAGGCCGTCGGGACCGGACAGAATCAGGTCGGTGTGGGTCCCTCCGACGTCGACCCCAAGCGCGAACCGGTCTGCCGCGGACGCGTCAACTGCTTGCATCGCTTCCAACTCCCTCTTTCGGCCCCTGCCTTATCAAACAGACGGTAGGTAGA